>NZ_JAIEOF010000246.1 GCF_019750675.1 Methylobacterium sp.
TGGCTTCGTTGAGGCAGGTGCCCGCCCTGCCCGGCGCGCGGGACGGTTGACCCGCCCGCCCCCGCAACCTACCTCCCGGCCCGCGAGGCCACGTCCTCCCCCCGCACGCGCGGGGCAGAAGTCCGGGACGGCCCGGCCCTTTCAGGAGGGCTGACATGGCCTGGATCTATCTCGTCGCCGCGGGCGTGCTCGAAGTCGTGTGGGCCTACGCGATGAAGCTGTCGGACGGCTTCACCCGGCCCTGGCCGTCCACGATCATGGCGGTGGCGATGGTGGGCAGCGTCGGGCTGCTGGCGCTCGCCATGCGCACCCTGCCGCTCGGCACCGCCTATACCATCTGGACGGGCATCGGCGCCGTCGGCGCCTTCCTGGTCGGCATCGCGGTGCTGGGGGAACAGGCGAGCGCGATGCGGCTCACCGCGGCGGCCCTGATCGTGTCCGGCCTCGTCCTGATGAAGCTGTCGAGCCCGCACTGAGCGGGCCCGGCCCCGGCCGGATCAGATTCCGACCCGCCCCTCCAGGGGGAACACCTTGGCGGGGTTCATCAGCCAGCCGGGGTCGAACACGTTTTTGACCCGCATCTGCTGCTCGAGGTCGGCCTGGGCGTACTGGAAGCGCATGAGTTCGCGCTTCTCGATGCCGACGCCGTGCTCGCCCGTGAGGCAGCCGCCGACCTCGACGCAGAGCTTGAGGATCTCGTCCCCGGCGGCTTCCGCCTTCTCCATCTCGCCGGGCTTGTTGATGTCGAACAGGATCAGCGGGTGCAGGTTGCCGTCGCCGGCATGGAACACGTTGGCGACGCGCAGGCCCTTCTCGGCGCAGATCGCGCCGATGCGTTCCAGCACCCCGGGCAGCTGGCCGGTGGGGATGGTGCCGTCCATGCAGATGTAGTCCGAGATCCGGCCGGTGGCGCCGAAGGCGGACTTGCGGCCCTTCCAGATCGCGGCGCTCTCGGCTTCCGATTTCGAGACCCGGATGCTGGTCGGGTTGAAGTCGCGGGCGATGGCCTCGATGCGGGCGAGCATCGCCGTGCATTCGGCGTCCGAGCCCTCGACCTCGATGATCAGCATGGCCTCGGCGTCGCGCGGGTAGCCGGCTTTCGCGAAATCCTCGGTGATGAGGATCGCCTCGCGGTCCATGTATTCGATCGCCACCGGAATGATGCCGGCGCCGATGATGGCGGCCGTGCAGGCGCCCGCATCCTCCACCGAGCCGAAGCCGACGAGCGCCGGGCGCGCGCCCTCCGCGCTGCGCAGGATGCGCACGGTGGCCTCGGTGACGATGCCGAGCTGCCCCTCCGAGCCGCAGACGAGACCGAGGAGGTCTAAGCCGGGCGCGTCGAGGTGCTCGCCGCCGATCTCCACCACGGTGCCGTCGTTCATCACCAGGGTGACGCCGAGCAGGTTGTTGGTGGTCACCCCGTACTTGAGGCAGTGCGCGCCGCCGGAATTCATCGCGATGTTGCCCGCGATGGTGCAGGCGAGCTGGCTCGACGGGTCGGGCGCGTAGAAGAAGCCCTCGTGGCTCACCGCGCCCGAGATGGCGAGGTTGGTGATGCCGGCCTCGACCCGCGCGGTGCGGTTCTCGTAGTCGACGGCGAGGATGCGGTTCATCTTGGCCACGCCCAGGATCACCGCGTCCTCCTGCGCGATGGCGCCGCCGGCGAGCGAGGTGCCGGCGCCGCGCGGCACCACCCGCACGCCGTTGGTGTGGCAGAACGCCATCACGGCCGAGACCTCCGCAGTGGTCGAGGGCAGCACCACGGCCAGCGGCATCTTGCGGTAGGCGGTGAGCCCGTCCGTCTCGAAGGCGCGGCGCTCGTCCTCGGTGATCACCAGGGCCTCGGGGGCGACCAGGGGGGCGAGGCCGGCGATGATCGCATCGCGGCGGGCGACGACACCGGCATCCGGCACGGGAAAGGCGATCGACATGGGCGCTCCTCGCAATCGGTTCGCCTTCAGCCTGCGCTCAGGCGCGCCGGTCTAGACCTTGGCGCGGCGCAGGGGGCGATTGCCGCCGAGTGTAGGCCAAACCGGCGGCGACCGCATCCCGTGGACGCTCCGGATACCGGAGGGCAGACGAAACCCACGCCGTGAAGCTTCGTTTCGTCGCAGGATAGGAGCGCGGGTTGGGGCGTTTCCAGTCTCAATCTGTTCTAAAACCCTAAGCTCTGCCATAACCAAAGGTGGCTTCGGCCGCTCATAAGGAGGAAAACAACCATGCGTCACCTGATCCTCGGCGCCGCGCTCGCGCTCCTGCTGCCGCTCTCCGCACAGGCCCAGGAGGCCGGCGACGCCGCGGCCGGCGAGAAGGCCTTCGCGCCCTGCAAGGCCTGCCACGCCTTCGGCAAGAACGGCGTCGGCCCCGACCTGAAGGGTGTCGTCGGTCGCAAGGCCGGCGCGCACGAGGGCTACAACTATTCCGCCGCCCTGAAGGGCTCGGGCATCACCTGGGACGAGGCCAACCTCAAGGAGTGGCTGAAGGACCCCAAGGCGAAGGTGCCGGGCAACAAGATGGTCTATCCGGGCCTCAAGGACGACAAGAAGCTCGCCGACGTGATCGCGTACCTCGGCACGCAGAAGTAAGCGTCGCGCCCGGTCCCGCGCGGGACCGGATTCGCCGTCTGCAATGCTTGTCTCCGCCGGCGAAAGCCTGCGGATGGGCCGTCCCCGCCTCCGGCGGGGGCGGCCCTCGCGTTCAGGCTCCGGCCTCGGCCCGTTCCTCTGCCCGCGCCGCGCCCGGGCTCGCGTCTTTCGCGAGGTTCTGGTGCAGGGAGGCGCGCAACTGGACGAGGGTGTCGAGGAGCGCGCGCCGGCCGTCCATGTCGAGGCCCGTGAGCCCGCCCGCGAGGCCCGGCACGCATTCCATGCGCTGGCGCAGGGCCCGCCCGCCCGGGGTGAGGAAGATGCTGACCTGCCGCTCGTCGGTGCGGTCGCGGGCGCGGCGGACGTGTCCGGCCGCTTCCAGGCGCTTCAACAGGGGCGTCAGGGTTCCGGAATCGAGGAACAGGCGCTGACCGATCTCCTTGACCGTCAGGCCCTCCTCTTCCCACAGCACCAGCAACACCAGATATTGCGGGTAGGTCAGGTCGTGCCCCGCCAGCAGCGCCCGGTAGGCGCGCCCGAAGGCATGCGCCGTGGCGTAGACGGCAAAGCAGAGCTGGCTGTCGAGGCTCAGGGCGTCGGCGCACGGATCTGCGACGGGCTCGGTGCGGGGGCGGGTGGTCCGTCCCGACATGATGCGGTGTCCTTCCTGTGGACGATTGCCTTATGGCGACCGGACGGAACCGGGGGCCTGTCACGACCTTATGCAAAACTCATATTGCGCACAATCAAGTTCCGTGCGAGATGAAAACTAGATTGTGCGCAATCGAGATCGCTCCGGCCGCCGCCGGAGCGGTGCGTCCGATCCGACCACCCCGTTCCACGACGAGGAGAGACCGACATGAAGGCACTCTACACCGCACACGCCCATGCCACCGGCGGCCGCGAGGGTTCTGCCGCGACCGACGATTCCAAGGTGGACGTCAAGCTCTCGACCCCGAAGGAGCTCGGCGGCGGCGGTGGCGCCGGCACCAATCCGGAGCAGCTCTTCGCGGCCGGCTACGCGGCCTGCTTCCTCGGCGCGATCAAGTTCGTGGCCGGCAAGGACAAGATCCAGGTGTCGGAGGATTCCAAGATCGAGTCGAGCGTCGGCATCGGCCCGCGCGACGACGGCACCGGCTTCGGCCTCGTGGTCGCCCTCAAGGCAACCCTGCCGGGCCTCGAGCGCGCCGTCGCCGAGGATCTGGTGAAGCGCGCCGACGTGGTGTGCCCCTACTCCCACGCCACCCGCGGCAACATCCAGGTCGACATCTCGGTCGCCTGAGCTTTCGCGTCGGCCGGGCGGTCAGTTCCGCTCGGCCGAAGCCTCGGGCCTGCTCCCCGGGAAATGCGTTTCCAGCACGTCCCAGACCCGCTCGACCATCTCGGCGACCGGCACCGAGAACTGGGCCGGGCGCGCGGCCTTCCACTCCGCGTTGCTGGTGATGGCGGCCGCCGCCTTGGCGCCCTCGATCAGGTCCTTGATCTGGACCTCGCCGGCCTCGCGCTCGTTCGAGCCCTGAATAATCGCGCAGGGGCTGCCGCGCCGGTCGGCGTATTTCATCTGCGCCTTCATGCCCGAGCCGCCGAGATAGAGTTCGGCCCGGATGCCGGCCTCGCGCAGGCTCGAGACCAGCCGCTGGTAATCGGCGATGTTTTCGCGATCCAGCACCAAGACAACGACGGGGCCGGGCTTGGCGGTGCCCTCCAGGAGCGGGCTCTTCACGAGTTGCAGCGCCGAGAACAGGCGCGAGACGCCGATTGAGAAGCCGGTGGCCGGCACCGGCTCGCTGCGGAAGCGCCCGACGAGGCCGTCGTAGCGCCCGCCGCCGGAGACCGAGCCGAAGCGCACGGTCTGGCCGTCCTCGTTGGTGACCGGGAAGGTCAGCTCCGCCTCGTAGACCGGGCCGGTGTAGTATTCGAGCCCGCGCACCACGGACGGGTCGATGCGGATGCGATCCTCGTAGCCGGCGGCAGCGAACAGGGCGGCCATGTCCGCGAGTTCGCGCACGCCCTCCAGGCCGATGGCGCTGCCCGCGAGCGATGCCTCGAAGTTCGCCAAGGTGGTGGCGTTGTCGGCGGGCGCCGATCCGGTTCCGGTCCAGCCGGTGAAGGCCAGGACGCGCCCGATCGCCTCGTCCGCCAGCCCCGCGCCCTTGGTGAAGTCGCCGCTCTCGTCCTTGCGGCCGGCGCCCAGCAATTCGCGCACGCCCGCATCGCCGAGGCGATCGAGCTTGTCGATGGCGCGCAGCACGGTCAGGCGCTGGCCGGCCTTGTCGGGACCACTGAGGCCGATCGATTCCATCAGGCCGTCGAGCACCTTCCGGTTGTTGACCTTCACCACGTACTGGCCGGTGAGCCCGAGCTTCTCCAGGGTGTCGGCCATCAGCATGCAGATCTCGGCATCGGCCGCCACCGAGCCGGCCCCGACGATGTCGGCATCGAACTGCATAAACTGGCGGAAGCGGCCCGGACCCGGCTTCTCGTTGCGGAAGACGTAGCCCGCGCGAAAGCTCCGGTAGGGCTTGGGGATCGCGTCGAAGTGCTCGGCCACGTGCCGGGCGAGCGGCGCGGTGAGGTCGTAGCGCAGCGAGAGCCAGGATTCGTCGTCGTCCTGGAACGAGAACACGCCCTCGTTCGGGCGGTCGAGGTCGGGCAGGAACTTGCCCAGCGCCTCGGTGTACTCGACGAAGGGCGTCTCAAGCGCCTCGAAGCCATAGAGTTCGAAGCTCCGGCGGATCGTCTCCAGCATGCGGTGCTGGGCGGCGATCTCGTCCTCGCGACGGTCGACGAAACCGCGCGGCAAGCGCGGCTTCAGGGTATCGGCCTTGTTTGAATCGGCCTTGGCCATGGTGATCTTCGCGTCCGTCGGAGCTGTTCGGGGTTCCGGGGGCTCTATCGCGGGTGGCCGGAGGCGGCAAGCGCGCCGGGTGTCTGGCGCCCGAGCACCCCGCGTCAGAGCGCCAGGGCGAGAAGGGCCGCGAGGCTCACGAGGGCGATGGGGATCTGCACCGGACGCAGGCGGGCGAAGAACAGCGGCGCCTCACCCCGCCGGGCCGCGATCGGATCGAGGACCGCGATGGCGGTGAAGCCGACGAGGAGCACGAGCAGGGCCGGCACGGCCGCGCCGAGGGTCGCCAGCACCAGGGCGGCGAAGCCGAGGCTGAACAGCCCGATCATGGTGGCGATCTGCGCGACGGTGGCCCCGCCCTCGGTGCGGAAGCTGACGCCCCGGCGCACCCCCGACAGGAACAGCAGGATGGCGCAGCCCCACAGGATCGTCAGCGCGGCGGCGGCCTGCCCGAGGTCGGTGCCGCGCCAGCCCCAGGCGGCCAGCGCACCGGCGGCGAAGGGCAGCATCGGCCCGTAGCCGAACACGATGCTGAGCCACGGCACGGCGCGGGGTTCCGTGACCCGCAGGGTCCGTCCGTCGGGTCGATCGTCCATCGTCTGGGGCTCCGGTGGCTGAGGCACCCTCGCCAACCGGGGCGGGACCGGCCTGTTCCCCCCGGCGGCAATCCGCCCTCAGGCCGTCTCCGGCTTGCGCTCGGGCTCGGGCTCGCGCCGGGCCTGCCGCGTCCCCTCCCCGGAGGAAGTCTCCCCGGAAGACGTCTCGGCCGCGGCGTCGCGCCCGCGCCCGCTGCGGCCCTCACTGGTGGTGTCGAGCCAGAGGACGAGCGCGAGGGCGACGAGGGCGGGGGCGCCCAGCGCCAGGAAGGCGCCGGTCCAGCCGAGCACCGATTGCGCGAGGCCGCCGTACCAGGCCGAGAGGGCGCCGCCGATGCCCTGGATGGCATTGAGGGAGCCGAGCGCGGTCTGGGTCCGGCCGGAGCCCCAGGTGAGGTCGGCCACCACCACGGGCACCGCGACGCCGATGATGCCGGAGGCGATGCCGTCGAGGATCTCGGCCGAGATCAGCCAGACGGGATCGTCGATGAAGGCCGAGAGCGCGGCGCGCACGGGGAGCACCGCGCAGGCGGCGACGAGGAGCTGGCGCCGGCCTCGCCTGTCGGCGAGCGAGCCCGCGAACAGCGCCACCGGGATCATCACGAGTTGCGCCACCATGACGTAGCGGGCGGTCCAGCTCGTGGCGTCGACGGCGGTGGCCACCAGCTTCTGTCCGAGCAGCGAGAGCATGCCGCCGTTGCCGAGGTTGAACAGGGCGAGGGCCACGGCGAGCACGAGGAGCCGGCGGTCGGACACGATGCTGCGCAGGCCGGCGCGCTCGGGCTTGTCGTCGGAATCCTCCTGCCAGCCCACCGCCCGGCGCGCGTTGTAGCAATGCCCCGGCGTGGTGAGCGTGGCGAGGATCGCCAGCACCGCCATGGCGCCGAGCACCCAAAAGGCGATGGCCGGGCCGAACCAGCCGGTGCCGAGGCCGATGCCGCCGGCCGCGAGCAGGATGCCGAGATGGTTGAAGGCCTGGTTGCGCCCCTGCTGCTTCGGGAAGCGGTCCTTGCCCACGATGCCGAGGGTGAGCGCGGTCACCGCCGGCAGCAGCAGCGTGCCGCCCGCCGCCGCCAGCATCTGCGCGGCGAAGACCGGGATCACGCCCCGGGCCGGCAGCAGCAGCAGGGTGCCGCACAGGATCGCCCCGCAGGCCAGGGCGATCAGCAGCCGGGGCCGGCCGAGGCGGTCGACCAGGGCGCCGCAGGGGCCGCTCATGAGCAGCGAGCCGATGCCCACCAGGGTGGTGACGAAGCCGACCCGCGACGGACTCCAATTGGCGGATTCCGCCAGCCAGGTGCCCAGGAACGGTCCGAGCCCGCCCTGGATGTCGCCCGTGAAGACGTTGATCAGGGCGAGGTGATGCGTGGCGAGCATGCGATCCGGGGGCTGCAATCGATCCGCCGATCCCACGGCGCTGCGGCGCGGGGACCGGTCGGCCTGCCGAGGGCGGCGAAACTGGATGCGAGTAACGGCCAAGCCCGGACTTCGATCCCGAGCCTACCTGGGCGCGTCCCGTCGCGGACGCGATCTTCGCGTGGTTCGGCCCCGCCGTGGGGCTCCGCGGCTCAGGGGCCGGCGGCCAGCCAGCGGCCGAAGCCCTGCGCGTAATTATCGGCGGCGCGGTCGAAGAGGTCGTCCGTCTCGCCCGCCGTGAGGGCGGCGTCGATGAGGATGCCGGTGACGCCCTGCCCGACCGCCTTCACGCCGATGCCTCCCTTGTAGGTGGTGAGCACGGCGTTCGTGCGCGCGTCGACCACGTCGATGTCGGCGCTGACGACGGGGTTGCCGCCGATGGTGATCCGCCGGATGGCGGAGGGAATGTCTACGTGGGTGACCGTGGCCACGAGGCGCACCGGGCGCGTGCCCGGCGGCCGTTTGGCGGTGACGAGTTCCAGCTTTGCGCGGAGGCGCCGTGCGGTCAGGTCGCGCACGAAGGCGCGGCCGGCCGGCGTCGCCGCGACGGCCGGATCGTTCGGTGCCAGGCCATGGGCGCGGGCATAATCCTCCTCGGCCGCGCCCCAGACGATGGGCGCGGTCTCGGGCACGCGGACATCGAGGCTGGCGAAGCGAAGCTCGGCGGTCTCGAGCGCCGACAGACCGTTCGGGGCTGGCGTGACGCAGCCGGAGAGGCCGAGCCCCAGGCTCAGCAGGAGCGCGAGAGTGCCGGCCCGGGTCAGGCGGCCAAGGGCCGGAATCCGGTGCGCGCCGCGGGATCGGATCATTTGAAGGCGTCTCGCGGGACCGGTCCTGGGCAGGACCAAGACGTCCCCCGTCCCGGCCTGCCGCGCCGGACTGTCGCGGCGCGGGACGCCTGCTAGCACAATCCTAGACGGCACGGTGCGGCAGGCGTGCAACACGCGGTGGCGCTCAGGTCCCGCATCCACCGGATGGCCGGCGGATGCGGCACGGTACGCGTTCAGGAGGCGAGCGGACCGGGCGCGCCCTGCTGCGCCTGAGCTTCCATCGCCTTCTGGCGGTAGAGGCCCACGAAGTCGATCGGGTCGATGTAGAGGGGCGGGAAGCCGCCGTTGCGCACGGCCTCGGCGACGATCTGGCGCGCGAAGGGGAAGAGCAGGCGAGGGCACTCGATCATCACGGCCGGGTGGAGCTGGTCCTCCGGGATGTTGCGCATGCGGAAGATGCCCGCATAGGTCAGCTCGAAGGCGAACAGCACCTCGCCGGCGATCTTGGCGTCGCCCTCGAGGGTCAGCTCGACCTCGAAATCCACCTCGGCGATCTGCTTGGCGTTGACGTTCACCTGGATGTTGATCTGCGGACCGCTCTCCTGCGGCTGCAGCGAGCGCGGCGCATTCGGATTCTCGAAGGAGAGATCCTTGGTGTATTGCGCGAGTGCGTTGATGGTGGGGGTGCCGTCGTCGGGCTGCGCCGTGGCGCCACCGTTGCCGTTCGGTGCGGGATTGTCGGCCATGGCGTTGTATCCTCTTCCTGGGTCTGCGGATGGGCGGTGCCGTACCGGATCGAGGCCTCCGCCGATCTCCGCATCCCGGCGGATCGTGCGTGAGCGCGACCCGCGACGATGCGACCACCCGGCCGGCGCGGGAGCGCGCTATCACGCCCGTCCGGGCGGAACAAGGCGACGGGCCGGGGCGCAGGCCCCACGGCGCCGGAACGGGCGCGGCCGGTCCGCACCCGGAACGCCCGCCTGGAACCGGCGGACCGGCCGCCCCATATCCCTGTGCGCGACCCCGGAGGTTCGAGCCATCCCGAGACCGTGCCCTTCCGCACCGGGCCTGACCCGCGTCGGCCCGCCGCCCTCCGGACCGCGAAGACGCGGCTCGATCCTTGCGCGGCACTCGGCTAAAGCGCCACATGGTCGAGCTTCTCGGCCGCGTGTCTCGGCCGGAACCTCCAGCCGCGTGCTCCTGCCGGGGACCGGACCGGGTTTCGGAGCCCCTTGGAACAACGTATTCGTGCGACGGCCACGATCGGATCAGTGATGCAGGACTCCTTCGACTTGACCACCCTGATCTTCCTCGCGCTGGCGGTCTTCGTCATCTGGCGGCTGCGCTCGGTGCTGGGCCAGAAGACCGGAACGGAGCGCTCGCCCTTCAAGCCGGTGGATCGCAGCCGCACCGAGCCGCCGGCCGCGCGCGGGGACGGCGACAACGTGGTGCGCCTGCCCGGAGCCGACCGCGCGCAGGCCCAGGCCGACCGGGGCCAGGTGGCGCCGAAGGCGGATGCCCGTGACTGGCGCGGGATCGCCGAGCCGGGCTCGGCCATCGCCCAGGGTCTCGAGAACGTCGTCCAAGTGGAGCCGAACTTCGATCCGCGCGCCTTCGTGGAGGGGGCCAAGAGCGCCTACGAGGCCATCGTGATCGCGTTCGCCAAGGGGGACCGCAAGACCCTGCGCAGCCTGCTCTCCCGCGAGGTCTGCGAGGGCTTCGAGCGCGAGATCGACGCCCGCGAGGGACGCCGCGAAACGGTGGAGACCACCTTCGTCTCCCTCGACAAGGCCGAGATCGTGGCGGTCGACGTGAAGAACCGCGTGGCCCAGATCACCGTGCGCTTCCTCTCCCACCTCATCACCGCCACCCGCAACGCGCAGGGCCAGGTGACGGATGGCAGCGCCGAGACCGTGGTCGAGGTGCCCGACGTCTGGACCTTCGCCCGGACGCTGGGCACCCGCGACCCGAACTGGCAGCTCGTGGCGACGGAAGCCGGCGCCTGAATGGACGGCTGACCGCGTGACATCCCGGCCTGCGGCCGTCGCGGCCGCCCTCGTCCTGCTCTGCCTCCCCGTCCCCGGCTCGGCCGCCCCCGCGGCCGAGCCGTTGCGCGTGGGCGACGCGGTGCTGGAGCCGGTGGAGACCGCGCGCCTGGGCGGATTTCCGGGCCCCGACGCAAGCGAGGCCCTGGCGGCCTTCCGGCGGACCTGCGCGGCGAGCCCGGCAGCCCCCCAGCCCACCGGCGTCGCCGGCTCCGCCGAGGCCCTGGCGGCGGCCTGCGCCCGGGCGGCGGCGGTGCCCGAGACCGAGGCGGGCCGCTTCTTCACGGAAACCTTCGATGCCTACCGGGTCGTCCGCCCCGCGGCGGCGGGAACGCCCGAGCGCCGCAGCGGCTTCCTGACCGGCTATTTCGAGCCGGAACTCGACGGCTCCGCGACACCCGGTCCCGGCTATACCGCGGCCGTGCTGGCCCGGCCCGACGACCTCGTCGGCCTGGAACCCGGCGAGACGCGTCCGGGCCTCGACCCCGCCCTGCGCGCGGCGCGCCGGGTCGGCGACGCCTTCGAGGCCTATCCGGACCGGGCCGCCATCGAGAACGGCGCCCTGGGCGCGCGGGCGCGCCCGCTCCTCTACCTGCGCGACGCCGTCGACCTGTTCGTGCTCCAGGTCCAGGGCTCGGGCCGCGTCCGCCTCACCGACGGGCGCTCCGTGAGGGTGCTCTACGACGGGCGCAACGGGCGCCCCTATACCTCCATCGGCAAGCTCATCGTCGGCGAAGGCCACCTGCCGCTGGAGGGCCTCACCCTGGCGCGCTGGACCGGCTGGCTGCGGGCCAATCCGGGCCACGCGCGGCGGCTGATGCGGGCCAACGCCTCCTACATCTTCTTCCGCCTCGCCGAGATCGCGGATCCCGCCCTCGGCCCCCCCGGCGCGGCCGGTGTTCCCCTGAGCCCGGGCCGCAACGTCGCCGTCGATGCCACGCTCTGGCGCTACGGCCTCCCCTTCTGGCTCGAGGGCCGGATCGCGGGCGACGCCGCGCCGGGGCGCCTCGTCGTGGCGGCCGATACGGGCTCGGCCATCGTCGGCCCAGCCCGGGGCGACCTCTATCTCGGCACCGGCACGGAGGCGGGCATGCGCGCCGGCAACCTGCGCGACGCGGTCGGTTTCGTGGTGCTGCTGCCGCGCGGCGCCGGACCCGCCGCCCCATGAAGACACCCCGGCGCCCGCGCGGCCTCTCGGGGGAGGACGCCTACCTGTGGGGCGAGATCGCCCGCCTGATCACGCCCCTGCGCGGCCGCGCGCTGCCGCGCGCGGACGCCGTGCCGACGAAAACCTCGGCGCCGGTTCCGGCGAGCCAGGTCTCCGGCCACAAGCCGTCCGCGCTCAAGCCCCTCCCCCCGAAACCCCTGCCCCTGAAGCCGGCGCCCCCGAAACCCATGCCGCGTACGCTCGCCAAGCGCGCCGCCCTGAAGCCGACCCCGCCGCCGGCCCCGGCGGCCCCCGTCGTCGCCCCGGCGCCGCCCCAGGCGCCCGGCCTGGAGCGCCGCGTCCGGCTCGCCCTGCGCCGGGGCGCGCTCCAGGTCGACGCCAGGATCGACCTGCACGGGATGTATCAGGCGGAAGCGCACGGGGCGCTGATCGGCTTCCTGATGCGGGCGCGGGCCAGCGGACACATCCACGTTCTCGTGGTCACCGGCAAGGGCGGCCCGGGCTACGACGAAGCCTTCTCGGAGCGGGGCGTGCTGCGCCGGAGCGTGCCGCACTGGCTCCGGTCGCCGGAACTCCGGGGCGTGGTGCTCGGCTTCGAGGAGGCGGCGCGCCACCACGGCGGGGCCGGCGCCCTCTATGTGCGCCTACGCCGCCGCTGATCCGGCTTGACGCGCGGACGGACCTTGCGAAGACCGGGCAAACCCGCTACGGGTGAAGCCTCTCCTCGTTACGCCGTGCTGCATCCGCGAGCCCTGAGGCTCCGCAAAGACGATGCGCGGAGCCGTTCTTCGCACGAACGCTTCGACTGACAGGCGCCGAAAAGGCGCCCGGCGATCAAACTCCCCGATACCATCGATTTGAATCTGCCCCGATTCCCTACCCTTCCCGCCGGTTCCGAATCTGCCATGACGTCACCGTACGAAGCCCTCCCCGTGGACCATTCGGCCGACGTCGGAATCGTCGCCGCAGACCTTGACGCCGTGCGCGAGGTCAAGCTCCAGGACCTCAAGTCCAAGACGCCGACCGATCTGATCGCCTTCGCCGAAGAGGTCGAGGTCGAGAACGCCTCGACCATGCGCAAGCAGGAGCTGATGTTCGCCATCCTGAAGCAGCTCGCTGCCAAGGAGGTCGAGATCATCGGTGCCGGCACCGTCGAGGTGCTGCAGGACGGCTTCGGCTTCCTGCGCTCCTCCGACTCGAACTACCTGCCGGGCCCCGACGACATCTACATCTCGCCGACCCAGATCCGGCGCTTCGGCCTGCGCACGGGCGACACCGTCGAGGGCCCGATCCGCGGCCCCAAGGACGGCGAGCGCTACTTCGCGCTGCTGAAGGTCAACACGATCAACTTCGAGAACCCGGAGAAGATCAAGCACAAGGTCCATTTCGACAACCTGACGCCGCTGTTCCCGACGCAGCGCTTCAAGCTCGAACTGGACAATCCGCCGAAGAAGGATTTTTCGCCGCGGATCATCGACATCGTCGCCCCGATCGGCAAGGGCCAGCGCGCCCTGATCGTGGCGCCGCCGCGCACCGGCAAGACCGTGCTGATGCAGAACATCGCGCAGTCGATCACCATCAATCACCCGGAATGCTACCTCATCGTCCTGCTCATCGACGAGCGGCCCGAGGAAGTGACCGACATGATCCGCTCGGTGAAGGGCGAGGTCATCGCCTCGACCTTCGACGAGCCGGCCACTCGCCACGTGCAGGTCGCCGAGATGGTGATCGAGAAGGCCAAGCGCCTCGTGGAGCATGGCCGGGACGTGGTCATCCTGCTCGATTCGATCACCCGCCTCGGCCGCGCCTACAACACGGTCGTCCCCTCCTCCGGCAAGGTGCTGACGGGCGGCGTCGACGCCAACGCCCTGCAGCGCCCAAAGCGCTTCTTCGGCGCGGCCCGCAACATCGAAGAAGGCGGCTCGCTCTCCATCATCGCGACCGCGCTCATCGACACCGGCTCGCGCATGGACGAGGTGATCTTCGAAGAGTTCAAGGGCACCGGCAACTCCGAGATCATTCTCGACCGCAAGGTTTCCGACAAGCGCATCTTCCCGGCCATCGACATCACCCGCTCGGGCACCCGCAAGGAAGAGCTCCTGGTGCCGCCGGACGCGCTCAAGAAGACCTACGTCCTGCGCCGCATCCTCAACCCGATGGGCGTCACCGACGCGATCGAGTTCCTCATGGACAAGCTGCGCCAGACGAAGAGCAACAACGACTTCTTCGACTCCATGAACACCTGAGAGCCCTCCGGTCGGACGCGGGTGCGCGGCACGTCGCGTTCGGCCAACTCCTTGCTTGCACTCGACGATTTCCCGCTGAAACAAATCCGTTAGCTGGTTAACGATCGCTTGACGCGACAGGCGTCGGCGTCCAGGGCGTCGTCCTCATGCCCGAACAGACCACCCTCTTCGCGCCCGCCACCGGCCCGGGCCGCTCGGCCGTCGGCGTCATTCGGATCAGCGGGCCGGCCTCGGCGGACGTGATCCGCATGCTCGCCGGCCCTCTCCCCGCCCCCCGGCGCCTCTCCCTTCGCACTCTGCGCGCCTCCGATGGCACGCCGCTCGACGAGGCCCTCGTCGCCTGGATGCCTGGGCCTGCCAGTTTCACCGGCGAGGACATGGTTGAACTCCACCTCCACGGCGGCATCGCGGTCCGCGGCGTAGTCCTGCGGGCGCTGGCCGAGATTCCCAGCTGCCTGCCGGCCGGACCCGGAGCCTTCACGCGCCGCGCCTTCCTCAACGGCCGCCTGGATCTCACCGAGGCCGAGGGTATCGCCGACCTCATCGACGCCGAGACCGAAGCGCAGCGGCGTCAAGCGTTGCGCCAGCTCGATGGCGCCCTCGGCCGGATCGTGGCCGACTGGCGCCGCCGCCTCGTCGACCTGCTCGCGGGCGTGGAAGCGGCCCTCGACTTCTCGGACGAGGGCGACGTCGACGACGCGGCCCTGGATGCCGCCCTGGCGGACAAGGCGTGGGCGATCCGCGACGAGGTGGCGGCGGTGCTGGCCGATTCGCGCCGCGGTGAGCGCCTGCGGGACGGCTTTACCGTCGTCCTCGCCGGGCCGCCCAATGCCGGCAAGTCGACGCTCCTGAATGCCCTCAGCCGGCGCGACGCGGCGATCGTCTCATCCACGCCCGGCACCACCCGGGACCTCATCGAGATCCGCTGCGACCTCGGCGGCCTGCCGGTGATCCTCGTCGACACTGCAGGCCTGCGCGAGGCGGGCGACGCGATCGAGGCGGAGGGCATCCGTCGCACGCGGGCCCGGATGCAGCAGGCCGACCTGGTCGTGATGCTCGAGGGCCCGGACGCGGAAACGGTGATGCCCGGATCGATGCCCGCCGTGCCCGTGCTCCAGGTTCGCACCAAACGCGACCTCGATCCTGTCTCCGCGCTGCCGGACACCACGATCGGCATCTCGGCGCTCACCGGATCCGGACTGGATCGGTTGATGACGGCGATCGAGGACGAGGCGGCTCGGGCTGTCGGACACGGCGATGCCCTGATCACCCGTGAGCGCCACCGCCTCGGCCTGTCCCGCTGCCGCGAGCACCTCGACCGGCTACTGGCGGGCACCGCCCTACCCGAACTCGCGGCCGAAGACTTGCGTCTCGCCGTTCGCGCCCTCGGGGAGGTGGCCGGACATGTCGGCGTGGAAGAGATGCTGGACCGCCTGTTCGCCGGATTTTGCATCGGCAAGTAGCCGATCGCGACGCCCGCCCTGTGACCGTGGAGGCACGGGTGTCCGGTTTCACGTGAAAACAGACTTCCGGGTCACCGATCCGTTGACCATTCCGACCGCAACCGCTTAATCGAACCCATGCACCAAACCCCTAATTCCTACGACGTCATCGTCGTCGGCGGAGGCCATGCCGGCGTCGAGGCCGCTGCTGCCGCCGCCCGGATCGGCGCGCGGACAGCCCTGGTCACCCATCGAGCCGCCACCATCGGCGCGATGTCCTGCAACCCGGCGATCGGCGGTCTCGGCAAGGGCCATCTCGTGCGCGAGGTCGATGCCCTCGACGGCTTGATGGGGCGCGTCGCCGATGCGGCCGGCATCCAGTTCCGGCTTCTTAACCGGCGTAAGGGCCCGGCGGTGCGCGGTCCTCGCACCCAGGCCGACCGCAAGCTCTATGCGGCCGCCATGCAGGCAGCGATCGCCGAGACCGCGAACCTGCGCGTGATCGAGGGAGAGGTCGCTGACATCGCCCTCGCGCAGGGTCGGGTCTCCGCCGTGATCCTGGCCGAGGGGCGCACCCTCCCCTGCGGCGCCGTCGTGCTGACCACCGGCACCTTCCTGCGCGGCCTGATCCATATCGGCGAGACCCAGATCCCGGCCGGCCGCGTCGGCGAAGCCCCGTCCGTCGGCTTGGCGCAGACCCTCGACCGCGCCGGCTTCGCTCTCGGCCGCCTCAAGACCGGCACGCCCGCCCGCCTCGACGGTCGCACCATCGACTGGTCCGGCCTGGAGATGCAGTCGGCGGACGCGGATCCCGTCCCGTTCTCGACCCTGACGGAGCGGATCACCACCCCGCAGATCCAGTGCGGTATCACCCGCACCACGCAGGCGGTGCACGATCTCATCCGTGCCAACCTCCATCGCTCGCCGATGTACTCGGGCGGCATCGCCAGCCGGGGCCCGCGCTACTGCCCGTCGATCGAGGACAAGGTCGTCCGCTTCGGTGATCGGGAGGGACACCAGATCTTCCTCGAGCCGGAGGGCCTCGACGACCCGACGGTCTACCCGAACGGCATCTCGACCGCGCTGCCCGAGAGCGTCCAGCGCGACGTCATCGCGCTGATCCCCGGCCTGGAGCGGGCGACCATCCTGCGCCCGGGCTATGCCATCGAGTACGACTACGTCGATCCCCGCGAACTCGACGCCTCCCTCCAGGCCAAGCGCCTGCCGGGCCTGTTCCTGGCCGGGCAGATCAACGGCACCACGGGCTACGAGGAGGCGGCAGGCCAAGGCCTCGTGGCTGGCATCAACGCCGCTCGCCTCGCCGACGGCTCCGCGCTGACCACCTTCGACCGGGCCGAATCCTATCTCGGCGTGATGATCGACGACCTCGTCACCCATGGGGTGAGCGAGCCCTACCGCATGTTCACCTCGCGCTCGGAGTACCGACTTTCGCTCCGCATCGACAATGCCGACGAGCGCCTGACGCCGAAGGGCGCCGCCCTCGGCTGCGTCGGCACACCACGGGCGGCGCATTTCGCCGCCGCGCAGACGGCCCTCGGCGCCGCACGCGCGCAACTTGACACCTTGAGCCTGACCCCCAACCAGGCCCGCGCCGTCGGCATCGAACTCAATCAGGACGGCATCCGCCGCAGCGCATTTCAGCTGCTGTCCTATCCGGAAATCGATTGGGCGCGGCTGAGTGCGGTCTGGCCGGAGCTCGCCGCCGTCCCACCCCGCGTGGCCGAGCGGCTCTGCACCGACGCAACCTATGCGGTCTATCTCGACCGCCAGCAGGCGGACATCGCCGCTTTCCGCCGGGACGAGGCGGTGGCCCTGCCGATCCGCCTGGATTACGCAGGCATTCCGGGGCTATCGAACGAGATGCGCCTGAAGCTCGAGGCCGTGCGCCCCGGGACCCTGGGTCAGGCCGCGCGGATCGAGGGCGTGACCCCGGCTGCCCTCACCCTGCTCGCTGCCCACGCCCGCCGGGCCGATCGCGGGGCCGCCCATGGCCTCTGATCGCGACCGCGATCGGGTCTTGGCCGCAGCGGGTGTTTCACGTGAAACAGCCCGGCGCCTCGATCTGTATGTCGAGCAGCTCCGCCGCTGGCAGAACGTGAAGAACCTCGTCGGGCCCGCCACCCTGTCGGATGTCTGGACCCGCCACATCGCCGATGCGCTGCAGCTTCGTGAGATCGCGCCGGAGCCGGAGACCTGGCTCGACCTCGGCGCCGGCGCCGGCCTGCCCGGGCTCGTCCTGGCCATCGCCGGCCACGAGCGTCCTGGGTTCCAAGTCGATCTGGTCGAGAGCAACGCGCGCAAATGCGCCTTCCTCACCGAAACCGCCCGCCTCACCGGCGCGCCGGCCAGGGTGCACAATGCCCGCATCGAGCAGGTCATCGGCGGCCATCAAGGCGTCGCGGTGGTCTGCGCGCGGGCCCTCGCCCCCCTCACCCAGCTGCTCGCCTGGGCGGAGCCCTTGTTGACAACCGGCACGGTCGGCCTGTTTCCGAAAGGGCGTGACGTCCAATCGGAATTGACCGAGGCCGCGCAACGGTGGAGATTCGTTTACGATCTCGTGCCGAGCCGAACCGAGTCGGAAGCGCGGATCGTCCGCGTCACGGCCCTATCTCGCGTGGATTCATGACAAGCGATCCGACTCCCGTACCGACGACCGGCGGCAACCCGGATCGGCCGCTGCGCATCCTGGCCCTGGCCAACCAGAAGGGCGGCGTCGGCAAGACGACGACGGCGATCAATCTCGGCACGGCGCTCGCCGCCATCGGCGAGAGCGTGCTGGTGATCGACCTCGATCCGCAGGGCAACGCCTCGACGGGCCTCGGCATCGACCGCCGGCAGCGCAAGGTCTCGACCTACCACGTGCTCGCGGGGGAGGCCTCCCTGGGACAGGCCTGCATCCCGACCGCGGTGCCCCGCCTGATGGTGGCGCCCTCCACCATGGACCTCCTCGGCCTGGAGCTGGAGATGGCGAGCGCGCCGGACCGTGCCCATCGCCTGCGCAACGTGCTCAAGGGCGTCGGGGAGACCGGCGCCACGGCGGGCGTCACCTATGTGCTGATCGACTGCCCGCCCTCCCTCAACCTTCTCACCATCAACGCTCTGGCCGCCTCCGACGCGGTGCTGGTGCCCCTGCAATGCGAGTTCTTCGCTCTGGAGGGCCTGAGCCAGTTGCTGCGCACCGTGGAGCAGGTGCGTGGCGCCCTCAATTCGCGCCTGACCATTCAGGGCATCGTCCTGACGATGTTCGATCCACGCAACAACCTGTCGGCGCAGGTGGTGGCGGATGTCCGCAGCTTCATGGGCGAGAAGGTCTACGAGACCATGATCCCGCGCAACGTACGCGTGTCCGAGGCACCGTCGCACGGCAAACCGGTGCTGCTCTACGATCTCAAATGCGCGGGTAGCCAAGCCTATCTGCGCCTCGCCTCCGAGATCATCCAGCGCGAGGGGCGGCTGCCCGTGGCGGCGTGACGAGGCGGGGGCGCCCTGCCCCCGCCCTAGGAAGCGGTTCAGTCAGGTTCGGAGTTGAAGCAGGTGGCGATGGCGGATGATGTGGTGCGGCCCCGGCTCGGTCGCGGCCTCGCGGCCCTGATCGGCGATTTCGGCGATGACAACGCGGAGGCGAGCAAGTCCCAGGCGCAGCGCAAGGTTGCGGTGGAGTTCCTACGCCCGAACCCGCGCAATCCGCGCCGGCGCTTCAACGAGTCGGACCTCGAGGAGCTCTCGGCCTCGATCAAGGTGCGCGGCATCATCCAGCCGATCGTCGTGCGGGCGCTCGCGGGCGTGCCGGACACCTACGAGATCGTGGCCGGCGAACGCCGCTGGCGCGCAGCCCAGCGGGCCGGCCTCCACGAGGTGCCGGTGGTGACGGTGGAGATCGACGACCGGACCTCCCTCGAATTCGCGATCCTGGAGAACGTCCAGCGCACCGACCTCAACGCCATCGAGGAGGCCGCCGGCTACGAGCGCCTGATGAGCGAGTTCCAGTATAGCCAGAGCGAACTCGCCGAGATCCTCGGCAAGAGCCGGAGCCACCTCGCCAACACCCTGCGCCTGCTCCAGCTCGCCCCGGCGATACAGGACCGGGTCGTGGCCGGCGAGATCACGGCGGGCCATGCCCGCGCGCTCCTGGGCGTGCGCGACGCCGAGGGTGTCGCCCGTCGGATCGTGGAGGAGGGGCTTTCGGTCCGCGAGGTCGAGGCCCTGGCCTCCGCCGAGGTGCCCGAGGGCGACGGCCCCCGCCCCGGTCGGCCCCGCCGTACGGCCGAGAAGGACGCCGAGATCCGTACCCTCGAACAGGCCATGGCCCGGGCGCTCGGCGTGACCGTGGCCCTGAAATCGAAGGTGGCGGGCGCCGGCGAGATCCGTATCCGCTATGAGACCGCCGAGGAGCTTCGCGGCCTCTGCAACCGCTTCAAGGTCTCCCTGCCGGAGTCCTGAACCTCAGCGCCGCCGGGCCGCCTCGGTGGCGATGCGCAGGAGCGTGCTTGATGCGTGCGCGTGGGCCAGCTCCGGGTCCGCGCGGCGGCAGGCCAGGACCGCGTCCTGTAGCAGCTGGATCGCGTGCCGCAGGGCCGGGGGCGACCAGCGGGCGAGCTGCGTCTCCACTAGGGCCTTGCGCCGAAAATGCAGGCCGCGCCAGTTCGCCACCATCAGACTGGCGCTCTGTCCCTCCCCGGCGAGCCGCGTGGCCAGGAGAGTCAGGGCATGCCGCAGGGCCGAGCCGAGCATGACCGAGGGGTCCATGCCCTCGTGGCGGAAGCGGCGGTAGTCGCGCTCGACTTCGCCGCTGCGCCCGGCGAAGGCCGCATCGATCAGCGTGTTGAGCACGCTCCCGGCGACATCGCTGACCACCGCCTCGACATCGTCGAGGCTCACCTGGCCCTGCCCGCGGGCGTAGAGGGCGAGCTTCTCGATCTCCGAAAGGCTGGCGCCGCGGTCGCCACCGAGGCTGGTGGCGAGGACGTCCCGGGCGTCGCGGGCGATGCGCAGGCCCTGATCCTGGAGCGTGCGATCGATGAGATCGGCCAGCGCCCGCTCGTCGTCCGGGTAGCAGGGCAGGGCGAGGGCCTTCGGCGACTTCTCGCACAGCGTCCGCAGGGGCGCGCTCTTGGCGAGGTCGCCCCCTTCCACCACGATGCGGGCGTTCTGGATCTCGGCCTTCAGGGCCGCCTCGACCGCGGGGGCGTAGTTGCGGCTGCCCGACCGGACCCAGATGGTGCGCGTGCCGCCGAACAGCCCGACGGTGCCGGCCTCGTCCACGAGACGGCCGGGGTCCTGGGCGAGCACGTCCCCGTCGATCTTCACCATGGCGAAGGGATCGCCCGGATCGCTGACGAACGCCTCCGCCAGCGCCTTGGCGCGGGTGAACACGAGGCCGGTATCCGGGCCGTAGACGAGCAGGATGGCGATGCGCGGGTCGGGCCCGCGCCGGATCAGCCCGTCGACATCGCTGGCCTTGACGGCGGTCACGGTGCGGTCGCGCTCAGGGCTTCGTCACCAGCACGGAGGCGATGCGGGTCTTGATCTGCTCGGCCAGGACCTTGGCGAGGCGGATCTCGGCGTCGCGGGCGGCGCGCAGGCTGGCGAAGCGCTGGATCGAGCGGTCATAGGTGGCGGTCGAGGTCGCCACGCCCTCGCTGATGATCTTCGTGCCGCTGAGGTCTTCCAGGGCGTACTTGATCGTTCCCACGATGGTGCCGGCCTCGGCGCGGCCGGTCTGCGAGGACACGATCGGGGTCTGCACCGACTCGCTGCCTTGCATCTTTAGGCGATAACGCTTGGCCGAGGGCTGCCCCGAGCCGTCGAGGTCGAAGATGAGTTCGCTGCGGAGATAATGCCCGAGGCGCTCCTGGCCCTGCGCCATGAGAACGTCGTCCACCTGCACCGAGGCGAGGAGGGCGGACATCGGCTCGCCCGAGGCGGTGGGACCGTAGAGGGGGCGGAAACAGGCCGACAGGTTGAGCGCCAGGGCGGCGACGGTGGCGACCCGCACGGCTCGGCCGACCGTGCCGGTCGCCGCTGTCCGAACCGCCCCTGCCCCGTTTGCCAAGCGCATCATGCCCGCCGCCGTCTCGCTGTCTCGTCCCGCCCGTCTGTACGGCGAACCGGGGTTCGACGACAGCCTATTCGGCGCAAGCTTTACGTTTCCTATCCGGCGGGATCATGGTCGCCGGATCGTGTCCCTAGACGACGAGGTTCACGATTCGGCCAGGGACCACGATCACCTTCTTCGGCGCCCGGCCCTCCAGGGCCCGCTGCACAGCCTCGTCGGCGAGCACCAGGGCCTGGACCGCCGTCACGTCGGCGCTGCGCGGCACCGTGACGTCCGCCCGCTTCTTGCCGTTGAGCTGGACGGGGAGGGTGACGCTGTCCTCGACGAGGAGCGTGCGCTCCACCTCCGGCCAGGCCGCCTGCGCGACGAGGCCGTCGCGGCCGAGCGCCCGCCAGCATTCCTCGGCGAGATGCGGCATCATCGGAGCGATCAGCTGGGTCAGGATTCCGGCCGCCTCCCCGGCAACACTCCGCGAAACGCCGACCCGCAGGGCCTCGTCGAGGGCGTTGGCGAGGGTGTAGATGTGGGCCACGCAGCGGTTGAAACGCAGGCGTTCCACATCCTCTTCCACGGCGGCGAGAGCCTTGTGCGCGGCCTTGCGCAGGGCGGCGTCGCCCGTACCCTCGGCCGTCTCGACGGCGCTCGCCAGGGAGACGAGGCGCCAGACGCGCTGCACGAAGCGGGCGGCACCCTGGACGCCGTCCTCGGTCCAGATCACGTCGCGTTCGGGGGGCGAATCGGAGAGCATGAACCAGCGTGCCGTGTCGGCGCCGTAGCTGGCGATGATGTCGTCCGGGTCGACGACGTTCTTCTTCGACTTCGACATCTTCTCGATGGCGCCGATGGTGATCGGCTCCGCCGTTTTCACGTGAAACGCCTCACGCGTCCCGGACTCGGCCGAAATCCGGATATCGGCCGGCGGCACCCACGCTCCGGCCGCGTCCTTGTAGGTCTCGTGGACGACCATGCCTTGCGTGAACAGGCCGTCGAAGGGCTCCGAGACGCCCGACCAGTCGGTGGCCTTCATCGCCCGCATGAAGAAGCGGGCGTAGAGCAGGTGCAGGATCGCGTGCTCGATGCCGCCGATATACTGGTCGACGGAGAGCCACTGGTCGACGGCCCGGCGGTCGGTGGGCGCATCCTGCAGCCAGGGCGCGGTGAAGCGGGCATAGTACCAGGACGAGTCCACGAAGGTGTCCATGGTGTCGGTCTCGCGCCGTGCCGGCTGCCCGCAGGTGGGGCAGGGGACGTTGCGCCAGGCGTGGTCCCGCTCCAGCGGGTTGCCGGGCACGTCGAAGGAGACCTCCTCGGGCAGCTTCACCGGCAGGTCGGCCACCGGTACGGCCACGGGCCCGCAGGCCTCGCAATGGATGATCGGGATCGGGCAGCCCCAGTAGCGCTGGCGCGAAACGCCCCAGTCGCGCAGGCGGAACTGCACCTTGCGCTGCGCCACCGGCTCGCCGTCGAGAATTTCCGCCTCCAGGCGGTTGGCCACCGCGTGGAAGGCCTCGTCGGTGGTCATGTCGTCGAGGAAGCGCGAATTGATCATGCGCCCGTCGCCGTCATAGGCGGTGTCGGTGACGACGAAGCTCGCCGCATCCTGGTCCTCGGGGCAGACCACCGGCGTGTTGCCGAGCCCGTACTTGTTGGCGAAGTCGAGGTCGCGCTGGTCGTGGGCCGGGCAGCCGAACACGGCGCCGGTGCCGTACTCCATGAGCACGAAGTTCGCGACATAGACCGGCAGCAGCCAGGACGGGTCGAGGGGGTGGCGGACCTTCAGGCCGGTGTCGAAGCCGAGTTTCTCCGCCGTGTCGATGGCGGCCTGGGCCGTGCCGGTGCGCCGGCATTCCTCGATGAAACTCTGGAGCGACGGGTGGGCCGGGGCGAGCGCCGCCGCGATCGGGTGGTCGGCGGCGATAGCCAGGAACTTTGCCCCGAACAGGGTATCGGGCCGGGTGGTGTAGACCTTGATCTCGGGCTCGACATGGGCCGGCGCCGTAGCGAGGGCGAAGCGGACCTCCAGCCCCTCCGAGCGTCCGATCCAGTTCTTCTGCATCACCCGGACCTTCTCCGGCCAGCGCTCCAGGCCGTCGAGGGCGTCGTAGAGGTCCTGCGCGAAATCGGTGATCTTGAAGAACCACTGGGTCAGCTCGCGCTGCTCCACCAGGGCGCCGGAGCGCCAGCCGCGCCCGTCGATGACCTGCTCGTTGGCCAGCACGGTGTGGTCCACCGGGTCCCAGTTCACCTTGGCCGTGCGGCGCGTCACCAGCCCCTTGCCGAGGAAATCGAGGAACATGCGCTGCTGGTGCTTGTAGTAGTCGGGATCGCAGGTCGCGATCTCCCGGCTCCAATCGAGCGACAGGCCCATGCTCTGCAGCTGGCCGCGCATCGTCGCGATGTTGGCGTAGGTCCAGTCGCGCGGATTGACCTTGCGCTCCATGGCGGCGTTCTCGGCCGGCAGGCCGAAGGCGTCCCAGCCCATCGGGTGCAGCACGTTGAAGCCGCGCGCCCGCTTGTAGCGCGCCACCACGTCGCCCATCGCGTAGTTGCGCACGTGGCCCATGTGGATGCGCCCCGAGGGATAGGGGAACATCTCCAGCACGTAGTATTTCGGACGGGGATCGTCGTTCTGCGTCGCGTAGATGCCCGCCGCGTCCCACGCCTGCTGCCAGCGCGGCTCGGTCTCCTTGGCGTTGTAGCGCTCGGGAGCGGGTTTGGGGGTGGTCGTCATGGGCCGGGCGCCGGGGTTCTGGGGGTGAGGGGCGGCCCGCGCGGCGCGGGCCTGCCCGGAGAGGCTGGGGGCCGGACTACCACGGGGAGGGGAGGGGTCAACACGGACGCGCGCCGGGCCGCCCGTGGGAGCCTCGGGCCGACGCCCGCGTTCATCCAGACGAACCATCCCTTGCGGGCCGCGTCCGGAATGGTAGTCCCCGGGCCGACCGGTTCACCGAAACGATCCCTTCGAGGCAGCATGGCCGACACAGTTCCCGACGACGCGCTTCCCGAAGACACCCTTGCCGAGGGCGCCCTCACCGGAAACGCCCCGTCGCCCCCGAGCGCCGCCGACGTCGTGGCCGGGCTGGCGGCGGTGCGCCACCAGATCGCCCAGGCGGCGGCGGATGCCGAGCGCGATCCCGCCTCGGTCGCCCTGGTGGCGGTGTCGAAGACGATCCCCGCCGCGGGCATTCTGCCGGCCCTCGAGGCCGGGCAGCGCCTGTTCGGCGAGAACTACGTGCAGGAATCGAAGGCCAAGTGGCCCGCCCTCCGGGAGCGCTACCCGGATGTCGAACTCCACCTCGTCGGCCCGCTGCAATCCAACAAGGCCCGGGAGGCGGTGGAGCTGTTCGACGTCATCCACGGCCTCGACCGCCTGTCCCTGGCGGCGGCGCTGGCCAAGGAAATCGAGCGGGCGGGCCGGGCGCCGAAGCTCCTGATCCAGGTCAATACCGGCGACGAGCCGCAGAAGGGCGGCGTCTCGCCGTCCCAGGTCGATACTCTGCTCTCCGAGTGCCGCGAGACCCATGGTCTCGCGATCCAGGGGCTGATGTGCATCCCGCCGGCCGAAGCGCCGCCCTCGCCCCACTTCGCGTTGCTGGCCCGCATCGCGGAGCGCCACAACCTGCCGATCCTCTCGATGGGCATGAGCGCGGACTACCCCGCCGCGATCCAGATGGGCGCGACCCATGTCCGGGTCGGCACCGCGATCTTCGGCGCCCGCCCGCGCAAGGGATAGGTGTCCCGCCTCACACCGTCCGCACCACCCGCGCCAGGGCGCCGCGAAGGTCCGCCGCCGCCTCGGCGCCGTAGCGCGCCTCGAAGCCCGCCTGCGCCACGCGCCAGAGGGGTTCGGCCTCGTCGATGCGCCGGCTCCCCGCCTCGGTCAGGCGCAGGGCCCGGGTCCGCCCGTTCGGCCCCGGGCCGATGGCGAGGAGGCCGTCGCGCTCCAGGGGCTTCAGGGCCCGGCCCATGGTCGTGCGGTCCATGGCCATGGCGTCCGCGAAGGCGTTGATCGAGATCGGGCCGAGGCGACGCAGCCCCACCAGCATCGCGTATTGCGACGTGCGCAGGCCGGACGGCGCCAGATGGCGGTCGTAGAACTGGGTCACCTGCCGGGCGCCCCGGCGGAGCGCGGTGCAGTGGCAGAGCACGGCTTGGGGTGGGGGGTCGTCCATCGGGCAATCCACGCGGTCGGCGCCTTGTCTAAAGCGTGCATATGCGCTTATGCAAGGCTCCGGCGCCTCGGCAGCGGGCGCCTGGGAGCCCCGTGCCATGGCCACCGACCCCACCCTGCGCCTGTCCGACGCCGTCGCGACGGCGCTCGCCCGCCGCGGCATCCATTACGGCTGGGCGGTCGCGAGCGTGACCTTCCTGACCATGCTGGTGACCGCGGGCGCGGTCGGGGCACCGGGTGTCCTGATCCTGCCGCTCCAGAAGGAATTCGGCTGGGACACGGCGACGATCGGCTCGGCGCTGGCTGTGCGCCTCGTCCTGTTCGGCCTGATGGGGCCCTTCGCCGCCGCCCTGATGAACCGCTACGGCCCGCGCCGGATCGTGCTCCTGGCGCTGGGGCTGATCGCCGGAGGCCTGCTGGCCTCCCTCGGGATGAGCCAAGTCTGGCAGCTCGTCCTGCTCTGGGGCGTGGTGGTGGGAATCGGCACGGGGCTCACCGCCCTGGTGCTCGGCGCCACGGTGGCGACGCGCTGGTTCTCGCACCGGCGCGGTCTCGTGGTCGGGCTCCTCACCGCGAGTTCCGCTACGGGGCAGCTCGTCGTCCTGCCCCTGCTCGCCGTTCTCACCGAGGCCCTGGGCTGGCGCGCCGCCCTCCTGGTGATCTGCGCGCTGCTCCTCGCGGCGGGCCTCGGCGTCGTCGCCCTGATGCGCGACCGGCCGGAGGATCTCGGGCTCGCGCCCTACGGCGAGACCCGCCCCCTCGCCGCCCCGGCGACGCCGGGACCCAGTGCGACCGGGGCCCTGTCCGCCCTGCGCGACGCCGCCGGCACCCGCGTGTTCTGGGTGCTGTTCGCCACGTTCTTCATCTGCGGGGCCAGCACGAACGGGTTGATCCAGACCCACTTCATCCCCCTCTGCGCCGATTACGGCATCGGTCCGGTGCAGGGGGCCAGCGTGCTCGCCGCCATGGGTGTGTTCGACTTCATCGGCACGGTGGCGTCGGGCTGGCTCTCCGACCGTTACGACAACCGCTGGCTCCTGTTCTGGTACTACGGCCTGCGCGGGCTCTCGTTGATGTTCCTACCGTTCTCGGACTTCTCCTTCGTGGGCCTGTCGCTGTTCGCCGTGTTCTACGGCCTCGACTGGATCGCCACGGTGCCCCCCACCGTGCGGCTGACCGCGGCGCGGTTCGGGCGCGAGCGGGCCAACCTCGTCTTCGGTTGGGTCTTCGCCGGCCACCAGCTCGGCGCGGCGACGATCGCCTACGGGGCCGGCCTCTCGCGCACGGAGCTTGCGAGCTACCTGCCGGCCTTCTTCGCCGCCGGGGCGCTCTGCCTCGCCGCGGCCGGGCTGATCCTCACCCTCGGCCGCCCGGCCCCGCAGGATGTTCCCGCCGCCACACCGGCGCGCGCCTGAGGCGTCCGCCGGCCCCGGCCGTCGGGTTCTGGTCCGGATGATGCTTGGGGGGCGGGCACCGATGTCCTGTCCAGGTTCCCTTTCGAATCGACCCGGAGGCCGTCGGCCCGCCCATCCCGGGCGGGCCGACGGCCTTTGCGCGCCGCAAGCCCGGATCTGCCCGGAAAAGCAGCAAATCTCTGGAAATGTCAGTGTGCGACCCGGGCGGGACGCCCCGGGCCCTGGACCTTGCGGCCAAGGTCTCGGCACTGTCCGACACAGCACCGCCACATTCACGGGCGCTCGCCCGGATGCCCGCTCACAAGGGACGACGACGCGATGAACTACAACTGGAACTGGGGCATCTTCTTCGAACCCTCTCCGGAGGGCACCGGCACCTACGCCGACATGCTGCTCTCGGGCCTGACCTGGACGGTGGTGACGGCTCTGTGCGCCTGGGTGATCGCGTTCTTCCTCGGCTCGATGATCGGCGTCATGCGCACCCTGCCCTCGAAGACCGCCAACGCGGTCGGCACGGCCTATGTCGAACTGTTCCGCAACATCCCGCTCCTGGTGCAGATGTTCCTCTGGTACTTCGTCCTGCCGGAGGTGCTGCCGGAATCCTGGGGCGGCTGGATCAAGCAGCTGCCGAACGCCCCGTTCTACACGGCGGTCGTGTGTCTCGGCTTCTTCACCGCCTCCCGCGTCGCCGAGCAGGTGCGCGCCGGCATCCAGGCCCTGCCCCGCGGGCAGAAGATGGCCGGCACCGCCATGGGCCTGACCGTGAGCCAGACCTACCGCCACGTGCTCCTGCCCAACGCCTACCGGATGATCCTGCCGCCCCTGACGTCGGAATTCCTGAACAACCTCAAGAACACCTCCGTGGCGCTGACCATCGGCCTCCTGGAACTCACGGCCCGCGCGCGCGCCATGCAGGAATTCTCGTTCCAGGTGTTCGAGGCCTTCACCGCCGCCACCATCCTCTACGTCCTCATCAACATCGTGGTGATCTTCACCTCCGGCTGGATCGAGCGCCGCGTCGCCGTCCCGGGCCACCGCTGAGGGTCCTCCGCCCTCGCGCCTCCCCCATTAAGGATCGCCCACGATGCTCTCGAATTTCGATTTCTCCGTCATCACCTCCGCGCTGCCGTACCTGTTCCTGGACGGCATGCGCTTCACCCTGACGCTGACTGCGCTCGCGGCCGTCGGCGGCATCATCCTCGGCACGCTCATCGCGATGATGCGGCTCTCCAGCCTGCCGGTGATCCCGCTGGTGGCCAAGGGCTACGTCAACCTGATGCGCTCGCTGCCTCTCGTGCTGGTGATCTTCTGGTTCTACTTCCTGGTGCCCTATCTCGGGCAATGGGTGACGGGGGCCGACCGGCCGATGACGGTGGGCGCCTTCACCTCGTCGCTGGTGACCTTCACGCTGTTCGAGGCGGCCTACTTCTCCGAGATCATGCGCGCGGGCATCCAGTCGATCCCCAAGGGCCAGGCCGCGGCCGCCTCGGCGCTGGGCCTGACCTACTTCGCCTCCATGCGCAGCGTGATCCTGCCCCAGGTCTTCCGGAACATGACGCCGATCCTGCTGACCCAGACCATCGTGCTGTTCCAGGATACCTCGCTGGTCTACGTGCTCTCGATCACCGACTTCCTTGGCGCCGCCTCGAAGATCGCCCAGCGCGACGGTCGCCTCGTGGAAATGTACCTGTTCGCGGCCGTGGTCTACTTCGCGGTCTGCTTCGTGGCCTCCATGGCGGTGCGCCGCCTTCAGAAGAAGATCGCCATCATCCGCTGACGCCGGACGTCCCATTGTCGTGACGTCGCCGCACCCGAGACGAGGATTTCCGCCATGACCACGTCGCTCAACACCGCCCAGGCCCCCGTGACCACGGGCCCCATGATCACCATGAAGTCCGTCAGCAAATGGTACGGCGACTTCCAGGTCCTCACCGACTGCACCACCGCCGTGAACAAGGGCGAGGTCGTGGTGGTCTGCGGCCCCTCGGGTTCCGGCAAGTCGACCCTGATCAAGTGCGTCAACGCCCTGGAGCCCTTCCAGAAGGGCGAGATCGTCGTCGACGGCACGCCCGTGCACGACAAGAAGACCAACCTGCCGAAGCTGCGCGCCCGGGTCGGCATGGTGTTCCAGCACTTCGAGCTGTTCCCGCACCTCTCCATCACGGAGAACCTGACCCTGGCCCAGAGGAAGGTGCTCAAGCGCGACGAGGACACCGCCCTCAAGACCGGCCTGTCGCTCCTCGACCGGGTTGGCCTCTCGGCGCACGCCAAGAAGTTCCCCGGCCAGCTCTCCGGCGGACAGCAGCAGCGCGTGGCCATCGCCCGGGCCCTGGCCATGAACCCGGTGGTCATGCTCTTCGACGAGCCGACCTCGGCCCTCGATCCCGAGATGGTCGGCGAGGTGCTCGACGTCATGGTGCAGCTCGCCCGCGAAGGCATGACCATGATGTGCGTGACCCACGAGATGGGCTTTGCCCGCAAGGTCGCCAACCGGGTGATCTTCATGGACAAGGGTGAGATCGTCGAGGACGCCACCAAGGAGGACTTCTTCGCCAATGCCCGCTCCGAGCGCGCGCAGAACTTCCTGTCGAAGATCCTCGTCCACTGAATCGTCCGTCGAACCGCGCGCACTGATCCGCGCACGGCGAACCCCACGGTCGCGTCGGCTCGAGAGAGGCGGTTCCGGTGAGACGGAACCGCCTCTCTGTCGTTCGAACGCCCGCCTCAGGGCGCCCGTCCGGCTCCCCCGGCCCCCGAAACGCTCTATGCCGGGAGGGCCGAGTTTCATCGGCGGGCGGCCCCGCCCCGAAACGGACGGGTGGCTATGCGGGAAGCATCGCGAGGTCCGCACCTTCAGGGAGAGACACCATCCATGCGGACACGCACCACGATGATCCTTGCCGGCCTCGCCGCGGCCGGCCTGCTCGCCGGCCCAGCCCGGGCCGAGACACCGCCGGCCCTGAAGGGCCTCTGGAAGCTGGTTTCCTACGAGGTCGAGGTTCGCGCCGACGGCAGGAAGCAGCCGGTGATGGGCGACCACCCCACGGGTTTTGCCTATTTCACGCCGGACGAGCGGGTGTTCTTCCTGCTCACGGGGGAGGGTCGCAAGCCCGCCGAGACCGACGCCGAGCGCGCGGCCCTGATGAAGACCCTCGTCTCCTACACCGGCAAGGTCACCCTCAAGGGCGATCAGTGGACCGCCAAGCTCGACGCCGCCTGGGACCCGAAATGGGTCGGCACCGAGCAGACCCGCACCTTCGCCATCGAGGGCGACCGTCTGCGCGTCCTCACCCCCTGGCGGGTGATGCCGAACTGGGCCGACCAGGGCGAGACCCGCAGCATCGTCACCTTCGAACGCACGACGGATTGAGCGCTGCGCCCCCGGGGATCTTGCGGGAGAGATTTCACGGGAAACAGGCCTAAGCGCCCGGTGGTACCGACGCCGCATTTCCGGGAGCCGCGTCGCCCACGCGGCCCCGGGGGCTGTACACGGGCATGCCGGTTGCTAGTTACAGCGAGCGGGGCCGTCGCCCCCCATTCCAGATCCGGGATTCGTCGATGACACCACGCCTCGCCTCCCTGCCGGCCCGCGTCGCCCTCGCGGCGACGTCGGTTCTCGTCGCGACGCCCGCCCTCGCGCATCCGGGCCACGAGGCCGCGTCGGGCTTCACGGAAGGCTTCCTGCATCCCCTGAGCGGGCTCGATCACGTGCTGGCGATGGTGGCGGTGGGCCTCATCGCGGCCCGCATCGGCGGTCGCGCCCTCCTCCTCGTGCCGCTGGCTTTCGTCGGCATGATGGTCCTCGGCGGCGCTCTCGGTGTCGCCGGCACCGATCTGCCGTTCGTGGAGATCGGAATCGCCCTCTCGGTGGTGGTGCTCGGCGCGGCCCTGGCCCTGCGCCCCGCCCTGCCGGTGGCCGCCGCCATGCTCCTGGTCGGTGCCTTCGCGGTCTTCCACGGTCATGCCCACGGCGCCGAAATGCCGGAGACGGCCTCCGGCCTCGCCTACGGGGCCGGCTTCGTCGGCGCCACCGCGCTCCTGCACGCGGTTGGCCTCGGGCTCGGCCTCTCCGCCGGGCGCCTTGCGCGCAGCCTGCCCGCCCTACGCGTCGCCGGCGCCGGCCTCGCCGTGGCGGGCCTCGGACTCCTCACCGCCGCGCTCTGACAGCGGGCGCCACCCCGACCCACCGAACGGCCCCCGCACGGGGGCCGTTTTGCTTTCATGGCCCCTCCCACCCATGTGAGGGGCCCCGCGCGCGGCCAGCCAGGAACGCACGATGCAGCTCACCGGAATCCACCACCTCACCGCCATCACCGCGCAGGCCGCAGACAACCTAGCCTTCTACACGCGCGTCCTCGGCCTGCGGCTGGTGAAGAAGACGGTGAACCAGGACGACGTCTCGGCCTACCACCTGTTCTACGCCGACGGCCTCGCCTCGCCCGGCACCGACATCACCTTCTTCGACTGGCCGGCCCCGCCGGAGCGCCGGGGCACCAACGCGATCAGCCGCACGGCCTTGCGGGTCGCCGGGCCGGCGGCGATCGACTGGTGGCGCGAGCACCTGGCCCGGCAGGGGATCACCCACGCCGGGCCGGTGGAGCGGGACGGCCGTCTCACCCTCGATTTCGAGGACGGCGAGGGCCAGCGCCTGATGCTGGTGGACGATGGCGGGGCGGGCGAGGCTCACCCCTGGGCGCGGAGCCCGGTGCCGGCCGAGCACCAGATCCGTGGCCTCGGCCCGATCCGGCTCAGCGTGGCGCAGATCGCCCGCACGGAAGCCGTCCTCACCGAAGTGCTCGGCATGAGCCATGACCGGGTCTACGAACTGCCCGAGGGCGAAGTCCGGGTCTACCGCATGGGGGCGGGGGGCCCGGCGGCCGAAATCCATCTCGTGGCCGAGCCGAAGCTGGCCCCGGCCCGCCAGGGCGCGGGCGCCGTGCACCACGTCGCCTTCCGCATTCCGGACGCCGATTACGACGCCTGGGCGGACCGCCTGAAGCAGCGCCGCGTGCCCTCCAGCGGCCCGGTGGACCGCTACTATTTCCGCAGCCTCTACTTCCGCGAGCCCAACGGCATCCTGTTCGAGATCGCCACGGACGGGCCGGGCTTCGCCACCGACGAACCGCTGGAGACCCTGGGCGAACGCCTCGCCCTGCCACCGTTCCTGGAAGGCCGCCGGGCCGAGATCGAGGCGGGTCTGAAGCCCCTCTGATCCTGCGCGCGGGCGATCGGGTCCCCGTCCGGCCTCGGCTCTCCGTGGAGGGGGCTCCTCGCGCGAACAGACCGGAGTGCCCGCCGCGACACGGCTGCGCCCCGTGTGCGAGGCTTGAGCACGATGCAGGACGGGTGCGTTGTCATGTGCCTTGACGGGCCTACCGCAGGTGCGAGAAGACCCCGGGCAAAGCTTCGAGATTCGAGCGAGAGTCGAGACGGACCGTCGATGAGCAAGTTCAACGAGGAGCGTGTGCTGAGCGTCCACCACTGGACGGACACGTTGTTCTCCTTCCGCACCACGCGTGACCCCGCCTTCCGCTTCCGCAACGGCGAATTCGTGATGATGGGCCTGGAAGTCGAGGGCCGCCCGCTGCTGCGCGCCTACAGCGTCGTCTCGGCCAATTACGAGGAGGAGCTGGAGTTCTTCTCGATCAAGGTGCCGAACGGCCCGCTCACCTCGAAGCTGCAGCACCTCAAGGTCGGAGACCCGATCATCGTCGGCAAGAAGCCCACCGGTACCCTGGTGCTCGACAACCTGATGCCGGGCAAGCACCTCTACCTCCTCGGCACCGGCACGGGGCTCGCCCCCTTCATGTCGATCATCAAGGACCCGGAGACCTACGAGCGCTTCGAGAAGGTCGTGCTCGTCCATGGCTGCCGGCAGGTGCAGGAACTTGCCTACGGCGAGACCATCACGCAGGACCTGCCCAACCACGAGTTCCTCGGCGAGGTCATCAGCGCCGGCCTGATCTACTATCCCACCGTCACCCGCGAGCCCTTCCGCAACCGCGGCCGCATCACCGACCTAATGACCTCCGGCAAGTTGTTCGAGGATATCGGTCTGCCGCTGATGTCGATCGAGAACGACCGCTTCATGCTCTGCGGCTCGCCCGACATGATCCGCGACACGCGCATGCTGCTCACCGATGGCGGCTACGAGGAGGGCAACCACGGCGAGGCCGGCCACTACGTCATCGAGAAGGCGTTCGTCGAGAAGTGAGCCGCCCCCGCGCCGTCTTCGTCGCCGGCGCCGGCACCGAGATCGGCAAGACCTATGTCACCGCCGCGCTGACGCGGCGGCTGCGGGAAGCGGGTCGCCCCGTGCGCACCCTCAAGCCGCTCGCGAGCGGCGTGCCCGCCCTCGCCGATTCCAATTTCGCGGCGAGCGACACGGCCCGGCTCCTGGCCGCCCAGGGCCTGGCCGTCACGCCCGGGACGGTCGCGGCCTGCTCGCCCTGGCGCTTTTCCGCGCCCCTCAGCCCCGATCTCGCCGCCGCCCGCGAGGGCAGGGCGCTGGCCTTGGCCGATCTCGTCGGCTGGTGCCGTGACGCGATTCGGGCGACGCCGCCCGGCGGCACCCTGCTGATCGAGGGCGTCGGCGGCCTGATGAGCCCGGTCACCCCGGAGGCCACCGGCCTCGACTGGCTCAAGGCCCTCGACCTGCCGGCGCTCCTCGTCTCGGGCTCCTATCTCGGCGCCATCAGCCACGCGCTGACGGCGATCGAGACCCTGCGGGCGCACGGCGTGCCGCTCCTCGCCGCCGTTGTCTGCGAGAGCCCCGACGCCCCGACGCCGCCCGATTTCGTCGCCGGGGCCATCGCCCGCCACGGTGCCGTGGCGACCCACATCGTCCCCCGCGACGGCGCCTGCCCGGACGGCCTCGCCGACCTGATCGGCGTGCCCGAAGCTACTGCCCCGGCCCCCGGGCGAGCCCCGCCAGGGTGAACAGGTCCACGGACAGCTTGGCACCGATGACGAAGGCGTCGGGGATGTTCTTGCGGTAGAACGGGAAGCGGGTCTGGTCCGGGTTGATGATGTACTGGAGGTTCGGCGTCAGCCGCACCGAGGGCGCGACCTGGATGCCGTAGTTCAGCTCCATCATGATCTGCTGTCGCGGAATCGTGCGGTCGACGCCGAGGCTGTTCTGCGCCAGCACGATGTTGGAGAGCGCGAGGGGCGAAAACTTCTGGGTGTTGATGACGAAGCCCAGCGTGTCGAAGGGCCGGCCCGCGAAGGTGCCGGTCTGGAGCGCGCCGATCTCCAGGAAGTAATCCTCCACCAGACGCCCCGAGGTACCCGCCATGGCGACGCCGAACAGGGTCAGGCCCTGGATGCCGGCGGGGTCGGGCCGCCACACCATCTGGTCGAAGCGGGCATAGACCCCGGAGCGCCCGAACCGGGTGGCGGGGGCGAGGCCCGTGAGCACAGAGCGCTGACCGGTGACGTCGCGGACCGGATCGGCATAGTCGGAGGCGTCGTACCAGCCGCCGATGCCGTAGTTCCGGGGCAGGGGATCGTTGGCGAAGGTGGTGGAATAGCCGAGTTCGAACGGCAGGATCGCGCCGGTGGCGCCCCGGGTCGAGAAGTCGAGGCCGTTGTCGCCGGGTTGCTGGTGGCGCGGATTCACCTCGTAGACGCCCGCGTGGAAGAACACCCGGTCGGTGAGCCAGGCCTTGGCATGCGCGCCCCAGCTCGAGACCGGCCAGAACGTGAAGTTCGAGGTCTTGAACACGAAGGTCGGGTTGCCGCAGGCGGAGTTCGACTGGAAATTGCAGTAGATCGGCGAATTGAGGAAGGCGATGTTGGCGACAAGCCGACCGAACTCGACGATCAGCCGGTCGTCGAACAGCTTCTGCTCGTAGCTGAGCAAGGTGAGCCGGGTGGTCTGACCGCCGCCGAAGATCTCCTGCACGGAGGTGTTGTTGCCGATGTAGCGCTCCGACAGGCTGTTGCCGTGCCGGTTCGTCACCGCGATGTGGACCGCGCCGCCCGTGATGCCGGCGAGCCGGTTCAGGTCGGCGTCGATGCCGAAGAACACCTGTCCCGCATAGGCGCCGCCCTGGCGGATGCCGCCGATGGGGTTGGCGGCCGCCTGCCCGGTGTAGTTGGCGATGAGGCTGAGCCCGTTGCCGAGGTCGAAGGTGCCGGCCGCCAGGGTCGGCGGGGTCGCGGTCTGGCCCAGGGTGTCGGCGGCCCCCGCCGCGCTGTCGGCGCCCGCGAAGCCCTGGCCGTCCGGCTGCGGCGGCCGGGCACGGGTCCGCCGCAGGGCGGGGCGCTGCACCGTCTCCGGCACGCCGAGGCCGGTCCCGGCGTCCAGCCCCTGCGCCCGCGCATCCGGCGCGGCGGCCATCGTCGCCAGTCCGAGGCCGATCACGGCCGCCCTCAATCCCCTGCCCATCTCTCGTCTCCCCTGTGATTCGGCGTTCCGATGTGCCCGGTCTTGGCGCCGGGTCCGTCGTGTCGTGGTCGGTACGGTCAGGCAGCCCGCTTCTTCAGGAGGCCGACCAGCAGCCCCGTCACCAAGGTGCCGACGGCAAGGGCGATCAGGGCCCCGGGCAGGTTCGTCACCGCGTTGGGGATCGGCAGGATGAACAGGCCGCCATGAGGCACCTTGATCTCGACGCCGAGGCTCAGGGCGATGGCGCCCGCGAGCGCGGAGCCCGCCACCATCGCGGGGATGACCCGGAGCGGGTCGGCCGCCGCGAAGGGGATCGCGCCTTCCGTGATGAAGGCCGCGCCCAGCACCGCCGCCGCGCCGCCGGCCTCGCACTCGGGCTTCGAGAAGCGGGCCGGGAACAGGCGGGTGGCGAGGGCGATGCCGAGCGGCGGGGTCATGCCGCCGATCATCACCGCCGCCATCGGGGCGGTGATGCCGGAGGCGATCAGCGCGGCGGAGGAAGCATAGGCCGCCTTGTTGACGGGACCGCCCATGTCGACCGCCATCATGCCGCCGAGGACGAGGCCGAGGAGCACCGCGCTGGTGCCCTGCATGCCCTTCAGCCATTCGGTGAGCGCGGCCAGGATCGCCGCCACCGGCACGCCGACCACGTAGATCATCAGGAGCCCGGTGATCGCGGTGGCGAGCAGGGGCAGGATCAGGACGGGCTTCAACCCCTCCAGGTTCCGGTGGAGGCGGATGTGCTTGTTGAGGAAGGACGTCGCGTAGCCGGCGATGAATCCGGCCGCGATCCCGCCGAGAAAGCCCGCCTGGAGGTTGGCGGCCAGCATGCCGCCGATCATGCCGGGCGCGATGCCGGGCCGGTCGGCGATGGAATAGGCGATGTAGCCCGCGAGCGCCGGCACGATCAAAGCGAAGGCCGCCTTAGCGCCGATCTCGCCCAGCGCGAAGCCGAGGGTTCCGGCATTCTCGGGCTTCATCGCGTCGATGCCCCCGAAGGCGAAGGCGAGCGCGATGAGCAGGCCGCCCGCCACCACGAAGGGCAGCATGAACGAGACGCCGGTCATCAGGTGCTTGTAGGCGCCGGCCTTCGTCTCGGCGGCGACCGGGCGGGCCGGTCCCTCGGCGGCGGCTTCGCCCCCGTGGACCTGGGCTTCCGCGAAGGCGGTGGCGATCAGGCCCTTGCCGTCCCGGATCGCCGCCTTGGTGTTGGTGGCATAGAGCTTTTTGCCGGCAAAGCGCGCCCGGTCCACGCCCGTATCGGCGGCGATCAGCACGAGGTCGGCCGCCGCGATCTCCTCCGGCGTGAGGGCGTCGCGGGCACCCACCGAGCCTTGCGTCTCCACGCGGATCGGATGGCCCAGGACCTCGGCCGCCGCTTGAAGGCCCTCGGCCGCCATGAAGGTGTGGGCGATGCCGGTGGGGCAGGAGGTGATGGCGACGATTTTTTTCGGGATGCTCGCGGCGACCGGGGTCGGGGCGTCCCCGGAGAGGACGCGGTCCAGCACAGCCTGCGCGTCGGTAAGCACGTCCTCGATCCGGATGCGGGCCCGGCGCATCGCCCCAAACCGGCCCTCGCCGAGATCGCCCTCGCCGATGAGCAGCACCGCCTGGGCGCCCTGGATCGCGCTGGCGCTGAGCGGGTTCCCGCCGACGCCCTTGCCGCGCAGCTCCACCTCGACAGCCTGCCGGCGCCGCTCGGCCGCCTTGCGCAGGGCCGCCCCGGCCAGCACCGCGTGCAGGCCCTGATCCCCACCTCCCACCACCGCCAACACCTGGGTCATGGCTTCCTCCTGTCGGTTCTTGTTTCGGTTGATCGTCTCACGGGCGGCTCGTCGGCCCGCGACGGGCCTCCGCTCAGCCCGCGAGGCGCTCGACCCGCACCGTCGCGGCGATCGCCCGCACGGTTTCACGCGGCGGCAGGTTCGCCCCGGCCTGGCCGAGCTTGCCGGCCGCGAAGGCAAGGGCGAGGCGGGCGGTATCGGCCAGGGGCAGCTCCGCATGCAGTCCGGCCACGAGCCCGGCCACCAGGGCGTCGCCGGCCCCCACCGTGCTGGCGATCGTGGTCGGGGGCGGCAGGGCGTGCAGCGTCTCGGCCTCGGTGACGAACAGGGCCCCCTCGGCGCCCAAGGACACCACCACCAGAGGGATGCCCCGCACCCGCAGGTCGTGGGCGGCGGCGGCGACGTCGGCGAGCGTCGGCAGGGAGCGCCCGGCCCATTCCTCCAGCTCGTGTCGGTTCGGCTTGATCGCGAAGGGGAGGGCGTCCGTCGGGGCCGCGAGGGCGGCGGCGAGGGCCGGCCCGGACGCGTCGAGGATCACGCGGACGCCCCGCGCCACCAGGGCGGCAGTGAGATCCGCATAGGTCCCGGCCGGCAGGCCGCCGGGCAGGCTGCCGGCCAGGACCGCGAGGGTGCCTTCGGTGGCGCGGCTGCGCAGGACCGCCCGCACCGTGACCAGGGCGTCCGCCGTCACGGCTAGCCCCGGCAGGTTGATGTCGGTGGTGTCGCCGCTCTGCGCGTCGAGGAGCTTGAGGTTGGTCCGGGTCTCGCCGGGAATCCACGCGAAGGCATCCGCGATGCCCTTGGCCTCCATCAGGGCCTGGAACGGAGCGGCGTTGTCCTGGCCCAGCACGCCGGTGGCGGCGACGGGCACGCCCCAGTCGGCCAGGCAGGCGGCCACGTTCACGCCCTTGCCGCCGGCGTCGCTGCGCACGCTGCGGGCGCGGTGGACCGCCCCGGGAACCAGCGCGTCGAGCACGACGGTCTGGTCGAGGGCCGGGTTCAGGGTGCAGGTCACGACCCGCGCGCCGTCGACGCTCATGCGACCGCTCCCATGATCTCGTGGGCGAGCGCCCGGACGCCGGCCGCATCCTCCTGGGCGCAGGCCCGGGCGGCGAGCGCCCGCAGGTCGCCGATCTCGGAGGCGCGCAGGCGCGCCTTCACCGCGGAGACGTCCCGGGGCGTCATCGAGAGCTCGTGCACGCCGAGCCCGGCCAGCAGGCAGGCCCCGAACGGATCGCCCGCGATGCCGCCGCAGACGCCGACCCAGCGCCGGTGCCGGGCCGCCCCCTCGCAGGTCATGTGGATCAGGCGCAGCACCGCCGGGTGCAGGCTGTCGGCCTCGGGCGCGAGGTCGGTGTTCTGGCGGTCGATGGCCAGCGCGTACTGGGTCAGATCGTTGGTGCCGATGGAGAAGAAATCGCAGTGGCGGGCGAGCGCATCGGCCTGGATCGCGGCGGCCGGCACCTCGATCATGATGCCGATCGGCACCTCCGGGGCGCCGAGTTCGACCCGGATGCGGTCGCAATGGGTGCGCAGGGCCAGCACCTCGGGCACCGAGGTGATCATCGGGAACATGATCGAGAGCGGCGCATGCTGGCCGAGGGGGGCGCCTGCCGACACGCCGTCCCTGGCGGCACGGTAGAGGGCGCGCAGCTGCGGCTCCATCAGGTCGGGCCGGCGCAGGAGTAGGCGGGCGCCGCGCACCCCGAGAAAGGGGTTCTCCTCCTTGGGCAGGTGGAGATGCGCCACCTGCTTGTCGCCGCCGATGTCGAGGGTCCGCACGATGAGCGGCCGGCCGGCGAGCGCCGTGAGCATGCCCCGGTAGGTGGCGTACTGGTCGTCCTCGGAAGGCGTGTCGCCGCGCTCCAGGAACAGGAACTCCGTGCGCATCAGGCCGACGCCCTCCGCGCCCTGGTCGAGGGCCAGCGGCACCTGCTCGGGGTTGTTCACGTTGGCGCCGATGGCGACCACGTGCCCGTCCGTGGTGCGGGCGGGCAGCGCCCGGGCGCGGGCTTCGTCCTCGGCCTTGGCGCGCTGGCGCTCGCTCCAGGCCCGGGCCGAGGCCAGGTCCGCCGCGCTCGGGTCGAGGTAGAGGCGACCGGTGCCGCCGTCGAGGATGGCCTGCGTACGGTTCTCCAGGGCGAGCAGCCCGGACCCGCCCGCCACCATGGCGGGGATGCCCAGCGTCCGGGCGAGGATCGCGGTGTGCGAGGTCGGACCGCCCTGCGCCGTGGCCAGCCCGATGACGCGGGCGGGGTCGAGCCCGGCGGTGTCGGAGGGGGCGAGGTCGGGGGCCACGAGGATGCAGGGTACGTCCGGCAGGTCGTGGCCGCTCTTCAGGGCCGGATCGATCTGGGCCAGCACCCGGCGGCCGACGTCGCGCAGGTCCGCCGCGCGGGCGGCGAGCACGGGGTTGCCCAGGGCCGAGAGCTTGGCGGCCATCCGCTCCACGGCCTGGTTCCAGGCGAAGGCGACGCCGTGGCCCTCCACCATGAGCTGGCAGGCCAGGGTGATGAGGTCGGTGTCGGCGATGAGCTCGCCCTGGGCCTTGAAGATGCCGGCATCGGCCGCGCCGAGACGGCGCGCGGTGTCGTCGGCGAGCGCCCGGAGCTGTCCGTCCGTGGCCTCGAGGGCCGCGTGCAGGCGGTCGCCGCCGCTCGTCAGGGGCTCCGGCTCGTCCGGCACCACGGGCTCGGCGAGGCTGAGGACGTGGATGGGGCCGATGACGAGGCCGGGGCTGGCCCCGAGGCCGGCAAGGGCACGAGGCGCCTCGGCCGGGTTCCAGCCCGCCACCGGGCCTGACGCCTTGGCGGCGGCATCGGCGGCCGCCTTCGCGGCGGCCTTCTCGGCGGCGCTGAGGCCGGTCACCGCCTTGCAGATCTTCGCGAGCGCCCCGGCCTCGTCGTCACCCTCCGCCGAGATCGTCACCGCGTCGCCGCAGCGCAGGCCGAGTTGGAGGAGGGCGATGAGGTTCTTGGCATCGGCCACCTCGGCGCCGTGCCGCACCTGGATCCGCGCCGGGCAGGTCCGGGCCACCTCCACCCAGTGCGAGGCCGGGCGGGCATGCAGCCCGGTCGGATAATCGACCGTCCACTCGAAGCGCTGGCTGAGATCGGTGGCGGGGCCGGCCGCGCCGGGACTCGCCGCGTCCTCGCTGAGGGCGGCGGCGATCTCCTCCTTGGCGGTCGTGTCGCGCAGGGCGCTGAGGCGGGCCTCGTCCTGGATCAGGCGGGTGAGGCGGCGCAGCACCGTGATGTGCGTGTCGGATTGCGCCGCGATGGCCACCACCAGATGCGCGACCTGGCCGTCGTGCCAGACGATACCCCCGGGCACCTGCAGCACCGCGAGCCCGCTCTGACGGACGAGGTGGCGGTCGTCGACCATGCCGTGGGGGATGACGACGCCGTGCCCCAGATAGGTGTTCGACACCGCCTCCCGGCGCAGCATGCTGGCCTCGTAGGCCGGATCGATGCAGCCGGCCGCCACGAGGAGCTGCGCCGCCTCACGGATGGCCGCCTCCTTGGTGGCGGGCGCGGCGGCGAGGCGAATGAGCAGGCGCGGGCCCAAGGGGGGTGTCGGTGCGAGCATGGCGTGCTCCTCCCGTCAATGGTGTGGGGTTTGTCGTTGCAACCAATGAAAACGTTTTCATAAACTCTGTCAATCCAGATTGGTGAAATAGTGCAAAATCGGCGATTGCCCGCTCCGCGCATCGGTGCCAATGTCGACGCCATGATGCTGAAAACGTTTCCTACCGCGGGCCGTCCGGACCCGGATGTCGCGCACCGTTCCGGGCGTCTCGCCCGATGAGCGTCGGAATTCGCGATGTCGCCCGCGCGGCGGGGGTCTCGACCGCGACGGTCTCGCGGGCCCTCGGGCGCGGGCCGGTCAGCGAGGCCCTGCGCCAGCAGGTCGAGGCGGCGGTGCGGGCCACCGGCTACAGGCCCAACCTCTCGGCCCGCCGCCTGCGCTCGCAATCGACCCAGACCATCGGCCTGATCGTGGCCGATATCCGCAACCCGTTCTTCACGGCGGTGAGCCGGGCCGTGGAGGATGCGGCCTATGCCGCCGGGATGCGGGTGATCCTCTGCAACACCGACGAGGACCCGGACCGCGAGGCCCTGTACCTGCGCCTGATGGAGGAGGAGCGCGTCACCGGCCTCATCTTCGCCCCGACCCGGGTCACCGCCGAGGCGATGAAGGCGGGCGACCTCGACGTGCCGGCGGTGCTGATCGACCGGGCCGGCCCGCCCGGCGCCCATGACAGCGTGGTCCTCGACAACGTGGCGGCCGCCGCCCAGCTGGCCGAACACCTCTGGGCACAGGGTTACCGCCGGATCGGCGGCCTGTTCGGCGCGACGAGCTCCACCGCGCAGGAGCGCCGGGCGGGCTACGAGGGTGCGCTGCGCCGGGTCGGGGCCGAGCCCCTGGCGCGGGTGGCCGCCCCCAACGCCGCCGCCGCCGAGGCGATCCTGGCGGAATGGCTGGCCGGGGACGACCGCCCGGACGCGCTGGTCCTCTCCAACGGCCTGATGCTGATGGGTGCGGTGCGGGCGGCCCGGCGCCTCGGGCTCGCCACGCCCGGAAGACTCGGCCTCGCCGGCTTCGACAACGAGCCCTGGAGCGACCTCGTGGAACCCGGCCTCACGGTGATCGAGCAGCCGGTCGCCGAGATCGGCGCCCAGGCGATGGCGCTGCTGTTCGACCGCCTGAAGGCGCCGGACCAGCCCGTCCGCAAGGTCACCCTGAGCGGTCGGCTCATCGTGCGCGGCTCGTCGCAACGCGCCTGAGGCGTGGTGCGGATTTCAGGACAGATCCGCGCTGCCTTGCGGGGCGTGCAGGGCTGGGTTGACGCCCCCGAGGGCGGTGTGGCCGAAGGCCCGCCCCGGATGCAACCCTAGGCACGTGCGGACGCGAATCCATGCGTCTCGCGCCGGAGGGCCGAGTACCCGGCGATCAACGTCATCGGGACGTGTCCGGAAACCCAGACAAAAAAATTCAAACGCGTAACAAATATCGCAGACCGACGGCTTTGTCTTTTTGCGAACCCATTGCCACAAAACGCGAAAAGCGCTTGGTTGGGTTTGGCACGAACGCTGCTCAAGTGCGCTCAGCCAAATAAGCGGGTCCCGCGATCCGCATAAAAGTTAATGGAGGATGCCCATGGAGCGTAGCCGCGACCTCGACCCGGTCGAGACTCAGGAATGGCTAGATTCGCTGGACGGCGTCCTGGACGTCGACGGCCCGGAACGCGCCCATTACCTGATCGAGCAGGTCATCGACGGGGCCCGCAAGAAGGGCGCTCCGGTTCCGTATTCGGCCAATACTGCATACCTGAACACGATCCTGCCGGAAAAGCAGGATCCGCATCCCGGCGACCGCGCGATCGAGCACCGCATCCGCTCGGCGATCCGCTGGAACGCCATCGCGATCATCCTGCGGGCCAACAAGGATTCGTCCGAGCTCGGCGGCCACATCGCCAGCTTCCAGTCGGCCGCGACCCTCTACGACACCGGCTTCATGCATTTCTGGCGGGGCGCCGACGCCAATCACGGCGGCGACCTGATCTATGTGCAGGGCCATTCCTCGCCCGGCGTCTATGCCCGCGCCTTCCTCGAAGGCCGCCTGACCGAGGAGCAACTCCTCGGTTTCCGCCAGGAGGTCGGCGGCAAGGGCCTGTCCTCCTATCCCCATCCCTGGCTGATGCCGGATTTCTGGCAGTTCCCCACCGTCTCGATGGGCCTCGGCCCCCTGATGGCGATCTACCAGGCCCGCTTCCTGCGCTACCTGCACCACCGCAACCTCGCGCAGACGGACGGCCGCAAGGTCTGGGCCTTCATGGGCGACGGCGAGATGGACGAGCCGGAGAGCCTGGGTGCGATCGCGCTCGCCGCGCGTGAGAAACTCGACAACCTCGTCTTCGTCATCAACTGCAACCTCCAGCGCCTCGACGGCCCGGTGCGCGGCAACGGCAAGATCGTGCAGGAGCTCGAGGCCGATTTCCGGGGCGCCGGCTGGAACGTCATCAAGGTGCTGTGGGGCTCAGGGTGGGATGCCCTGATCCAGAAGGACAGCACCGGCATGCTGGCCCGCCTGATGGAGGAATGCGTCGACGGCGAGTACCAGGACTTCAAGTCGAAGAGTGGCGCCTACGTGCGCGAGCACTTCTTCGGCAAGTACCCGGAGACGGCGGCCCTGGTGGCCGACTGGTCGGACGACGACATCTGGCGCCTCACCCGCGGCGGCCACGACCCGCGCAAGGTGTTCGCGGCCTACAGCGCCGCCTCCAAGCACAAGGGCCAGCCGACCCTCATCCTCGCCAAGACCGTCAAGGGCTACGGCATGGGCGAGTCCGGCGAGGGCCAGAACATCACCCACCAGCAGAAGAAGATGGGTGAAGCGGTCCTCAAGCAGTTCCGCGACCGCTTCCAGATCGACCTCTCGGACGACCAGCTGAAGGAGATTCCCTTCATCAAGTTCTCCGAGGGGAGCCCCGAGCACAACTACCTGATGGCGCGGCGCGCGGCGCTCGGCGGTCCCCTCCCGGCCCGGCGGCGCAAGTCGCAATCCCTGGAGATTCCGCCGCTCTCGGCCTTCTCGGCCCAGCTCAAGGAGACCGCGGGCCGCGAGATCTCCACCACCATGGCGTTCGTGCGCATCCTCAACACGCTCCTGCGCGACAAGAACATCGGCAACCGCATCGTGCCGATCGTGCCCGACGAGAGCCGTACCTTCGGCATGGAGGGCATGTTCCGCCAGTTCGGCATCTTCTCCCAGGTCGGCCAGCTCTACCGGCCGGAGGATGCCAACCAGCTGATGTACTACAAGGAGGACAAGAACGGTCAGATGCTCCAGGAGGGCATCAACGAGCCGGGCGCGATGTCGTCCTGGATCGCGGCCGCGACCTCCTATTCGCATTCCGACGCGCCGACGATCCCGTTCTACGTCTACTACTCGATGTTCGGCTTCCAGCGGATCGGCGATCTCGCCTGGGCGGCGGGCGACATGCGGGCCCGCGGCTTCATGATCGGCGGCACCGCCGGGCGCACGACCCTGAACGGCGAGGGCCTGCAGCACGAGGACGGCCACAGCCACCTCATGTCCTCGACGATCCCGAACTGCGTCTCCTACGACCCGACCTTCTCGTATGAAGTCGCGGTGATCGTGCAGGACGGCCTGCGCCGGATGTATGCCGAGCAGGAGGACGTGTTCTACTACATCACCGTGATGAACGAGAACTACGAGCACCCCGGCATGCCGGAGGGCGCGGAGGCCGGCATCATCAAGGGCATGTACCTGTTCAAGGAAGGCCCCGCGGAGACGACCAAGGGTCACCGGGTGCAGCTCCTGGGCTCGGGCACCATCCTGCGCGAGGTCATCGCGGCCGCCGAACTCCTGGAGCAGGATTTCGGGATCAGCGCCGACATCTGGAGCTGCCCGAGCTTCACGGAACTGCGCCGCGACGCCATGGCGGCGGAGCGCTGGAACCTCCTGCACCCGCTGGAGGGCAAGCGCCTCTCCCACGTCGAGACCTGCCTCACCGGCCGCACCGGCCCGGTGATCGCCTCGACGGACTACATGCGCCTGTTCGCCGACCAGATCCGCACCTGGGTGCCCGGACGCTACCGCGTGCTCGGCACCGACGGCTTCGGCCGCTCGGATTACCGGGTCCGCCTGCGCGACTTCTTCGAGGTCAACCGGCACTGGGTCGTGGTGGCGGCCCTGCACAGCCTCGCCGAGGACGGCGTGATCCCGGCCCAGACCGTGGCCGACGCCATCGCCAAGTACGGCATCGATACGGACCGGCCGGCACCCTGGACCGTCTGATCCGACTTCGCGCCGGCCGCCCGAGCGCGGCCGGCGCCCCGACGTCCCGACCCTTTCACCGAGAAGACCGCACGAGGGGGCCCGCCAGAGGCCTCGACTCAGCCAGGGAGACTACGCAGTGGGTATCGAGATCCAGATTCCGGACATCGGCGACTTCAAGGACATCCCGATCATCGAGATCCACGTGAAGGAGGGCGATACGATCGGGCCCGACGACCCGCTGGTCTCGCTGGAATCCGACAAGGCGACCATGGACGTGCCCTCGCCGAGCGCCGGCGTGGTCGAGAAGATCCTGGTCAAGCTGGGCGACAAGGTCAGCGAGGGCTCGCCGCTCCTCGTGTTCAAGGGCGAGTCGGCCAAGGCCGCAGAGACGGCCGCCGCCGCGCCCGCCGGTGCCGACGGCGCCGCCCTCGTGACGCAGCAGGAGCCGGCCCTGAGCGCCGCTCCGAGCGCGCCCGCCCCGGCCGCCCCGGCCGGCAACCTCCCGGACTTCTCGCAGGTCCATGCCAGCCCCGGCGTGCGCCGGCTGGCCCGCGAGCTCGGGCTCGACCTGACGGCGGTGAAGGGCACCGGCGAGAAGGGCCGGATCACCAAGGAGGACGTGAAGGGCCATCTCACCCGCTCGGCAGCCCCGGCCCCCGCGGCCTCCGGCACGGCCGCCTTCTCAGGGAGCGGCATGGGTATCCCGGAGATCCCGGCCGTCGATTTCTCGAAGTTCGGTCCGATCGAGACGCAAGCCCTGTCGCGGATCAAGAAGATCTCCGGCGCGCACCTGCACCGGTCCTGGCTCAACGTGCCCCTCGTCACCCACCAGGACGAGTCGGACATCACCGAGACCGATGCCTACCGCAAGGAACTCGACAACGCCGGCAAGGATCTCAAGGACAAGGGCTACCGCGTCACCCTGCTGGCCTTCCTGATCAAGGCCGCCGTCTCGGCCCTGCGCAAGCATCCCGAGTTCAACGCCTCGCTCTCGCCTGAGAAGGACGCGCTGATCCTCAAGCGCTACTACAACATCGGCGTGGCGGTGGACACGCCGGACGGCCTCGTCGTGCCGGTGATCAAGGATGCCGACCGCAAGGGCATCATCGAGATCAGCCGCGACCTCGGTGCGATCTCGGCCAAGGCCCGCGACGGCAAGCTCTCGGCGGCCGACATGCAGGGCGCCACCTTCTCGATCTCGAGTCTGGGCGGCATCGGCGGCACCTCCTTCACGCCGCTGGTCAACGCGCCGGAAGTGGCCATCCTCGGCGTCGCCCGCTCCAAGATGAGCCCGGTCTGGAACGGCACGGAGTTCAAGCCGCGCCTGATCGTGCCGCTCTCGCTCTCCTACGACCACCGCGTCATCGACGGTGCGCTCGCCGCGCGCTTTGCCCGCCACCTCGCCCACGTCCTCGAGGACGTCCGGCGCCTCGTCGTCTGAGGACGACAGGCAGAACCGCGCGAACTCTAAAGAGGTGAAGCGATGAGCAGCAACGACGTCCACCTGCCGGATATCGGCGACTTCAAGAACGTGCCCGTGATCGAGGTCAGCGTCAGCCCGGGCGACGTGATCTCGGCCGACGACGTCATCATCGTCCTGGAATCCGACAAGGCCACCATGGACATCCCGTCCCCGGTGGCCGGCACGGTGGCCGAGGTTCGGATCAAGCCGGGCGACACGGTGAGCCAGGGCGACCTGATCCTGGTGATGGCCGAGACCGCCGGTGCCGGCGCGGCCAAGCCCGCCGTGACGGACACCACCAAGACCGGCGCTGCCGCTCCGGCCGCCGCCCACGCCCCGGGCGAAGGCCAGGCCGGCTACGGCTCGGCCGCGACCCAGGGCGGTGCCGGTGCCCAAGCCTCCGCCGCTCCGAAGGGTGCGGCCCCCGTCTCCGGCGAGGAGATGCGGGCCCAGGTCCTCGTCATCGGCGCCGGCCCCGGCGGCTACACCGCCGCCTTCCGGGCGGCCGATCTCGGGCAGTCGGTGGTGCTCGTGGAGCGCTGGCCGAGCCTCGGCGGCGTCTGCCTCAACGTGGGCTGCATCCCGTCGAAGGCCCTGCTGCACGCGGCCAAGGTCATCGACGAGAGCCACGCCATGGCGGCGCACGGCATCTCCTTCACGGCGCCGCAGATCGACATCGACAAGCTGCGCGAATGGAAGGACGGCGTGGTCAAGCGCCTCACCGGGGGCCTCAACGGTCTCGCCAAGCAGCGCAAGGTCACGGTGGTGACGGGCGAGGCCCGCTTCGTCTCGCCGAACCAGGTGGCAGTGGAGCACGAGGGCAAGACCCGGATCATCGGCTTCGATCACGCGATCATCGCGGCGGGTTCCGAGCCGGTGCAGATGCCCTTCATCCCGCACGACGACCCCCGGGTCATCGACTCGACGGGCGCGCTCGAACTCGACGGCGTGCCGGCCCGCCTCCTCGTGATCGGCGGCGGCATCATCGGACTGGAGATGGCCACCGTCTATCACGCGCTCGGCTCGAAGGTGACCATCGTCGAGCTGATGGACCAGATCATCCCCGGCGCGGACAAGGACATGGTCACGCCGCTGATGAAGCGGATCCAAAAGCAGTACGAGGCCATCCACCTCAAGGCCAAGGTCACCGCCGTCGCGGCGACGCCGGAGGGCCTGAAGGTCTCGTTCGAGGGCGGCACCGCGCCGGCGAGCGACACCTTCGACAAGGTGCTGGTCTCGGTGGGGCGGCGCCCGAACGGCAAGCGCATCGGCGCGGAGGCGGCGGGTGTGGCCGTCGACGAGCGCGGCTTCATCGCCGTCGACAAACAGATGCGCACCAACGTGCCCCACATCTTCGCCATCGGCGACGTGGTCGGCCAGCCGATGCTGGCCCACAAGGCGACGCACGAGGGCAAGGTCGCGGCCGAGGTCGCCGCCGGCAAGGCCAGCGCCTTCGACGCCAAGGTCATCCCCTCGGTGGCCTACACGGACCCCGAGGTGGCCTGGGTCGGCATGACCGAGAACGAGGCCAAGGCGAAGGGCATCAAGGTCGGCAAGGGCGTGTTCCCCTGGGCGGCCTCCGGGCGCTCCCTGGCGCTGGGGCGCGAGGAGGGCCTGACCAAGGTCCTGTTCGACCCCGAGACCGACCGCATCCTCGGCTGCGGCATCGTCGGGCCGTCGGCGGGCGACCTCATCGCGGAGGCCGCACTCGCCATCGAGATGGGGGCGGATGCCGAGGATATCGGCCTGACCATCCACCCGCACCCGACCCTGTCGGAGACGATCGGACTGGCGGCCGAGGCCTTCGAGGGCACCATCACCGACCTCTACATGCCCCGGAAGGACGGGCCGAAAAAGGCCGGTCACTGAAGACCGGTCGGCGGGATCGGCGGCGCACCGGGGACGGGCGCCGCCGCATCGGGAAGACAGGATCGCGCCGGGGCCGGCGCGATCCTCGCGGAGCCCGTACCGGCTCCGGCTTCGGAAGACGCGCTTTCGGGAGAGGTGCCAATGTCATCGAACGAGCCCGAATCCGACCCCGCCCTCCGCCGCGCCGAGGCCGCTCGTGACGCCGTCGCGGAGGCCATCGAGGCCACCCTCGAACGCCTCGCTGCGGTGAGCCGCACGGCCCGGGCCGACGTCGACGCGGACCTCCTGGCCGCCCGCCGGCTGATGGCCCGCAACACCCGCCGTCAGCTCGCCGCCAACCTGACCCTGGTGCAGGGGCTGATGGAGGCGCGCACCCTGCCGGCGATGCTGAAACTCCAGCAGGATTTCCTGCGGCGTCAGATGGATTGGGCGATGCGCGACTGGGACCTGGCCCGGACCCAGACCCTCGCCCTCCTGGCCGAGGGGCGCGGAACGGCCGAGGACGAACCCGAACCGGTTCCGCCGCCGCCGCCGGGCGAACCGGAGGCTGCGGCTCCGGAGCCGCCGGCGCCCCCCGCCGACCCAGCCTGATCCGCCGACGCGCGAACCGTCCGACACCCTCACCCAGATGCCGACCGACCCCGCCCCCGGCGGGGCGGACGGCGCCTGTCACCCCAACACCGAAAGGATCACCCCATGAGCAAAGACACGGACCTGCGCGCCGCGGGCGCCGCCGCCAACGCCGATGCCGGCACCGAGGCCGCCCTGACCCGGGCGGCCCTCGATTACCACCGCTTCCCGACGCCGGGTAAGATCTCGGTGCAGCCGACCAAGGACATGAGCACGCAGCGCGACCTCGCGCTCGCCTATTCCCCGGGTGTGGCCGCCGCCTGCATGGCGATCGCGCACGAGCCCGACGAGGCCTACAGCCTGACCTCGCGCGGCAACCTCGTCGCCGTCATTACCAACGGCACGGCGGTGCTCGGCCTCGGCAACATCGGCGCCCTCGCCGGCAAGCCGGTGATGGAGGGCAAGGGCTGCCTGTTCAAGAAGTTCGCCGGCATCGACGTGTTCGACATCGAGATCGACGAGACCGACCCGGAGAAGTTCATCGAGACCGTCGCCCGGCTGGAGCCGACCTTCGGCGGCATCAACCTCGAGGACATCAAGGCCCCCGAATGCTTCGTCATCGAGACGAAGCTGCGCGAGCGCATGAAGATCCCGGTCTTCCACGACGACCAGCACGGCACCGCCATCGTGGCCGCCGCCGCCCTGATCAACGCGCTGCAAGTGGTGGGCAAGCCGATCGAATCCGCCACCCTGGTCTGCTCGGGCGCGGGTGCGGCCGCCATCGCGTGCCTCAACATCCTGGTGGGCCTCGGCCTGAAGCGCGAGAACATCCTCGTCTGCGATTCCCGCGGCGTCGTCTCCACCGACCGGATGGCCACCCTCGACGAGCAGAAGCGGGCCTATGCGCGGGACACGCGGGCCAAGACCCTCGGCGACGCCGTCGCGGGCGCCGACATCTTCCTCGGCGTCTCCCAGGGCGGCGTGCTCAAGCCCGAGATGGTCGCCAACATGGCCGACAAGCCGATCATCCTGGCGCTCGCCAACCCCGACCCGGAGATCCTGCCGGCGCTGGCCAAGGAGGTCCGGCCGGACTGTCTCATCGCCACCGGCCGCTCGGACTACCCGAACCAGGTCAACAACGTCCTGTGCTTCCCCTTCATCTTCCGGGGCGCCCTCGACGTCGGCGCCACCGAGATCAACGAGGCGATGAAGCTCGCCGCCGTGCGCGCCATCGCAAACCTCGTCCATGCCGAGCAGTCGGACGTGGTGGCCGCGGCCTACGGCGCCAACGACCTGCGCTTCGGGCCCGACTACCTGATCCCCCGGCCCTTCGACCCGCGCCTGATCACCACCGTCGCCCCGGCGGTGGCCCAGGCCGCAATCGACAGCGGCGTCGCCGCCCGGCCGTTCAAGGACATCGAGACCTACCGCCGCTCCCTGGAGCGACTGGTCTACACCTCGGGCACCGTGATGCAGCCGGTCTTCGCCGCCGCCTCCGAGGCCGGGGCCAAGCGGATCGCCTACGCGGAGGGCGAGGAGGACCGGGTGCTGCGCGCCGCCCAGGTGGTGGTGGACGAGCGCCTCGCCACCCCGGTCCTCGTCGGCCGGACGGAGACCATCGCGAGCAAGATCGCCAGCCTCGGCCTACGCATCCGCATCGGCACGGACGTGCATGTCGCCGAGACCAGCCCCGAGACCAGCGCCACCGTGCAGGCCGCCCGGCTCCTCGCGGCCGGCGAGGTCGACGGCATGCTCTGCGGCACCACCGGCACCTATCCGGCCCACCTCGCGGAGGTGACTGGGGCGATCGGCCTGAAGCCGGGCGCGCACGGCCTCGCCGCCATGGGCCTACTACAGTTGCCCCGGCACACGCTGTTCATCTGCGATCCCTACATCCACCGCGACCCGAGCGCGGCGGAGATCGCCGACATGACCGTGTTGGCCGCCGCGGAGATGCGCCGCTTCGGGCAGACGCCGCACGTGGCCCTGGTCGCGTCCTCGAACTTCGGCAGCGTCGACGATCCGGTGTCGCGCAAGATGCAGGAGGCCCTCGCCCTGATCCGCGCCCAGGCGCCGGATCTCGAGGTCGACGGGGAGATGTCGGCCGACACGGCGCTGAGCCGCACGATCCTCGGCCGCCTGCGGCCGGATTCGGCCCTCACCGCCGAGACCAACCTCCTGGTCATGCCGAACCTGGAGGCAGCCAACATCACCTTCAACGCCCTCAAGGTGGTGGCCGGTCAGAGCGTCTCCGTCGGCCCGATCCTGCTCGGCGCGGCGCGCCCGGTCCATATCCTCACCCCCACCGCCACCGTGCGCGGCATCGTCAACATGACGGCCCTGACGGCGGCGTCCGCCGACGTGGCCGGCTGAGCCAGGGCAGGGGAGGGGGCAGCCTCTCCCCCCGCGCCGTACTTCCGGACGTCGGCGGCGTGGAAGCCAGAGCCGCCGACGGTGCAAGGCCTTGCCCGACCTGCGTGTCTGCATCCCGGGTTTCGCTGCGCGGCCCCGGAATGACGGGGGGTGAAGGCAGCCCTCGCGTATAAGGCCGGGCCGGGTCGAGAGACCACGGCACGACACAACAGACAGCCGGCTACACGATTAGTAAGCCGGCAACTCTTCGCCGAGATACCCCGTCAGTCCTTCCGCCAGATGATCGAACAGCGCGCGGATGCGGCGGGTGCTGCGCAGGTCCTCGTGCATGACGAGCCAGATGCCGATCTCGGCGAGTACGAGTTCAGGTAGCACCGGCACGAGGTCCGGGTCGCGGCGGGCGAGGCCGTCCTGGCAGTAGCCGATGCCGAGGCCGGCGCGCAGTGCGGCCAGGAGCCCGAGGTCGTCGTCGCACGAGAAGGCGAAGGTTAGGTCATGGCCGAGCGTCGGGCGCACCTGCGCCGCATGGACCGCCCGGCCGATCAGGCTGTGGCGCCCGAGCTCCGCCACAGTGGCGGGCAGGCCGCGGCGGGCTGCGTAGGCGCGGTGGGCATAGAACCGGACCGGGGCCGCGCCGATGCGCCGAGCCACGAGGGCGCCCTGGGTCGGGGCCACGTTGCGCACCGCGAGGTCCGCGTCGCGGCGCAGCAGATCTTCGGTGCGGTCGCTCAGGGAGAGTTCGAGACCGACGTCCGGATGGGCCGCGTGGAACCCGGCGAGCAGGTCGGGCAGCACCGCGCCGCCGAGGAACGTGCTGGCGGTGAGGCGGATGCGCCCCCGCATCGCATCGGCATCGCCTGAGGCCCGGCGTAGGAGCGCCGCCGCCGCGGCCGCCATCGCCTCGGCCTGGGGCACGAGGTCGAGGGCCCGGTCGGTGGGCCGCAGGCCGTCGGTGGCGCGGGTGAACAGGGTCAGGCCGAGGCCGCGCTCCAGGGCGGCGATCTGGCGCCCGAGGGTCGGCTGAGTCAGATGCAGGTCGCGCGCCGCCCCGGACAGGCTGCCCGCGCGGACCACCCCGAGAAATGCCCGCCACAGGTGCCAGTCCGGCTCGTCCATGCGTTTTCGTATGGCAATGCGCCACCTTTCGGCAATGGGCGATGAGCCGCCGGCACGCCACTCTCGGTCCGCTCCCCGAACGGTGGATGCACGAGAGGCGGACGCGCAGGAGACGGATGCGATGACGGAGAGGCTGGCCCTGGTTACCGGGGCGACGGGGGGAATCGGTGGGGCGGTGGCGGAGGCGCTGCTTCGGCACGGCTGGCGGGTGCGCGGCCTCGCGCGGGACCCCGACCGGGCGCGCCGGGCGGGTCCGGAGGGCGTCGACTGGGTCGCGGGCGACGCCATGCGGGAGGCCGACATGGTGGCGGCGGCGCGCGGCGCCCGCATTCTATTCCACGGGGTGAACCCGCCCGGCTACCGCGACTGGCGCGGCCTCGCGGTCCCCATGCTGGGGCATGCCATCACGGCGGCGTCGGGGGCCGGCGCCCGCCTCGTCCTGCCGGGCAACCTCTACGTCTACGCCCCCGAGGCCGGTCCGCAGGTCGGGGAGGACGCGCCGCGCCGGCCCCGCACCCGCAAGGGCGCGATCCGCGTCGAGATGGAGGCGATGCTGGAGGCCGCGGCCGGGCTGGCCCACCTGATCGTCCGCGCCGGCGACTTCTTCGGCCCGCGTGCGCCGAGTTCCTGGGTCACCACCGTGCTGATGCGGGAGGGCCGGCCCCTGCGGCGGGTGGTGACGCCGGAGGTTCCGGGGGCGGGGCATGCCTGGGCCTACCTCCCCGACCTCGCCGAAACCTTCGCGCGCCTCCTCGACGACGCGGCGACCCTGCCGCACCACCTGTCCCTGAACTTCCGGGGCCATGCCCTGCACGGCCGCGCCATGGCGGAGGCGGTGGCGCGGGCGGATGGCGGCCGGCCTCCGATTCGGCCCTTCGCCTGGGCGCCGGTCTATCTCGGGGCGCCCTTCGTCACCTTCCTGCGCGAGGTGATCGAGATGCGCTATCTCTGGTCGGCGACCCTCCAGCCGGACAATGCCCGCCTCGTCGCCCGCCTCGGCGCGGAGCCGCACACGCCCCTCGATGCGGCGGTGGCGGCGAGCCTCGCCGCCCTGCGGGCGCGCGCCGCCTGAACCCGGTCAGCCGATCCGCATGCGGGTCCCCGGGCCGACCCGGCGCAGCAGGCGGACGAGGTCGGCCCGGCGCAGGGCGACGCAGCCTTCGGTCGGCAGGAAGCCGCCCCGCGCCACGTGCAGGAAGATCGCCGAGCCGCGCCCGGGCCGGATCGGCCCGCGATTGTAGTCGAGGTCGACCACGAGGTCGTAGAGCCCGTCCTCGCGCCACATCCGCTCGTGCCCGACCCCCGGGGCGGGCAGGTGGATCGGCCGGTTGTAGCGGCGGTCCCGGGCATCGTCGCACCAGCCGTCGCCGGGCGCGCTCGGGCGCACGGGGAGGGGGCTGACCGGCCGGCTCGCGAAGTGGTCGGGCCGGTAGACGCCGCCGCGCAGGCGGAACGTGCCCCGGGGCGAGGCGCCGTCGCCCTCGCGCTTGGCCTGCTTGATCCCGCTCCGCCCGAGGGCGCAGGGGATGACGGCCGCCCCGGCGATCAGCTGGCCCCGGCTCGGATCGGTCACGAGGGCGCGCACGCGCAGGCCCGCAAGGCTGGTGCGCTTGGGACGGCTGTTCGGCTTGGGATGGCGGGTATTCTTCATGGGCCGCTTATCGCGTGCGCGCCCGAACCTGCCAATTCGGTATTCGGCTTGAAACTTTTCGTGGGGCTGCGCCGTTTGCGAGGCGTTAGGCTGCGCGCAACCGTATTGTGCGCGGCCGGGATTATTGGTTTAATGTGTATGGCGTGATTTACGTAAGGCAAGGCGATGCGCGCGTGTCATCATCGTGTCTTGGGTTCTCGTTGCAACCTTTGATCCTCCGTCACCGCCTGCCTGCGC
>NZ_JAIEOF010000164.1 GCF_019750675.1 Methylobacterium sp.
GGGCACATCAATCTGTCGATCCTCGGCGCCATGCAGGTGGCGGAGAACGGCGATCTGGCCAACTGGATGATCCCGGGCAAGATGGTGAAGGGCATGGGCGGCGCCATGGATCTCGTGGCCGGCGTCAAGAAGGTGGTGGTGGTGATGGAGCACACCGCCAAGGGCAAGGACGGCTCGGAGAGCCCCAAGCTGCTGGCCGCCTGCGACCTGCCCCTCACCGGCACCCACGTGGTCGACATGGTCATCACCGATCTCGGCGTCTTCACCATCGACAAGAAGGGTGAGGGCGGGATGACCCTGGTCGAGCTCGCCGACGGCGTCACCGAGGACGAGGTCCGCCGGAAGACGACGGCGCGCTTCACCACCAAGCTCGCCTGAACCGAACCGCGCTCGATCCGCGACCAACCCGGCCGGTCTCGGCCGCGACGGGTTTTTCGCGGCACGCCGGTCCCCGGATCGTGGCGGCGCTCTACCTGTCCTGCGGGGGGCAACACAGGAGTGCCGAGACATGACCGTGGTTTCAAAGACCGTGATGGAAGAGGGCAAGGCCGCCAAGCTGGCTGGATTGCCCGATTCCGAGAACCCGTACCCCGCCGGTTCGCAGAACAGCGCGGACTGGCTGGAGGGTTATACCTTCGACGAGGCCGAACAGAACGTCGATCGTCCGGGGAGCGACGGCTAACGCCTGTTGGGTCATACGAGCCGTTGGGCGGTCATACCCGAATGGCAAGTTTTGCCGTATCGGCCGCAAAATATCCGGCCACCGATACAGCGTGTCGCCGTCGAATTAACCGGCCGATGAACGTAAGAAAATCGGACGTACCTTCGAAAAATCTTGAGACTGTCGCGTCCGAATTTTGCGATGAACGAATGCTGGACTCGACGCGTTAAGTTTCCAAGTTGATAACAACAGGAGACAACGCACCATGTCGATCAAAACCTTAGTCGTTGCTGGATCGCTCGCCCTCGCCCTCACGGGTTCCGCCTTCGCCCAGAACGCGGCCGGCGGCGGCTCCGCCACGGGCAACATGAACAATCCGGGCAGCGTGAAGAGCGACGGCGAGAAGGCCATGGAACGTACGGGCGCACCGGCGGCCACCGGTTCCACCATGGCGCCGGCCGGCACCTCCGGCGGTCCGAGCACGGCGACGCAGGGTGCCCCCGGCGGAACCGGTGGCAACGGCGTGACCGGCAGCGGCGCGGCCCCCAGCGGCAAGTAAAGTCGGCGCGCCGGTCTTCTCCAAACGACACGTCCAGCCCCGCAGCCTCACGGCGCGGGGCTTTCGCTTGTCGACGGTGCGGATCTCAGGCGCCGGTATAGCCCAGGGCGATCGCGGCAGCCTTCAGGCGTTGGAACGCCGTCGCGTAGCGCTCGCGCTGGGCCGCCCCGTCCGGGAGGGTTCGATCCGGGCTCAGATTGTCCTCGGTATCCGACATCTTGATGAGAATCGCGCCGAGATGGCCCTCGCCGATGAGACGGGTCATGCGCGCATCGTAGGGCATCGGCTCCGGCGACTTCGTCAGCAGCCGGACCATCGCGACCACGGGCTCCGCGAAGCCCTCCGCGCGCAGGCCGACCGGGGTGGTCGGCGTATCCTCGAGCACATCGTGGAGGATCGCGGCCTGCATCACCTCCATCGGGTCGATCGGCAGGCGGTCCACGGATTTGGCATGGCCGGCGCGGACGACGGAGGCGTTCGCGACCCGCTCGAGGTGCCGGATGTAGGGTTGCCCGCCCTTATCGATCTGGCCCGCATGGGCGAGGATCGCAAAGCTGTGCGCTTCGAAGATGGATGCCATCGCGTCGCCTCGCAGGCTCGGTCGCCGACCCCGATCGACGAGGCCTCTCACTGCCTCAGATGCCCGCGCGGGTAAACCGCAGCGCCGCGTTCCGGCGCGTCCGATCCGCTCCGTCCACGAAACCGGGACGGCACAGGCCGCCAGCGTTAGCGGGGCATTAAGCGGAACCGTCGAAATCAGGGGAAGGCCGGAGGCGTTCCCCGGCCCTCGGGCGTATCGCGAGGATGATGGCGTATGGGTAGCGTTCCGGCGACGATGGACAATGTCGTTCCCTTCCGGCGCACGGCCCCCCGGCCGCAGCGGCCCGAGACCCCGGTACCGGGCAGCGTCGCGGCCCGGCGGAGCGAGCAGCGAGCCCTGATGGACGCGGTCTACGCGACCGGCAGCCTGGCGGTGGCGGCCGGCGACCGCGAGACCAAACTCATCGCCTCGCGCCTGCAGGTCTATGGCTTCCTCCTCGTTGAAGAGATCGGGGCCGACGGGACGCCCCGGCGCCTGCGCCCATCGGAAGCGATCCGCGCCCGGACGGACTTCCCCTGGCGGCTGTCCAAGGCGCGCTACGGCGCAGGCACCGGCCTTGCCGTCACCATTCCGGCGGTGGACAACTTCCTGTTCGATCTGCCCTCCGGCCTGCCGGCCTGAAGCGGTTCGGGCGGACGCGCCGCGTCTCTGTGGCGGCCGGGAGACATCGGCAATTTCCTCGCTGTGGACAGCGTCGCGGTCATCGAATTCCAAGCGTGGGCGTGAGATAAACGGGCTCATCCCACACCCGGCCGATTGCCATGCTGACCGCCTCAGAAAACCTCGTCATCCAACACCGTGAGATCGTCGCCATCCTGGTGACCTACGCCCTGTTCTTCGCGGGCGTGATCGCGATGGCTTGGCTGATCGCCTGAGCGCCGGGCAGGGGACGCGAGGAAGGCACACGGGGAGGCGGCCGCCGCGCCCCGTTCGAGCATGGAACTCCCGGAAACGCAGTCGGGTTTCTCGGCCGATCACCCGGGAGACGACGCGCGAATGGCAGACCGAGCCGACGATCACGCCGAGACCTACGCGGCTTTCCGCGAGGCCGTGAACATGCCCCCCGCCAAGCTGGAAGCCTTCCTCGAGACCGACGAGAGCAAGTCCGTCGGCCAGAAGAAGGATGGCGGCGAGGCGACGGGCCACCGCGAGGGGCGTCGCATCGTCGAACTTCTGCGCACGAAGAAGGCCGACCTCACCGACGACGACTACGCCCACATGGCCAAGGTCGTCGGATACGTTCGCCGCCACCTCAAGCAGGGCGGACCGGACGACAAGGCCAAGGTGAAGGATTCGGCCTGGCGGCTGTCCCTGATGAACTGGGGACACGACCCGCTCAAGGACGACTGACGCATCTCGTCTTACGAGGCGCCCGCTGCGCCGAGCGGTCTGAACGATATGACAACCACCGATGTCTCACCCGGGGCGAAAACCCGTCCCTGGGGGAAACCTGGTGGAGCTGAGCGGGATCGAACCGCTGACCTCCGCAGTGCGATTGCGGCGCTCTCCCATCTGAGCTACAGCCCCGTTCCGGGGTGCCGGCCTTTTAGGCTCGCGCACGCCGGCCTGTCAATTCCAGAAATCCTGCGGCTTTGCGTGCGCGTGATGCGCCCTGCGAGCGCGGGGCCACGAGGACTTCGTTTCCGCGCATGAACGCCTTCATCTGGCTCTTCGACACCGTCGTGCAGCTCTACATCTACGTCCTCATCGCCAGCGCCGTGCTGAGCTGGCTCGTGGCGTTCAACGTGGTGAACGTCCGCAATCCCATCGTCTCCCAGATCGGCGAGGTGCTCTACCGCCTCACCGAGCCGGTGCTGCGCCCGATCCGCAACATCCTGCCCAATCTGGGCGGCGTCGACCTTTCGCCGATCGTGCTCGTCCTGCTGCTGCTGTTCGCGAGCCGGCTGCTGCACGAATTCGTGCCGACGCAGACCACCATCTACACGCGCTGAGCCGCACGCGCCGGGCCGAAGAGCCGGCGAGGGGCAGGGCACGACGACGGCCCGCCCCACACAAGAAACCGTTGCGCCACCGCGCCGCCCTGGGGACGAGACCGCCATGAAGACCAATCCCGGCCGATTCTTCGAGGATTACCGCCTCGGGGAGACCATCCGCCACGCCACGCCCCGCACCGTCACCCTCGGCGACGTCGCGCTCTACACCGCGCTCTACGGGCCCCGCTTCGCCGTTCAATCCTCGGACGCCTTCGCACGCGCCATCGGCTATCCGCGGAGCCCCCTCGACGACCTGCTCACCTTCCACGTCGTCTTCGGCAAGACCGTGCCGGACATCTCCCTCAACGCCCTTGCCAATCTCGGCTATGCCGAGGGTGGCTTCCGCCGGCCGGTCTATCCCGGCGAGACGCTCTCGACGGTGTCGGAGGTGATCGGCCTCAAGGAGAGCTCGAACCGGCAGACCGGCGTGGTCTACGTGCGCTCCACCGGCTCGGACGCCGACGGCGAGACCGTGCTGAGCTATTGCCGCTGGGTGCTGGTCAAGAAGCGCGATCCAGCGGCGGTCATCGCCCAGGAGCACGTGCCGACCTTCGCCAAGGTGGTGGACCCCGCCGACCTCGCCGGCGCCCTGCCGTCCCTCAACGCCGGCGCCTACGATTGCGAACTCGCCGGCTCGCCTCACCGCTTCGGCGACTACGTGGTGGGCGAGCGGATCGACCACGTCGACGGGATGACCGTCGAAGAGGCCGAGCACCAGATCGCCACGCGCCTCTACCAAAACACCGCCAAGGTGCACTTCGACGGCTACGCGGCCAAGGACACCCGCTTCGGCCGCCGGCTGATCTACGGGGGCGTCGTCATCTCGCTGGCCCGGGCGCTCAGCTTCAACGGCCTGGCGAACGCCTTCGCGCTCGCGGGCATCAATGCCGGCCGCCACGTCGCGCCGCTGTTCGCCGGCGACACGGTCTATGCCTGGAGCGAGGTGCTGGAGACCGCCGAATTGCCCGGCCGCAGCGACATCGGGGCGCTGCGCCTGCGCACGGTGGCCACCAAGAACCAGCCCTGCGGCAACCACCCGGACAAGGTCGGCGATGCCTATGACCCGTCCGTAATCCTCGACCTCGACTACTGGGCCTTCATGCCGCGCTGAGGTCCCGTCGCCGCGCGGGCGGCCTCGAGAGGGCCGCCCGTGATTGTGCTGTCGTTATCCGGACGCGTCCGGAGGATGATGGGCAGTGGTTGCAGAGCCGACCAAGGGGCCCGCCTGCCCCTTTCCGTCGTTCGGAATCAGCCCCCGCGATCCGTGGATCGCGCGGCGCCGGTCAGCCGCCGAACAGGCCGAGCACGGTCCGCCGCAGGGGATTGGCCGGATCGGAGAGCAGTCGCAGCGCCATCAGGCACGCGATCGTCACGAGAAGCGGGCGGATCAACCGGGCCCCCATCCGGATCGCGAGGCGCGAGCCGATCTGCGCCCCGAGAAAGGCGCCGACCGCCATCGTCAGGCCGATCGCCCAGACCACGTGACCGCCGATCGCGAAGAGGGCGAGGCTGCCGAGATTACTCGCAGCGTTGGCGAGCTTGGTATGGGCGGTACCCTTCACCACGCCGAGGCCCAGCAGGGTCACGAAACCGATCATGTAGAACGCACCGGCGCCGGGACCGAACACGCCATCGTAGAAACCGACCGCCGGGGCCCATGTCAGGGCGAACCAGTTCGGCGTCATCCGCGCGGCCGCGTCCTCGTTGCTCATGCGCTTGGCGGTAGCGAAGTAGATGGCGATCGCGACGAGCAGGATCGGCACCGCGGCGTCCAGCACGGCGCGCGGCAGCAGGCTGACGCAGAGCGCGCCCGCGATCGAGGCGCAGCCGGCGCTCACCGCGATCTTCCAGGCATCCGGCCAGTGGATCAGGCGGCGCCGGGCGAAGGCGAGGGTGGAGGAGATCGCTCCGGCGCTGCCCTGAAGCTTGTTCGTCGCGATCGCCGCCACGGGATCGAGCCCCGCGAGCAGCAGGGCCGGTACCGTGAGCAGGCCGCCGCCGCCCGCGATCGCGTCGACGCAGCCGGCCGCGACGGCCATCGCGAACAGACCCGCGATCAGGCCGATATCCACCCCGAAGATCATACCGTCCTCACGTCATGGTCCAGTGAAGACCGACTGGAGGCGGGATGGAGGATGGGGGCGGGCGCCGGATCAGCGTCTCAGTTGCGGACGACGACCCGGGTGCCGACCTTGGCGCGATCGTAGAGGTCGACCACGTCCTTGTTCGTCATGCGGATGCAGCCCGAGGAAACGGCGGCGCCCATGGTCTCGGGCTCGTTCGAACCGTGGATGCGGTAGAGCGACGAACCGAGGTAGAGGGCGCGGGCGCCGAGGGGGTTGTCCTGCCCTCCGGCCATGAAGCGCGGCAGGTCGGGCCGGCGGGCCAGCATCTGCGACGGCGGGCGCCAATCCGGCCATTCCTTCTTCATCGTCACGCGCTTCTCGCCGGACCAGGAGAAGCCCTGGCGGCCGACGCCGACGCCGTAGCGCACGGCCTGACCGCCGCCGAGCACGTAGTAGAGCCGGCGCTGGCTCGTCGAGACCACGATGGTGCCGGGCTTCTCGGCGCCCTTCCAGGCGACGGTCTCGCGCGGGATCGCCTGCTCCTTGAAGATGTTCATGAAGTCGGCGATCGGCCCGCTGTCGAACGGGTTTCCGGCGAAGGCCGGGCCGGTCGATCCGGTGAGGGCCGCCGCCAGGGCGGCTGCGGCGAGAACGCGGCGCGTCTGCATGGTCTGTCCTCCAGCCAAAACAGGCTCCGGGGGCCATTCTGGGCCCCGAAGCCATCAGGCTCATGGTCGGGGGCAGGAGCCTTGACGGCGCACGGGGAGGTGGTCAACCGAGCCGACCACGTTCGCGCGCCTCTGTGTGATCCCCGCAACGCCGTCCGATTCAGCCGCCGAAGGGCCTTCGGAACACCTGACACAATGCCGCAGGAACTTGCGGCGCCGCCGGCGCAGCCCCAGAGTCCGGGACGTGAGAAGCTTGGCCCCCCACTTCGCGATGCGTGTCGACCCGTTCGGTCGCATCGGCGCATCGTGGCCCGGACATGGTCCCCACGCCGCCCTGCGGACCGTGGTTGCGGCCGGATATGGGCTGCTGGGCCTGCTGTCTCTTGTCTGCGCCCTGCTGCCCCTGCTTCACGTCGCCGTGGATGTGCCCCGCGGCTTCGAAGTCCGACCCGTGCTCGCGCATTCGGCGGGACTTCCCGCGTCGGACGCCGGCGCCCGCATCGCGAGTACGCTCCTCGATCTCGACGAGGCCTGCGAGGAGGCGGTCCAGCCCCGCGTCGGCGCTCTGGTGGTCGCGCGGCTGCCGCGCCCCGCCTTGCCGCGCTCGACCGGTGTGCTCAAGGTTGCCGCCGCCATCCCCCTCGACCGCCCGCCGAGGCCGCGCCCGGCCGGCTGAACGCCCGGCGCGCCGCCTATCCCTGCGTGGTCCCGGACGGCCGGGTGCAACCCGTGTCGTTGGATTGCCAAGATTGTGCGGCATCCAGGGCGTCGCCGTCAGCGATCTCGATCCGGTCGATGGCGGGCTCTCCGAACCGGGGATGGCTCCACCACCCCTCGAACACGGCCCCCGCAGCGTCGATGCTGGCGTGATGCCGGCCGTGGCCCGCCGCTTGCCAGAGGGCGGATCCGATTACGGATCCCGGCTCCCTGGACCCTGAACACGGTGATGCCGGCTCGCCCCGCGAGCGTCATCGAACCGCCATTTCGCAGGAGCGAAGTAATCGTGACGTCTCTCACCACCCGCCTGTTCCGGGCCCGGCCGGCTTCCCTCGCCGCCGGCTTCGTGCTGGTCGCTCTTTCGGCGTGCAACCAGAAGCAACAGGCGGCCGCACCCGTTCCCGGTCCGGCGCCCGAAGTCGGGATCGTGACCGTCCGCGAGCAGCCGATCCCCTACGTGCGGGACCTGCCGGGGCGGGTCGCGCCCTTGCGCATCGCCGAGGTGCGCTCGCGGGTGTCCGGCCTCGTGGTCAAGCGGACCTTCGAGCAGGGCAGCCTCGTGAAGGAGGGCGACGTCCTCTACAAGATCGATCCGGCCCCCTTCGAGGTCGAACTCCTGAGCGCGGAGGCGGCGCTGGCGCGCACGGAGGCCGCGCAGGTCCTCGCGTCCCAGCAGGCCGACCGCCTGGAGCAGCTGCTCTCGCGCCAGACCGCGAGCCAGGCGCAGTACGATGCCGCCTATGCGGGGCTGAAGCAGGCCCAGGCCGAGGTCGCCGGCGCCAAGGCGACCCGTGACCGGGCCAAGCTCAACCTCGGCTACACGGATGTCCGCGCGCCCATCTCGGGCCGCATCGGCCGCGCGCTCCTCACCGAGGGCACCCTGGTGGAGCAGGGGGGAACCGCCAACCTCGCGACCATCCAGCAGCTCGACCCGATCTACGTCGACATCACCCAGTCGGTGGGCGAGCTGAACAAGCTGCGCCGGGATCTCGCCAGCGGCGAACTCTCGCGGCTCTCGGCCGACACCGCGAACGTCCACCTCATCATGGATGACGGCTCGCTCTACGGCTCGGCCGGCAAGTTGCTGTTCTCCGACGTCACCGCCGACCCCAGCACCGGCCAGGTGACCCTGCGCGTACTGTTCCCGAATCCGCACGACGAGCTGTTCCCCGGCATGTATGTCCGCGCCCGCATCAAGCAGGGCATCGACACCGACGCGCTCGCGGTGCCGCAGCAGGCGATCCAGCGCACCAGCGACGGCAAGGCCGAGGTCTGGGTCGTCCGCGACGACAGCAAGGTGATGCTCCAGCCCGTGGAGGTCGGCTCCGTGGTCGGCAACCAGTGGATCATCCGCTCCGGCCTCAAGGCCGGCGACCGGGTCGTGGTCGAGGGCGTGCAGAAGATCGCCGCCGGCCAGGAGGTGAAGACCGTCGAACTGAAGACGGCCACCGAGGACCACGAGCCGAAGCCGCGCGACACCGATGTCGCGGACGCCGAGGCCAAGCCACGCCAGCCCAAGGGGGAGGCGGCCAAGACCGACACGGCCAAGACCGATACGGTGAAGACCGACGCGCCCAGGTCCGAAGCTGCCAAACCCGATGCGGCCAAGACCGACAAGGCCAAGCCCGACACGGCCAAGCCCGTTTCGCAGGTGCGCTGAACCATGGCCCGTTTCTTCATCGACCGTCCGGTCTTCGCGTGGGTCGTCGCCCTCTTCATCATCCTCGGCGGCGCGCTCTCCCTGCCCATGCTGCCGGTGGCGCAGTACCCCGTGATCGCGCCGCCCTCGATCGCCCTCTCCACCGCCTTCCCGGGCGCCTCGGTGGAGAGCCTCTACACCGGCACCACCCGGCTCATCGAGGATGAGTTGAACGGGGCGGCCAACATCATGAGCTTCGAGTCGACCACCGACTCGTTCGGCTCGATCAATATCACCGCGACCTTCCTGCCCGGCACCGACCCGGCGCTGGCCTCCGTCGAAGTCCAGAACCGCCTCAAGCGCGTGGAGGCGCGCCTGCCGGCGGAAGTCCGCCAGCAGGGCATCCTGGTCGAGGAGGCCTCGGCCGCGACGCTCAACATCATCACGCTGGTCTCGACCGACGGGAAGATGGACGAGATCGGCCTCGGCGACTTCCTGATCCGCAACGTCATCAACGAGATCCGGCGCGTGCCCGGCGTCGGGCGCGCGACACTCTACTCGACGGAGCGCAGCCTGCGCGTCTGGGTCGATCCCGACAAGCTGCGCGGCCTGTCGCTGACCCCCGAGGACGTCACCGACGCGATCCGCAACCAGAACATCCAGATCGCCTCCGGGGCGGTCGGCGCCCAGCCGAGCCCGAGCAAGCATCCGGTCTTCGCGCCGATCGTCGTGAAGGGCCAGCTCAACACCGTCGAGGATTTCGGCGCCATCGTCCTGCGGGCGAATTCCGACGGCTCGAACGTGCGGCTGCGCGACGTATCCCGGATCGAACTCGGCGGCGACGCCTACCAGTTCTCGACCCGCCTCAACGGCGGCGAGGCGGCCGGCATTTCCGTCACCCTGGCCCCCGACGGCAACGCCCTCGAGACCGCCCAGGCCATCCGCGCCAAGATGGAGGAGCTGTCGCAGTTCTTCCCGCCCGGCCTGAAATGGGACATTCCCTACGACATCACCCCGGCGGTTCAGGCCTCGATCAAGAAGGTCCTGATGACCCTGGTCGAGGCGGTGGTGCTGGTGTTCGTGGTGATGTTCCTATTCCTGCAGAACATCCGCTACACCCTGATCCCCACCATCGTGGTCCCGATCGCGCTGCTCGGCACCGTCACGGTGATGCTGTTGTCCGGGTTCTCGATCAACGTTCTGACCATGTTCGGCATGGTGCTGGCCATCGGCATCCTCGTCGACGACGCCATCGTGGTGGTGGAGAACGTCGAGCGCATCATGAACGAGGAGGGCCTCTCGCCGAAGGAGGCCACCCGCAAGGCGATGAGCCAGATCACCGGTGCCATCATCGGCATCACCCTGGTGCTCGTCGCGGTGTTCATTCCGATGGCGTTCTTCCCGGGCTCGGTCGGCATCATCTACCGGCAGTTCTCCATCGCGATGGTGACCTCCATCGGCTTCTCGGCGCTCCTCGCCCTGTCTCTGACCCCGGCGCTCTGCGCGACCCTGCTGAAGCCGATCGAGAAGGGCCACGGCCATTCGAAGGGCGGGTTCTTCGGCTGGTTCAACCGGATCGTCGACCGCGAAACCGCGCGCTACGGCCGCGGCGTCGCGGCGCTGATCAAGCGTTCCGGCAAGGTGATGATGGTCTACCTCGCCCTGCTGGTCGGGGTCGGCTTCGCCTTCCTGCGCCTGCCCGAGGGCTTCCTGCCCGTGGAGGACCAGGGCTTCTTCACGGTGGACATCCAGACGCCGCCCGGCGCCTCGTTCAACCGCACCCAGACGGCGGTGCGCGAGGTGGAGCAGTATCTCCTCGCCCGGCCCGGCGTCGCCACCGTGACGATGCTCAACGGATTCTCGTTCTCGGGCCAGGGCCCGAACCTGAGCCAAGCCTTCGTGACCCTGAAGCCCTGGAGCGAGCGCGACGCGGCCAATTCCGCCAGCGCCCTGGTGGCCGACACCAACGCGGCCCTCGCCGGCTACCGCGACGCCATCATCGACGCGCAGGAGCCGCCGCCGGTGGACAACCTCGGCAACGCCGCCGGCTTCTCGTTCCGCCTCCAGGACCGGGCCCAGCGCGGCTACTCGGCCCTCACGGCGGCCGAGTCGCAGCTGCTGACCCTCGCGAAGAAGAGCCCCATCCTGCAGAAGATGAAGATCGAGGGCCTGTCCCCGACGCCGCAGGCGGAGCTGATCATCGACCGCGAGAAGGCCGCCGCCCTCGGGGTGAAGTTCGAGGACATCAACAGCACGATCCAGGTCAACCTGGGCTCGGTCTACACCAACGACTTCCCCAACCAGGGCAAGATGCAGCGCGTCTACGTCCAGGCGGAACAGCTCCAGCGCATGCAGGCGCCCGACCTGCTGAACTACGGGGTGAAGAACGCCTCGGGCACGATGGTGCCGATGTCGTCCTTCGCCGATCTGAAATGGGGCGTCGGCCCCTCGCAGATCGTCGGCTTCAACGGCTACCAGTCGGTCCGCTTCACCGGCGAGCCGGCCGCGGGCTACACCTCGGGCGACGCCATCGCGGAGATGGAACGCCTGATGCAGCAATTGCCGAAGGGCTTCGGCTACGCCTGGACCGGTCAGTCGCTGCAGGAAAAGCAGGCGGGCTCCCAGGCCTCGCTGCTCCTCGGCCTCTCGATCCTGATCGTGTTCCTGTGTCTCGCGGCGCTCTACGAGAGCTGGTCGATCCCGTTCTCGGTGCTGCTCGTCATCCCGCTCGGCATCATCGGCTCGGTGGCGGCCGTGTACCTCCGGGGGCTGCCCAACGACGTCTACTTCAAGATCGGCATCATCACGATCATCGGTCTCTCGGCCAAGAACGCGATCCTCATCGTGGAATTCGCCAAGGACCTGTGGAAGCCGGGCAAGTCCCTGGTCGACGCCACCATCGAGGCCTCGGCCCTGCGCTTCCGCCCCATCGTGATGACCTCGCTCGCCTTCATCTTCGGCGTGGTGCCGCTGGCCATCGCCACCGGTGCCGCCTCGAAGAGCCAGCAGGCGATCGGTACCGGCGTGCTCGGTGGCATGATCTCGGCCACGATTCTGGCGGTGCTGTTCGTGCCGGTGTTCTTCGTGGTGGTGATGCGGATCTTCCGCCGCAAGGACGCCTACGAGGGCATCCAGCCCGAGGCGGAGCCCGGCGCGGTACACGTGCCGCACCACGCGCCGGCCGAGTAGGTCCGGGCGCCGGGGCTCTCCCGTGGGGAGCCCCGGCGCAGCGAGATGCGGACATGAAGAAGGGGCGCGCGGTCTAATCGACCGCGCGCCCCTTCTTTCGTCCGGCGTCGGTCGACGCCGAGCCCGAGTCTGTTCGAGCGGAGCCCGCTCATATGGTTTCCGGTTGATGGCTTCGTTCTGGCAGGGCGCGACATGCTCCCTCTCCTGGAAGGAGAGGGTCGGGGTGAGGTGTGGTCCACATCCGGAAAGGTCACCCACCTCACCCTGTCCCTCTCCTTCCAGGAGAGGGAACCCGCGCCAGAACCCCGAACGATTCAGCCGGAAACCATGTCAGACCTCGCGGGCGATCATCATCTTTTTGATCTCGGCGATGGCCTTGGCCGGGTTCAGGCTCTTCGGGCAGGTGTTGGCGCAGTTCATGATCGTGTGGCAGCGATACAGCCGGAAGGGATCGTGCAGGGCGTCGAGGCGCTCGCCGGTGTTCTCGTCGCGGCTGTCGATCAGCCAGCGATAGGCCTGGAGCAGGGCCGCCGGACCGAGGAAGCGATCGCCGTTCCACCAGTAGCTCGGGCACGAGGTCGTGCAGCAGGCGCACAGGATGCACTCGTAGAGGCCGTCGAGCTGGGCGCGGTCCTCCGGTGTCTGCTTCCACTCGCCCTCGGGGGCCGGCGTCTCGGTCTGGAGCCAGGGCTCGATCGAGGCGTGCTGGGCGAAGAAGTTCGTCAGGTCCGGCACGAGGTCCTTCAGCACCGGCATGTGCGGTAGCGGATAGATCCGCACCGCGCCGGTCTTCTTGCCCTTGGCGTGCTCCTGGCACTCGTCGATGCCCATGGTGCAGGCCAGCGCGTTCTGGCCCTCGATGTTCATGGCGCAGGAGCCGCAGATGCCCTCGCGGCAGGAGCGGCGGAACACCAGGGTCGAGTCGACCTTGCTCTTGATCCACAGAAGGGCGTCGAGCACCATCGGGCCGCAATCGTCCCGATCGACCTGATAGACGTCGACGCGCGGGTTCTTCCCGTCATCGGGGTTCCAGCGATAGATCCGGAACTCCTGCAGGTTGTTGGCCCCCTGCGGCCGAGGCCAGGTCTTGCCCTCGGTGATCTGAGAGTTCTTGGGTAGATTAAATTGAGCCATGGTTTGGCGTGCCTAAATCCGTCTCGTGAGAACCAATCCGGGGAACGACAACAGCCGTTTCCTCAGTACACGCGCGCCTTCGGCTCGATGTACTGGATCTCGTTCGACATCGTGTAGGTGTGGACCGGGCGGTAATCGATGCTGACCTGCTTGGAGGTGTCATCCATCCAGGCCAGCGTGTGCTTCATCCACTCCTTGTCGTCGCGATCCGGGAAGTCCTCGCGGGCATGCGCGCCGCGGCTTTCCTTGCGATTGGCGGCGGATTCCATGGTGACGACGGCCTGACCGATCAGGTTGTCGAATTCCAGCGTCTCGAGGAGATCGGTGTTCCAGATCAGCGAGCGGTCGTTGACGTGGATGTCGGGAATGCCGGCGGCGACCTTGTGGATGAGGGACTTGCCCTCTTCCAGCACCTCGCCGGTGCGGAACACGGCGCAGTTGTTCTGCATCGTCTTCTGCATCTCGGCGCGAAGCTGCGCCGTCGGTGTGCCGCCATTGGCGTAGCGGAAGCGATCGAGGCGCCCGAGGGCCTTGTCGGCGGAATCCTTCGGAAGCTCCATCTGGCGGGCGCCCGCCTCGACGATCTCGGCGCAGCGCAGGCCCGCCGCGCGGCCGAAGACCACGAGGTCGATCAGCGAGTTCGAGCCGAGGCGGTTGGCTCCGTGCACCGAGACGCAGGCCGCCTCGCCCAGTGCCATCAGGCCCGGCACCACCGTGTCGGGGTTGCCGTTCTTCAGGGTCAGCACCTCGCCGTGATAGTTCGTCGGGATGCCGCCCATGTTGTAGTGGACCGTCGGCAGCACCGGGATCGGCTCCTTGGTGACGTCGACGCCGGCGAAGATCTTGGCAGATTCCGAGATGCCCGGCAGGCGCTGGTGCAGGATCGCCGGGTCGAGATGGTCGAGATGCAGGTAGATGTGGTCGTTGGACTTGCCGACGCCCCGTCCGGCCCGGATCTCCATGGTCATCGAGCGGGAGACCACGTCGCGCGAGGCGAGGTCCTTGGCGCTCGGAGCGTAGCGCTCCATGAAGCGCTCACCCTCGGAATTGGTCAGGTAGCCACCCTCGCCCCGCGCCCCCTCGGTGATGAGGCAGCCGGCGCCGTAGATGCCGGTGGGGTGGAACTGCACGAACTCCATGTCCTGCAGGGGCAGGCCGGCGCGCAGAACCATGGCGTTGCCGTCGCCGGTGCAGGTGTGGGCGGAGGTGGCCGAGAAGTACGAGCGGCCGTAGCCGCCGGTGGCCAAAATCGTCATCTGCGCGCGGAAGCGGTGGATCTCGCCTGAGGCCTGGTCGATGGCGATGACGCCGAGGCAGCGGCCCTCCTCGTCCATGATGAGGTCGAGGGCGAAGTACTCGATGAAGAAATTGGTGTGGTTCTTCACCGCCTGCCCGTAGAGGGTGTGCAGCATGGCGTGGCCGGTGCGGTCGGCCGCCGCGCAGGTGCGCTGGGCGGTGCCCTTGCCGTAATCGGTGGTCATGCCGCCGAACGGGCGCTGGTAGATCTTGCCCTCTTCCGTGCGCGAGAACGGCACGCCCCAGTGCTCAAGCTCGTAGACCGCGGCGGGCGCGTTGCGCACGAGGTACTCGATCGCGTCCTGGTCGCCGAGCCAGTCGGACCCCTTCACGGTGTCGTACATGTGCCAGCGCCAGTCGTCCGGGCCCATGTTGCCGAGCGAGGCCGAGATGCCGCCCTGCGCCGCCACGGTGTGCGAGCGAGTGGGAAACACCTTCGAGATGCAGGCGGTGCGCAGGCCGGCCTGCGAGCAGCCCACCGTGGCGCGCAGGCCCGCGCCGCCGGCGCCCACCACCACCACGTCGAAGGTATGGTCGTTGATCGTGTAGGCGGGAGCGCCGTTGCCGTTGGTTCCGTTGGTGGCCATGGGCAGATCCTTCGGGTTCGGGGGGCGGGTCAGACGAGCTTGCCGAGGCCGACGCGTAGGATCGCGTACAGGCAGGCCACGGCGACGATGACCGCGTAGAAATTGTTGGCGAGCAGGCTCAAGAGCTTGAGCGTCTTGTCATGGACGTAGTCCTCGATGATGACCTGCATCCCGATCCTCATATGGGCCGTGACCGAGATCACGGCGAGGATCAGGATCAGCGCCACCACCGGGTGCGACATCAGCGCGATGGCCTCCGGGTAGGGCCGGTTCGCCATCAGCGCGACGATGACCACGAAGGCCAGCATCAGCGGCGCGTTGGCGGCGGCGGTCAGGCGCTGGGTCCAGAAATGGCCAGCGCCGTGGCCCGAGGCCCCGAGGCCCTTCACCCGGGCGCGGGGCGTGCGCATGGTGACGTTCGTGTTCTGGCGGTTGTCGGCCATCGGTCCGTCTCCTCAGCGCAGGGTCAGGGCGAGCGCCCAGATCAGGACGGTCAGGATGACGGAGCCGATCAGGGTCGCGCGGGCGAGGCCCATGCGCTGGGCGCGGTCGAAGCCGTAGCCGAGATCCCAGATGAAGTGGCGCAAGCCCCCCAGCATGTGGTGCATCAGGATCCAGGTGTAGACGAACAGCACCAGGCGGCCGACGATCGAGCCGAAGAACCACGAGACGGTGCCGTAGGCGGACGGGCCGGAGGCGAGGGCCACCAGCCAGATCGCCACCAGAGCCGAGCCGCCGTAGAGGGCGGTGCCGGTGATGCGGTGAAACACCGACATCGCCATGGTCCAGGTCCACCGATAGATCTGGAGGTGGGGCGAGAGCGGCTGGGCGACCGTGGGACGGACGGTTGGAGCCATCGTGCTGAAGGTCCTCGACTGGGCGGCACCATCCAATTTTGAGATGGGCCTCAGAAAAATTTGGATCGTCTCTAAAGTGCTAGCGGGCACGCGCCAATGCGCAACCCCGCCTTGCCGCAGCGCACATGCGACACAGGGGCCGAATCGTCATTCCCTTCCTTCCGCCTCATGGCAGCCATCCGAGCGCACGCCACCAGAGATAATCCAGGGGTGCGACGACGAGGAGGGAGGCAAGCCCGGTCGCGAGGGTCAGCTTGGTCGCTGCCCGCAGCGGCACCTTGCCGAGATCCACCGCGAGGACGATCGGCGGGGCCTGATAGGGCAGGAACAGGGTCGAGTAGCCGACTACCTGGATCATCACCACCGCCATGAGGTCGAGGCCGCTCGCGCGCGCCATCTCACCGGCGAGCGCCGTGTAGAGCGCGGGGGCACCGTTCGCGGTGACGGCAAGCGTGAGGATCGCCGCCAGTCCTGTCAAAATTGCGAAGTTGTAGCCCGGCGCATCCGGTGTCAGCGGCGCGACGTGAAGCAGGGCATGGCCGAGGCGAGCGCCGAGACCGGTCTCGTTCACGGTGGCGACGAGGCCGAGCAGGGCGGCGACGTAGAAGCAGGTGCGCAGGTTCACCGCCCCGAAGGCTTCGGCCGGCAGCACGCCGATGCGGGGCATCAGGCAGAGGATCGCGGCGACGAGGCCGACCCAGGCCGGGGCGATGCCGTGCAGGCTGTCGGTGACCCAGAGGCCAAGGGTACCGGCCAGGATCACCGCGAGGCGGCGCGCCTCCGGCCGCAGGGGCTCCTTCGCGAGGGCGGCCCCGTTCTCGCCATGGTCGAGCCGATCCGGGAACAGCCGGACGATCGCCAGGACGAGGAGGACGCCCTTCACCAGGGCCAGCACCGGCGCGTGCAGCAGGAGGTAGGGCAGATAGGCGATGTGGAGGCCGTACTGCGTCTCGGCGGTGCCGGCCATGACGAGGTTCGGCACGTTCGCGGGTAGGATCGCGGCGGAGAGGATCGGCGTGGCAAGACCCACCGCGAGCACCGCCCCGTGCCGGCCCGGCCGGCCGGCACCGAGGCCGAATGCGTCGCAGAGGGCGAGCACCACGGGTACAAGCAGGGCGATGCGGCCGAGGTTCGACGGCATCACGAAGGCGACGGCGAAGGACAAGGCGACGATGCCGGCGACGAAGGCGGGGTAGGAGGCCGAGAGGTGCCCCGACAGACTTCGCGCCAGACGGTCGCCGAGGCCCGAGCGCGTCATGGCGAGGCCCACCACCATGCCGCTGAGCACCAGCCAGAAGGCCGAGGAGGCGAAGCCCGAGAACACGGTCGCGGCGGGCGCGAGGCGAAACAACATCGCCCCCGCGAAGAACAGCATCGCGGTGACGATCTCGGCGATCAGCCCGCTCGCCCAAAGCCCCATGCAGAGCACGAGCAGGAGCGCGGTCACCACGACCGTCGCCTCCCCGCCCATCAACGCCCCTGCCGGCATCGCGTGATTCCATCCCGCTGGTTCGCCGGGACAATGGTCCTACCTTGGAGCGGTTCGCAATTCGGACTTTGCAGCGTGAGCCTTCGCCGACGACGAAGGCTCAGAACCGGGCCGGATCGAGCTCGAAGGTCGGCGGCAGGGCCTCGAACCATTCGCCGTAATAGGGATCGCGGGGGAGCTTCGCCGCCCAGCGATCGCGAAAGCGCTGATGCTCGTCCGGGTCGACGGTGCGGGCGCGGTTGCGGCTCTCGTAATGGTAGAGGCTCGCCTGTGCGCAGTAGACGCTGCGCAGGCCCCGCTCCCGCAGCCGCAGGCAGAGGTCGATGTCGTTGTAATTGACGGCAAAGCCCTCGTCGAACCCGCCGACGGCCTCGAACTCCGCTCGCCGCACCATCAGGCAGGCACCAGTCACCGCGAGGTAGTTGCGGTTGCCGACGGTGGAGAAATAGTGCCCCGGATCGTCGCCGGGATAACCGCGCCGGACATGGTCGGGCGTCGCGTCGACGATCGACACGCCGGCATGCTGGATCTCGCCGGTCTCGAAAAGGAGCTTCGGCGCGACCGCGCCGACGCCGGGGATCTGGAGTTGCGCCAACAGTGCCTCGATCCAGTCGGGGCTGATCACCGCGATGTCGTCATTGAGAAAGACCAGGACTGCGCCGCGCGCGGCCCGTGCGCCGAGGTTCATCTTGGCGGCCACGTTGAAGACCGGCTCGGACCAGGTCACGCGCTCGGCGCCGTGGCGCTCCAGGGCCGCCAGGGTGCCCGGCCGCAGGTCGCCGTTGTCGACCACCACGAACGCGATGCGCGGATAGGTGCTGAGAGCGGCGACGCTGTCGAGGCAGGCGGCCAGCAGATCGACCGTGCGGCCGCCGACGGTGCTGTCGCGGCCGGCGGTCGGGATCACGATCGAGACGAGGGGGCGGTCGGTCAGCTTTCGCCGCAACGCGAAGCAGCCCTTGAACGCGGTGGAACGGGCGAAGTCGAGTTCGCCCGTGCGCCGGGCCCGGTCCTCCAGGCCGCGGATCGCCGCCGCGATGACGTAGTCCTTGTTGTCCATCGTCTGGGCGGTGGAGCCGGGAATGGCGCGCCAGTGGTAGAGCACCTTCGGCACGTGGACGACGTTGCGGACGTGCTCGGTGTAGCGCAGGGCGAAATCGTAATCCTGGGCGCCGTTGCAGGCGTCGCGAAACCCGCCGATCCGCTCCACGATGTCCATGCGGTAGAGCGCGAGGTGCGCCGTGTACATGCAGGCCTCGAGGGCCTCGGGCGACCAGTCCGGCTTGAAGAACGGCTCGTAGCGCACCCCGTCGATGGAGATCTTGTCCTCGTCCGAATAGATGAAGTCGACGCTCTCGTCGGCGTTCAGGATGCGGACGAACTCGTAGAGCGCGTTGTCGGGGATCGCGTCGTCGTGGTCCATCAGGGTCATGTAGCGGCCGGTAGCCAGGCCCATGGCGTCGTTGGAGGCGGCCGAGATCCGGCCGTTGCTCCGGCGGCGGTGGAGCTTGATCCGGGGATCGGCCGCCGCGTAGGCCTGGAGCATGGGCCAGACATGGGGCGCCGACGAGTTGTCGTCGCAGAGGCAGAGTTCCCAATCCTCGTAGGCCTGTGCCCGTACGGAGGCGATGGCCGCCTCGAGCCAGCGCTTGGGCGTATCGTAGACCGGCATGATGATGGAGATGCGCGGCCGGAACGGATAACCGGCGACCTCGGCGCGCATCGCCGCGACCGAGAGCCGGGCGGGCGCCTCCACGGTCTCGATCCAGGCCATGTAGGACGCCGGCACCGGCCGCGGCCGGGCGCTTGCGAAGAAGTCCTGCCAGAGTGCGGCGAGCCCCCGCTCGCGGGCGAGCGCCTTGATGCGAGCGAGGAGCGGACCCGGCCGGCGCTCGGCCTCCGGCAGGCGCGCGAGGAGTCGGCGCGCGATCTCCGCCACCGCGCCGACGCGGCCAAGGTAAGTCAACTCGACATGGCCGAGGCGGAACCGGCCGACGCCGCTCAGGGGATCGAGGCGCAGGCCCCGGACGCGGCGCGGCAGCCGAACGAGGTTGTCGATGCCGTTCGCGTCGAGTTCGAGGGGAACGGTCAGGGTCTCGCGAAAGCCCTTGCCGTCATCGACGTAGAGCAGGGGCGTCAGCTTCGCCCGGTCGACGACTTTGAGGTCTGCCCGCAGGCGCACCCAGCCGCCGCGATGGCGCTTGCGGCCCTGCGGCGGCCACAGGCGGAAGTTCGGGTCGGTGCCCGTCGCGCGCCACGCATCGGGTGCCCCATCCGCCTCGATCTGGGTGGCGGGGTCAAGACGGCAGCGAAGGGTACGACGCAAACCCGGATCCTCTCGGGGGCCGGCGCGCGCGGCGCGCGGCTCATCGGCAGATCGCCCGACCTGCCGAGGCGAGGTTTAGGGCAAGCCCGCTTCCCCCCGCAAGGTCGGCGCAGATCAGGGCTGGTTGGCGGCGAGGTAGGCGCGCCAGCCCCCGTGATGGGTGATCTCCGGGGCGCCCGCCACCGCGTGCGCCTCGCACAGGAAGCCGGAGGCCGTCTCGCCATCGGCCAGGGTGATCTTGCCGATGCCGAGGGGGGCGGGGATCGCGGCGGCGAAGCGCCCGAAGCTCGCCGGATCGAGGCTCCAGACCTCGACCTCCAGGCCCGGCCCGGGATGGCCGGGCTCGCGCACGAGGCCGGGTTTGGCCGGCACCGTGCCGGGCAGGGCGAAGAGGCGGTAATCGGCCGCCGTGCGGGTGGCCCGCAGGAAGCGCGCGCCGAGATCCTGGAGTTGGTGGTTGAGGGCGAGGCCCGTGAGGTGGGCGCCCACCACCACGAGCGGAATCGCATCGGGCTCGGCCGCCGGCACGAGGCTCGCCGCCGGCAGGGCGGCGGCCCGGTCGAGTCCCATGCCGCCCGCGAGCGCACGGTGCAGGGCGTCGGCCCATGGACTGAGCGCCTCGTCCGTGAAGCCCGGCGCCACCAGCATCACGCCCGCCGGCAGCCCGTCCCGGCGAAATCCCGCCGGAACCGCGATGGCGGCCATGCCGAGCAGGTTGGCGAAGTTCGTGTAGCGCCCAAAATGACTGTTGCGGAGGATAGGTTCCGCCTGCATCTCGGCCACCGAATAGGTGGTGGGCGAGGTGGGCAGCAACAGGATGTCGAGTTCGCCCAGGATCATGTCCGTGCGGCGCTTGCACGCCTCAAAGGCGTAGCGCCCCCTGAACGCGTCGACGGCGCTGTAGCGCTTGGCGGACTCGACGATGGCGCGGACGCTCGGGTCCATGGCGGCCGCGTGATCCGCGTGGAACGTCTCGATGGCCGCCAGCCGCTCGGCCACCCAGGGGCCGTCGTAGAGCAAGGCAGCGATCTCGCGGAACGGGGCATAGTCAAACGGCACCGCCACGCCGCCAAGCCCTCCCAGCCGGGCGATGGCGGCGTCGTAGAGCGCCGCGGTCTCGGCATCGCCGTAGAACTCGCGCTCGGCGGGCGCCAGCACGCCGAAGCGCAGACCTGTGGCCGGCAGCGCCCGCGGAACCGCCATCCGCGAATAGGGATCGGCGGGATCGAACCCCTCCGCCACGCGGCGCACCGCGATGCCATCGCCCACGGTGGCGGAAAACACCGTGATGCAGTCGAGGCTGCGGCAGGCGGGGACGAGGCCGGTGGTGCTGAGCGCCCCCGGGGTTGGCTTGATGCCCACGATGTTGTTGAAGGCCGCCGGCACGCGGCCGGACCCGGCCGTATCGGTGCCGAGACTGAAGCAGGCGAGCCCGGCCGCCACCGCCACGGCCGAACCGGAGCTCGACCCACCGGAGACGTGCTCGGCGCTGAACACGCTGCGCGGCGCCCCGTAGGGCGAGCGCGTGCCGTTGAGACCGGTGGCGAACTGGTCGAGATTGGTCTTGCCCGTCACTAAGGCACCGGCCGCCTTCAGGCGCGCCACCACGACCGCGTCCGCCTCGGGCGTGTAAGCGAAGGCCGGGCAAGCGGCGGTCGTGGGCAAGCCCGCCACGTCGATGTTGTCCTTGACCGCGAAGGGCAGGCCCCACAGCGGCAGCGAATTCGGGACCGGATGGCGCTCGATGAGGTCGCGGGCGGCCGCGACGAGGTCGTCCCGGTTCACCATCGTGATGAAGATCGCCGGATCGGCGGAGGTCGCCATGCGGTCCGCGACGATGCCGGCCACGGCAACGGGATCGAGGGCCCCGGACGCGTAGGCCGCGCGCAGGGTCGCGGCATCGAGGATGGTGGGCAGCATCGGTACGGGTCTCCTCGATCGGCGCGGCGGGCTTTTCGCCGTGCCGCGTGCGGCCCGCGGCGGCGGGTTTCGATGGTCCGGCTAGAGGTCGGGGCGCCCCTGCGGCCGAGGTTGCATCCTCCGTGCCGACGCGGCGGCCGAGCGCGCGGTGACGGGCGTTCGCGACACCCTCAGGCCTGCCAGACCCGCGGGAGCGGCTGCCCGCGATAGGCGGTCAGGAGACGCTGTGCCAGCGTCCGGAGCGCATCCGGATCGGCGGCGAGGCACCGCACGACGAGATGACCGTTCCAGGCGGAGGCCGCCGCCGTGACGCCGGCCATCGCGACGTCGTCGAGGATCGCGCGGGCCTGCTCCAGGCGGCCCTCCGCCTCGGGGGAGACGTCGAGCAGGGTCGCCATGGCCCGGGCGCCTCCGCCGATCGCCGCGCGCGCGAGCTGGGCCGAGAGATCGCCGTCGAGGCGCACGGAATCCGCATAGACCAGACGCCCTCCGCGCCGGATGCGCCAGATATCGGTGAGATGCCCCCGCGTGATCGGCTCCCGGCGCGCCGTGCGCCCGAACGTGACGGCCTCGAAAGCGAGGAGCCGCGCATCCGGCGCCAGATCCGCCGAGAATCGCCGCTCCAGGGTGGCCTGGTCGAACAGGATCGTCTCCTGCGGCAGGAAGGCGAGGCGCCCCCCGGCCGCGAGGGTGGTGCACGTCGTCAGGCGGCTGACCGGGCCATCGGAGCGGTAGATCTTCTCGGCGGCCGTCGTCGTCAGGACGAGATCGGCACCGGCCCCGACTTCGACCGTCACGTCGAAGGTGTCGCCGCAGGCGATGCCCCCGGCCGTGTTGAGGAGGACGGCCTCGCAGGGACCGCGCATCCGGCGCGGCAGGCGCAGGCGGGCCGGGCCCGCCTCCGCGATGTCGCGGATGCGGGTGTCGTGGCCGTCCGCGCAGTCGACACTGAGGTGAATGCGCCCGCGCGAGCGCTGACGCTCGGGCGCCGCGACGGGCAGGGGCGAACGGTCCGGATCGAGCAAGACGGCGCTCACGCCGGACCGGTCGCCACGGGACGGGCGGGATCGGCCCCCCATTCCGACCAGGAGCCGTCGTAGAGCGCGCGCTGAGGGCGTCCCAGGGTCTCCAGGGCCAGACCGACGATCGCCGCGGTGACGCCGGATCCGCAGGTTGTGACCACGGGCCGGTTCACGTCGACGCCGGCTTCGGCGAAGACCGCCCGCAGGGCCTCCGGGTCCTTCAGGCGTCCCTCGGATTGAAGCGCGGCGTAATGGACGTTGCGGGCGCCCGGCATGTGGCCGGGGCGGACGCCGGGACGAGGCTCCGCCTCCTCGCCGCGGAAGCGCGGCGCGGAGCGAGCGTCCACCAGTTGCGCGGTGCCGGTCTCGAGGGCGCGTGCGACGTCGCCGGCATCGGCCACGGCGCCGTGGTCGAGGCGGGCGGTGAAGTGACGCCGGGTACGCGGGCGCCCCTCGCCCTCCTCCACGGGGTAGCCGGCCGCGATCCAGGCCGGCAGGCCGCCCTCGAGGATCTCGACGTCGCGCACCCCGAAGGTCTGCAGCATCCAGCGCACCCGCGGCGCCGAGAACAGGCCCATCCCGTCATAGACCACGATGTGCGCCCCGTCGCCGATGCCCAGCGCCCGCATGCGGGACGCGAAGACCTCCGGGCGCGGAAGCGTGTGGGGGAGGGGCGAGGTCTCATCGCTCATCGTGTCGATGTCGAAGCGGATCGCGCCGGGGATGTGCCCGGCCAGGTACTCGCCGCGCGCGTCGCGACCCTGGGCCGGCAGGTACCAGGACGCGTCGAGGATCACGATGTCGGGTGCGCCGAGGCGGGCGTGGAGCCATTCGGCCGTGACAAAGGGCGTCGTCGCCATGGTGTTCTCTGTTCGATGGGCCGGGGGGGACTCCGGCCGGGACACGCCCTCGGGCGCTCACGAACCGGCACCAAACCACATCCGGACAGGTGTTGCACGCCCGGCTGGCGCGCCGACCAACCGAACCCGCAACTTCGCGACGGCGTTGACACCCGGTAGATCGACCTCAGGAGCCCCTCATGCGCATCGCGATCATCCTGCTCACCGCCTCGACCCTGGCCCTCGGCGCGGCGGCCGCCCAAGCGCAGACCGGCGGGTCGGGAAGTACCGGCGGCATGAACAATTCTGGCATGAGCAGTCCTGGCATGAGCAGTCCTGGCATGAGCAGTCCTGGCATGAGCAGTTCCGGCGTGAACAATCCCGGCATGAACAATCCCGGCATGGGCAGTCCGGGCGGCGTCGGCAGCACCGGCGGCGCGGGGGTGACCGGCAGCACGGGTGGGGTCGGACCGGGGACCGGCGCCGCGCGGAATCCGAGTGCGGCCCCTATCCCGAGCACCGGAGGCGGCATCAGGTCCGGTGGCGCGCCGGCGGGTGCGCTGCCGCGCTGAGATCCATCGCGCCGGCCTTTTTCGTCGCAGCCGGGCGACGCACGGTGCCAAGGCGGAGAGCGGCGGCTATGGAGGAAGCGGCACCGCTACCGCAGAACGCCCCCAGGACATGCTTTGACCCCGCGCGAGACCTATCACATCGAAGTGCTCGCCTCGGAGGACGAGGCCGGCGCGCGCGGCGAGGACCCGGTGAGCCAGCGCATCTCCGTGCGGACCGGCTCCGTCGAGGCCGCCAAGGAGCGGGCCCTCTCGGTGTTCGCCCGGGCCCGCGCGCCGCAGCGCTCGGGCGCGCCGGCCGAGGCGGTGCGGGTGATCGACGGCGCCGGCACGGAAGTGTTCCGCTGGAGCCGGTTCGACGAGCGGACCTGAGGGATCGAGACCCGGCATGCGGCGCGCCCTGATCCTTCCGACTCTGGTTCTCGTCTTCGCGGCCCTGTTCCTGCGCAGCTACACCGTGCCGCCGGCCCCCGACCGCCGCGGCGGCACGGTGGTCTCGCTGAACTGGCCGAACCGCCCCCTGTTCGGCAGCCCGCGCGGCGCGTGCCTCGATCTCGCGGAGGGCCAGCCGGTGATCGCCTGCCTGATCGCCTCCGTGGCGCAGGCGCGTCAGGACGGCATCCCCCTGCTGCAGCTCGGGTTCTGCGCCACCTGCTACGGGCTCTCGCAGCGCCTCGCCACCCTCGGGCGCGACGAGGCCGCGACCCGGGCGCGCCTCGCCGAGATCGGGCGCTTCGGCTGGTGAGGCCTGGATCGCGTCGGTGCCACGCGGCTTACCACGGACCCCGCACAGGTGCGGGATCGCGCGGCGTGAGGGGGCTCAGACCGGGTCGCCGGCGTCGGTTTGCCGGCGGGCGCGCAGGCGGTCGCGCCAGCCCTTGACCCGGACGTTGGCGGCGGCGCGCGCCCGCTCCAGGCGCGCGGCGAGGGGAAAGAGCGGATCGCCGCCCCGGGTTTCGACGAGGATGTGGGCGAGGGCCAGGCGCTCGGTCCAGAAGGTCTCCGGCAGGGTGTAGTTCGGCGGCGCGCAGGAATCCGCGCTGGCGATCGCGGGGTCGGCGACGAGGTCCTGGGTGAGCTGGTGGAAGGCGAGGGCGCCGGGGGAATGCCGGGCGACCGACGCGTCGTAGGAAATCTTCAGGCTCCAGAGCCGCTTACCGGTGACGAAGCTGACCACCGCCGCCAGCGTGCGCCCGTCGCGGCGCAGGCGGTCGATCCGGACGTCGCCGCGGGCGCCGAAGGCCGCGATGGCCGCGCGCATCATCGCGGCCTGGCGGGGATCGTCAGCGATGGCGGTGCCGCGCCGCCCCTTCCAGCCGGCGCTCTCCAGGGCGATGTAGTCGTCGATGGCGGCGGGCAGGTCGGCCGGATCGCGGATCGTCTCGACGCTGACCGGCCCGTCCGCGTTGAGACGCTCCCAGGCTTGGCGCAGCTTGCGGCGCTTTCGGGACGAAAGATGCGCGAGGTATGCAGTCCGCGCCGCGGAATCGCGCCCCGTCAGGTCGAGGAGGGCGCGCTCGTGCGCCCAGAACCGGGCGTGGCGGAGCCGGTTGCGGTCGAGCCAGCCGGAGAGGAGTTCGGCGAAGGGGCCTTGCGTGGGCACGTGGGTCAGCATCAGGCGCGGACCGATCAGGTGGCGCAGGCCGAGGAACAGGGCGTCGAGGGCGCGGGCCGGTTCGGCGGCGTCGAGGAGGGGCACCCCGAAGACTCCGAACTCGTGCATCCATCCCATCGTGAGGACGAGGGGCAGGCCCCAGCGCAGGCGCCTGACCCGCACCGGCCAGGCGCCGAGGAGATGCAGGCCCGGCTCCTCCGGCGCCCGGTCGCCCACCAGGGCCACCTGCACGCCGTGGCCGAAGGCGCCCGAGGCCGGCAGGGCGAAGTCGGGGTCGTAGAACAGGTTGTCGACGAGGGGCCGGCGGCTGAGGTCGCGCCAGGCCGCGATCCAGGGGGCGTTCGCCTCGAGGGGGCGCAGGGCGACCACGAGGCCGTCCGGCGTCACCACGCTGCGGGACCGGATCTGTCGCATCAGGCGGCTCGCTTGAAGCGGCGGGCCGTGAGGTCGGCCACGCCGAGGATGTTGAAGGCCCAGCCCGTCGCGACCGAGACCACGGCGAGGCAGGCGAGCTTGAGGGCGAGGCCCGCGCGCGGATCGAGGGGCAGGCGGTCGAGGCCCGCCAGGATGAGGCCGCACAGGAGCGCGGCGCAGACGATGATCGCCACGTCCCGCACCGGCACCGGCATGCGGCTGCCGCCGCGCGAGCCGAACAGGAACACGAGGCAGGCGAGGCCCTGGCCGACCGCCATGGCGAGCGCCGCTCCCTCGACGCCGTAGCGGGGCACCAGCACGGCCGAGAGGGCGCCGATGGCGACCAGCAACGTCACCGAGGCCACCGCATCGAGGTGGCTCGTGGGCGTGAAGTAGATCACCTGTCCGAAGTAATAGGCGCGCAGCATCTGCAGGATGCTCGCGGTCACCAAGAGGGGCGCCACTCGCAGGGCCGTCTCACGGTAATCCGGCCCGAGCAGAATGCCGACGAGGACGTCGTCGAAGGACAGGAAGAACACCGCCCCGAAGGCCGCGATCACCGTGAGGAGTCGGGCCGCGTCCTCCAGCACGGGCCGCGCGGCGGGCAGGCCCCCCTCCCGGGCCTCGCGCTTGGCGATGGAGACCAGGGCGAGGGCGATGCTGTCGCCGAACACCACGAAGCTCTGGCGCAGGAAGTCGGCGAAGGCCCCGTAGGCGCCGAGTTCACCCACACCGATGCTGGCCCCGATGATGAGGCGGTCCAGGGTCTGCGCCAGGGCGGCGGCCGCGAAGGACAGCACCAGGGGCCAGCCATAGACCAGCAGGCGCCGGGCCTCGGCGCGGTCGCCCGGCCCGCGCAGCAGGGCCCGGATGGCGACGAGGGAGGGGATCGCCGCCAGCATGTTGGCGAGCGCCGTCGCCACCAGGAGCGCGACGGCCTCGCCCCCGCCGAGCAGAGCGGCGCTGCCGAGGCCGAGCACCAGCACGGACCGCAGCACGATGGAAAGGGCGACGGCGCTGACTTCGAGGCGGGTTCGGGCGATCTCGGCGGCCCCCTCGAAGGCCGTCATGCCGACGACCGCGACGAGGATGGCGGCGGCCGCGCGCGGGGCGATGAGACCCGCCATCGCCGCTCCGGCCGCGCCGAGGCCGGCCAGCAGCAGCATGCCGCCGAGGAGCCGGACCACCGTGCCGACCTGCAGCGCCGCCCGATCCTCGGCATAGAGGGCGAAGAACGAGAACTTCGGCCATTGGCAGGTGGCGCTGTAGAGCACCAGCGCCCAGGACAGGACCAGCAGGTAGAGACCGAAAACGTCGGTCGGCGCGAGGCGGGTGAACACCGCCAGGGCCGCCATGTTCAGGGCGGCGGCAAAGCCCCGCGAACCCACATAGGTCAGGGTGTGGCGCGCGATCATGGGTCCCCAGGGCGCAACCAGCCCGGCCGGTCGCTCCGGCCTCGTTCGCCTGCGGTAACACGCCAACGTTGCCGACACGTCAACGGTCCCGGAGCGAAGGCACGGCGAGGGCGCCTCATGCGCCTGACGCATGAGGGCCGGTCGGACGACGCCGCGTGGCGGTGCTTCGATTGACTTCGCAAGCGCGAAGGCTCATATCGCGACTGCAGCGTCAGCGGCCGTCATGGTTCCGCTTGAGAGGGCTGCGTGACGGATCGCCGGATCGCATCAGCGGGCCCCGAGCGACCTGAGCCCCTCTCTTCAACGTGCATGCACCCGGACTGCCCCCGCACGCGGGCGGCTCCAGCTCAACGGACCGACCATCGTCTTCGATGACGCGCCTCGCCACGAGGTCGTCCGGCACGGTCCCGCTGCCTGAAAGTTATTCCTTGACCCAATTCACCGATTTCGGCCTCGCCCAGCCCGTGCTGCGGGCGCTGGAGGAGGCCGGCTACAAGAGCCCGACCCCGATCCAGGCGCAGGCCATCGCCCCCGCCATGCAGGGCCGCGACCTCTGCGGCATCGCCCAGACGGGCACCGGCAAGACCGCGGCCTTCGCGCTGCCGATCCTGCACCGCCTCGCCGAGACCCCGCGCCGGCCCATCCGCCGCGGCTGCCGCGTGCTCGTGCTCTCGCCGACACGCGAACTCGCCAACCAGATCGCCGAAAACTTCTCCGACTACGGGAAATACCTGTCGTTCACCAACACCGTGGTGTTCGGCGGGGTCACCATCTCCCGTCAGGAGAAGGCGCTGGCCAACGGCGTCGACATCCTGGTCGCCACGCCGGGCCGCCTCATGGACCTCATCGAGCGCCGCTCGCTGACCCTCGAGGCCGTCGAGATCCTCGTCCTCGACGAGGCCGACCAGATGCTCGACCTCGGCTTCATCCACGCCCTCAAGCGCATCGTGAAGATGCTGCCGAAGGAGCGCCAGAGCCTGTTCTTCTCGGCCACCATGCCGAAGAACATCGCCAGCCTCGCCGACCAGTATCTGCGTGATCCGGTCCAGGTCGCCGTCACGCCGGTCGCCACCACCGCCGAGCGCGTGACACAGGAGGTCATCTTCGCCCATACGGGCGCCAAGCAGGCGCTGCTGAACCACATCCTGCGCGATCCGGGAATCGAGCGCGTGCTCGTCTTCACCCGGACCAAGCACGGCGCCGACCGCGTGGTGCGCGGCCTGGAGAAGGTCTCGATCAACGCCTCCGCCATCCACGGCAACAAGTCCCAGCCGCAGCGCGAGCGGGCGCTGGCCGCCTTCAAGGACGGCTCCTGCCGGGTTCTTGTCGCCACCGACATCGCGGCACGCGGCATCGACGTCGAGGCCGTGAGCCACGTCATCAACTACGATCTGCCGAACGTGCCGGAGAGCTACGTCCACCGCATCGGCCGCACCGCGCGCGCCGGGGCGAACGGGCTCGCGATCTCGTTCTGCAACGACGAGGAGAAGGCCTACCTGCGGGATATCGAGCGCACCACGCGCCAGAAGATCCCCGTGGCGGGCTTCCCCGAGGGCTTCAGCCCGCCCTCCCGCCAGGAAGCGGCGGACAACGCCCAGGCCGAGGAGCGTCGCCCCGCGCCGAACGGCCAGCGTCCCGGCCAGCGCCAGGGCCAGCGTCCGAGCAGCCGCCCCGGCGGCCGGCCCGGCCAGGGCCGTGGCTTCGAGGGTCGCGGCGGCGAGAACCGCGGCGGCGCCGGGCGCCCGGCCCGTGCCGACGGAGCGCCCCGTCCGCAGGAGAACCGGGGTGAGCCGCGCGGCGAGCGCCGCCAGGCCGCTCCGGCCGAGCATCGCTCCGAGCCCCGTGGCGAGCGCCCCCGGGCACCGCGCCCGCAGGGTGGCGGCGAAGGCCGCGCCATCGGTTGGCTGGATCGCGGCCCGCGCTCCTGAACCCGACCAGCCTCTGACCAGAGATCACGCCGCCCCGGCCAGCCGGGGCGGCGTTTTTCGTCCTGGCATCGGGTGGCTCGACGGGCATGGTCGAGTCGGCCCAACGACCATTGCCAAGTCGGGCCCGAAGGCCATCTCAAAGGAGCCGGGCCCCTGCGTCCGGCCTTACCGGAGGCGAGCGATGCGGTTTGAACTGTACCGGGATTCGGCGGGCGGCTGGCGCTGGCGCCTGCGGACCCAGAACGGCAACGTGGTCGCGGATTCCGCCGAAGCCTACGTCCGCCGCGAGGATTGCGAGCACGGCATCGCGCTGGTGAAGGGCAGCGCCGAGGCGGCGATCGTCGATATGACCCTCAGGATCGCCTGAGGCGGACGCGTACCGGACCGCGATGAGCGTCACCCCGCGCGGTCGGCCGGCGCGGCCGCCGAATTTCAGCGGCCCGGGATCGGATCGCAGGGCTTCGTTGACCATTCCACGCAAGCCGCGCGATGCGCCCGCAACGCTTTCGGCCACTCGTGCGTTTGATGCGACCGGGTTCGGATCGCGAAAGGATTTCGCGCGGGCACGGATATCGAACTCGACAGATTCCAAGGAGTTGAGAACGTGCTGAGGAAACTCGTGCTGGCCGCGCTGCTGGCCTTAGGCTTCGCCGCCATGGCACCCCAGGGCGCTTCAGCCGCCCCGATCGGTCCTGCCCTCGCCCTTCAGAGCGAGGCAGCCCCGGCCGCCGTGCAGACGGTTCAGTATTACGGCTACCGTCGCCGCTTCTACGGCCCGCGCCGTTTCTATGGCCCGCGTCCCTTCTACGGCCGCCGCTACTATGGTCCGCGTCGCTTCTACGGCCCGCGTCCCTATTACGGCCGTCGCTTCTACGGCCCGCGCCGCTTCTACTACTAAGACACAGAAGACCTTTGAGACGTCTGGACGGCGCCTTCGCGTCGTTCCGGCCCGGTTCCCGCTCACGCGGGGGCCGGGCCGTTTCGTTTCGGGCGGGTTGTGCGGCGGCACTAAATTTCGCGATTGCGGCTGGGAAGCCGGAAGTCCATGCGATAAGTTGCCGGATGCGAGACGGCCCGCGTCAGATCGGGCTGCTCCGGAGGATAAGCCATGAACGCCATCGCCGAACGGCGCGCGCCCGCCTGCGCGCCCTGGAAGTCGCTTCCCCTCGAGTTCCTGATGTCGGCCTTCGCCATCATCCTCGCCGGCGGCCTGAAATGGGCCGGTGCGCTGCCCTGATCCACCCGGTCACGGATGGGCGGCCCCGCCGCCTTCGTCCTATGGTGGAGCCGGCCGGGATCCGGCGCGCGCGCAGACGGGTGAGATCATGACCGAAACGGACGGGGCACCGCTCCCCCGGGGCGACCTGACGGTGCGCACCATCGCGATGCCGGCTGACACGAACGCAAACGGCGACATCTTCGGCGGCTGGGTCATGTCGCAGATGGACCAGGCCGGCGGCATCGCGGCCGTGGAGCGCGCGCAGGGCAGGGCGGTCACCGTCGCGGTGAACGCGATGACTTTCATCCGCCCCGTGCGCGTCGGCGACGTGCTCTGCGTCTATACGCGGATCGACCGCGTCGGGCGCACGTCGATGAAGATCGAGGTCGAGGCCTGGGCCCGGCGCTTCCGCACCCAGGTGCGCGAGAAGGTGACGGAGGCGACCTTCACCTTCGTGTCCATCGACGACGAGGGCCGACCCCGGCCCCTGGACACGCCCTGATCCGTCAGGCGTTGGGCGCGGCCACTTTCTGGCGCAGCCCCGTGATCACCGCCTTCAGGATGTCGGCATCGGAATCGCTGCTGGCCATGCAGCGCACGGTCTCGATGCGCTCGTGCACGAAGGAGAGCTTGGCGATCACCGCCGGCGTCAGCTTGAACGGGAACAGGGCCGGCTGGCCCATGCTGCGGCTCAGCGAATTGACCGCGTAGGTCAGGGGCAGCCACGCCTCGACGATCCGGCTGAAATCGGTGGTCCGGTAGGGATCGAAGTCGATCACCACCGGCTCGGCCGGGCCGTGGCGCAGGCGCGGGCGCACGTGCATCTCGAAGGTGCTGGCGGTCTCCAGGGTATCGACGATGTGGAGGTACTGCGCCCAGGTCTCGGCGAAATCCTCCCACGGGTGGGCCGTGGCGTAGGCGCTGACGTAGGTGTCCTCCCAGTCCGCCGGCGCGCCCTGCGAATAGTGGCGCTGGAGCGCGCCCGAATAGTTCAGCCGCTCGTCGCCGAACAGCGAGCGGAAGGTCCAGAGGCTCTGGTCGAAGCGCACCAGGACGTTCCAGAAATAGTGCCCGATCTCGTGGCGGAAGTGCCCCAGCAGGGTGCGGTAGTACTCGCCGAACAGCATCCGGCGGCGTTCGCGCTCGACGTCGTCGGCCTCGGCGATGTTCAGGGTGATGAGGCCGCTGCGGTGGCCCGTCAGCACCGGCGGACCGATCTGGTAGCTCTCGGAGGGATCGACCAGGAAATCGAAGGCGAGGCCCGTGGTCGGGTTCTCGTCCCGGGTCATCAGCGGCAGGTCGAGGCGCAGGAGCGAGTAGAACAACCGGTGCTTGGCCGCCTCGATCTGGCGCCAGCGCGTCAGGTTCCAGGCGATCGAGAGGTCCGGCACCACGTGGTTGTGCCGGCAGGTGAAGCAGTATCGATCCGGGGAATCTTCCGGCACGAGCCAGTTGCAGGCGTCGTATTGGGCATTGGCGCAGAACCGGTAGCGCCGCGCCGGGTCGGCATAGGCGTGCCAGACCTGGCCCACCGGCTCCAGGGCCGACATCTCGTGGATGGCGCAGACGTAGCCGAGCCGGCGCTGACAGCTCTCGCAATGCGTGCTCTCGAAGCTGATCGGCTGGTCACAGGCCTGGCACTGGAAGATCTTCATGAACCCGTCGCGGGACGCCTCGCCTGTTACATCCAGCGTCGCACGCCGCTCGTGAAGGAACCGTCATAGCGGATCGGCGCGCGTCCCGGTGGCAAAGCGTACGCCACCGGCGAAGTTCCGGGCGCCGCTCGCCCGGCGTGCATCGAACGCCCGATGCACGAAACTTGCAAGCCCGCCCCTCGGGCGTGCCCTCGTGATGCCGCCGCGTGAAGGCCATCGCACAAGGGTCCGTGTTCGCGTATGTCATAGCGAAGCTTCCTCCGGGACACCGCAGGGCGGTGCCCCGTTTCTCCGCCGCCGGTGCGCGCCCTTCGCGCCCGGCGCCCTGTCCAGCTACAGCGGGAGCCCCCGTGTCGATCAAAGCCGCCCTGCACCACGTCACGCACTACACCTACGACCGGCCGATCTCCCTCGGCCCGCAGGTGATCCGGCTGCGCCCGGCGCCCCATACGCGCACCGCCGTGCCGGCCTATTCGCTGAAGGTGCTGCCCGAGAACCACTTCATCAACTGGCAGCAGGACCCGAACGGCAACTGGCTGGCCCGGCTGGTGTTTCCGGAAAAGACCTCCGAGCTGAAGATCGAGGTCGACCTCATCGCCGACATGTCGGTGATCAATCCATTCGACTTCTTCGTGGAGGACTACGCCCAGACGCGCGGGTTCGCCTACGCGGAAGATCTCACCGCCGAGCTGAAGCCCTACCTCGTCCTCGACGACGCCCTTTGCCCGGAGGTCGACGCCTTCCTGGAGCGGCTGCCCACCGAGACGAACACCGTGCTGTTCCTGGTGGCGCTCAACGCCCAGGTGGCGGGCGAGATCACCTACGGCGTGCGCATGGAGCCCGGGGTCCAGAGTGCGGCCGAGACCCTGACGCTCAAGAGCGGCTCCTGCCGCGACTCCGCCTGGCTCATGGTGCAGATCCTGCGCCGCCTCGGCATGGCCGCCCGCTTTGTCTCGGGCTACCTGATCCAGCTCATCCCCGACACCACCGCGGTGGACGGCCCGGCCGGCACCAGCACCGACTTCACCGACCTGCACGCCTGGGCCGAGGTCTACCTCCCCGGCGCCGGCTGGATCGGCCTCGACGCCACCTCCGGCCTCCTCTGCGGCGAGGGCCACATCCCGCTGGCCGCGACCCCGCACTACGCCTCCGCCGCGCCGATCGCGGGCTTGGCCGAGCCGGCCGAGGTCACGTTCGGCTTCGAGATGTCGGTGACCCGCGTGGCCGAGGCGCCTCGCATCACCAAGCCCTTCTCCGAGGAGGTCTGGGCGGCGATGGACGCGCTGGGCGACCGCATCGACACCGACCTCGCCGAGCAGGACGTCCGCCTGACCATGGGCGGCGAGCCCACCTTCGTCTCCATCGACGACTTCGAGTCGGCCGAATGGAACGCCGCCGCCGTCGGCCCGACCAAGCGCGGCCTCGCCGACAAGCTGATCCGGCGCCTGCGCACCCGCTTCGCGCCGGGCGGCATGCTGCATTACGGCCAGGGCAAGTGGTATCCGGGCGAGAGCCTGCCGCGCTGGGCCTTCGCCCTGTACTGGCGCCGGGACGGTGTTCCGGTCTGGAAGGACGCCGACCTCATCGCCGCCGAGGACGGCCCGCGCGACGCCACCATCCACAGGGCCAAGGACCTCATGGACGGCGTCGCCCGGCGCCTGGGCCTCGGCGCCTACGTGTTCCCGGCCTTCGAGGACCCGGTCTACTGGACCGAGAAGCGCGACGAGCTACCCGTCAACGTCACCACCGCCGAGCCGCATTTCCCGAACCCCGAGGCCAATGCCCGGATGGCGCGGGTGTTCGAGCGGGGCCTGGGGGAGGCGGCCGGCTACGCGCTGCCGCTGGCAAGCCTGCCCACCGGCAAGGACGGCGATGCCGAGCGGGCCTGGATCTCGGAGCCCTGGGAGTTCCGGCGCGGCCACGCTTTCCTCACGCCGGGCGATTCACCCGTCGGCTACCGCCTGCCGCTCTCCTCGCTGCCCTACGTGCCGCCGGAGCACTACCCCTACTACCAGCCCCAGGACACCCTGGAGGAGCGGCCGGCCCTGCCCGAGGGCCATCCGGGCACGCGGACCGTCAACGGCTCGGGCGTCACCGGGGTCGCGGTGCGCACGGCCTTCGCGGTGGAGCCGCGCAACGGCATCCTGCACGTCTTCATGCCGCCGCTGCAGCGGGTGGACGAGTACCTCGAACTCCTCGGGCACTTGGAGGCGGCCGCCGCCGAGTTGAAGCAGCCCCTGCACATCGAGGGCTACGAGCCCCCCTTCGATCCGCGCCTCAACGTCATCAAGGTCACGCCCGATCCCGGCGTGATCGAGGTGAACGTACACCCGGCCCCGTCCTGGCGGGAGGCCGTGCGGATCACCACCGACCTCTACGAGGATGCCCGCCAGACCCGCCTCGGCGCGCAGAAGTTCATGACCGACGGCCGCCACACCGGGACCGGGGGCGGCAACCACGTGGTGCTGGGCGGCGCCACGCCGGACGATTCGCCGTTCCTGCGCCGGCCCGACCTCCTGAAGAGCCTCGTGCTGTACTGGCAGCGCCACCCGGCGATGTCCTACCTGTTCTCGGGCCTCTACATCGGCCCGACGAGCCAGGCCCCGCGCATGGACGAGGCGCGCCACGACGGGCTCTACGAGCTCGAGATCGCGATGGCGCAGGTGCCCAAACCCGACGCGCCCAACATCCCGCGCTGGCTCGTGGACCGCATCTTCCGCAACATCCTCGTGGACGTGACGGGCAACACCCACCGCTCCGAGATCTGCATCGACAAGCTCTACTCGCCGGACGGCCCCACGGGCCGACTTGGACTCCTCGAGTTCCGCTCCTTCGAGATGCCGCCGGACCCGCGCATGAGCCTCGCGCAGCAGCTTCTCCTGCGCGCCATCGTCGCCTGGCTCTGGCGCGAGCCGCAGGAGGGCGGCTGTGTCCGCTGGGGCACGGGCCTGCACGATCGTTTCATGCTGCCCCACTTCCTGTGGGCCGATTTCCTCGGCGTGCTGGAAGACCTCCGGGGGGCCGGCTACGACTTCGACCCGGCGGCCTTCGTGGCGCAGCGCGAGTTCCGCTTCCCCGTCTTCGGGACGGTGGAGCAGGGCGGCGTGAAGCTCGAACTCCGCCAGGCCCTGGAGCCCTGGCACGTGCTGGGCGAGGAGGGCGCGATCGGGGGAACCGTGCGCTACGTGGACTCGTCGGTGGAGCGGCTGCAGGTGAAGGTCGAGGGCTACGTGCCCGGCCGGCACATCATCGCCTGCAACGGCCGGCGCCTGCCCATGACCGGCACCGGCACCTCCGGCGAGGCGGTGGCGGGCCTGCGCTTCAAGGCCTGGCAGCCGGCCTCCTCGCTGCACCCGACGATTCCCGCGCACTCGCCGCTGACCATCGACATCCTGGACGCCTGGAGCGGCCGGTCCCTGGGCGGCTGCCGCTACCATGTCAGCCATCCGGGCGGGCGCAACTACGAGACCTTCCCGGTCAACACCTACGAGGCGGAGGGGCGCCGCCTCGCCCGCTTCCAGCCGCACGGCCACACCGCCGGCCCGGTCGCGATGCCCGTGGAAGAACTCAACCGGGAGTTCCCGATGACCCTCGACCTGCGTACGCCGGTGCCCCCGGGCTACACGCCCCCGGGCGCGACCGCGCCATGACCGAGGCGGCCGCAGGGGAGGTTCAGGGTCGGGCCGAGCGCCTCGCGCGCTGGACCTCCGCCTACCGGCCGCAGGCAGGGGTGCCGGACGAGTTCATGGATGCGGACGGCCGGCCTAAGGGTGCGTGGCCGCGCTTCCTCGACCGCCTCGGCGCCCTCGACGAACTGGAGATCGGAGCCCGCTTCGTCTCGGCGGTCCGGCGCATCCGCGACACCGGCATCTCCTACCGGATCTACGGCGACAAGCGCGAGCATGCCTGGCCGCTGGGCTCCCTGCCGCTGGTCATCGAGCAGGACGACTGGGAGGCCTTGAGCGCCGGCATCGTCGAGCGGGCCGGGGTGATGGAATCGATCCTCGCCGACATCTACGGCGACGGGCGCCTCGTGGCGCAGGGGCTGCTGCCGGCCGCCGCCGTGGCGGGCAGCCCCGAATTCATGCGCCCCCTCGTCGGGGTGACGCCGCCCGGCGGACGCTTCCTCAAGCTCTACGCCGCCGACGTCACCCGCGGTCCCGACGGGCGCTGGCGGGTGCTGGCCGACCGCACCCAATCCCCCTCCGGGCCCGGCTACGCCCTGGAGAACCGCCTCGTCCTCACCCGCGCCTTCCCGGACCTGCACGCCGACCTGCAGGTGGAACGCCTTGCGGCCTTCTTCCAGGCTTTTCGCGACGGCCTCGCCGTGGGGGCCGAGCGCAGCGACCCGCGCATCTGCCTGCTCACCTCCGGGGTGTTCAGCTCGACCTACGTGGAGCAAGCCGCGCTCGCCCGCTACCTCGGCCTGCTCCTGGTGGAGGGCGACGACCTCGTGATGCAGGACGGCGCCCTGCACATCCGCACGGTGTCGGGCCTCAAGCGGGCGGACGTGCTTTGGCGGCGCATCGATTCCGACTACATCGACCCCCTCGAACTCAACCCGGCCTCGCGCCTCGGCGTGCCCGGCCTCGTGGAGGCCCTGCGCAACGGCAGCCTCGTCGTCGGCAACATGCCGGGCTCCGGCATCCTCGAATCCGGGGCGCTCGCCGCCTATCTGCCGAACATCGCCCGGCACCTCCTCGGGCGGGACCTCCGGCTCGACGGCCCAAAGACCTGGTGGTGCGGCGATCCGGACGGCCTGGCGGAAGTCCGCGACAACCTCGGTGCCCTGAGCCTGCGCCCGGTAGCGACCCCGCCGAAGGGCGCCGTCCGCGACGCGATCCTGGCGCCCCACGCCCTCGATGCCGAGCGGGACCACCTCCTCGCCGCCCTGCGCGACCGGCCCTTCGACTACGTCGCCCAGGAAACCATGCCGTTGGCCACCATGCCGGCCTGGGACCGCACGGGCGGCGCCTTGCGGCTGGTGCCGCGCCCCTTCGTGCTGCGGGTCTTCGCGGCGGCCACGCCGGAGGGCTGGCGCGTGATGCCGGGCGGGTTCTGCCGCATCTCGGAGCGGCCCGACGTCGAACCCCTGGAGATGCGGGCCGGCATCAAGTCGGCCGATGTCTGGATCCTGTCGCGCGATCCCGTCGAGGCGGTCTCGCTGATCCAGCCCGGCTCGACCCGGGTCCGGCGGATCGCCGGGCACCTGCCGTCGCGGGCCGCCGACAACCTATTCTGGTTCGGGCGCTACGTGGAGCGGGCGGAGGCGGTGATCCGCCTCGTCATCGCGCATCTCGGCAGCGTCGGCTCGGCCGTGATCGCCGACATGGCGGGCGACGCCAAGGCGCCGACGGCTCTGCGCATCCGCGCGCTCCTCGACGAATGGGGGGCCATCGAGGCGCCAGACCTGCCGACCGCCACCCTGGCGCAGCAGGCTCTGAGCGGGCGCGACGCCTACGGCTCGGCCCTGCGCCACAGCCTGTCGGCCCGGGCCAACGCCGCCACCCTGCGCGAGCGCCTCTCGGGCGAGGCGTGGCGGGCGCTGGCCGACCTCCGGGATCTTCTCGAGATCGACGCGACCCAGGCCCTGCCCGAGGCCCAGCTGCTCGGCCTCGCCGAGCGGGCCCTCAGCCACATCGCGGCCCTCTCCGGCCTCGCGCAGGAGAACATGAACCGCACCGCCGGCTGGCACTTCGTCGATCTCGGGCGGCGCATCGAGCGGGCGATCAACACCCTCAGCTTCGCCACGCGCTTTGCCCGCGACGCGGCCACGGCGGAGGATCTCGGCGTGATGCTGTCGCTCTGCGACGCCCACGTCTCGTTCGGCGCGCGCTATCTCCAGGGCGTCGCCCTCGATCCCGTGCGCGACATGGTGCTGCTCGATCCGTTCAACCCGCGCTCGGTGGCCTTCCAGGTGGAGGCGATCGCCCGGCATCTCGGCCAGTTGCCGGTGCTGCGGGCCGACGGCCTGCCCGAACCGCACCAGCGTCTCGCCTCCCGGCTCGCGGCGGAGTTCGCCACCGGCGAGGCGGCGGAATTCGACGGCGCCGCCCTGACCCGCCTGGAGAACGAGGTGGAACGCCTCGCCGACGCCATCGCGACCCGCTACTTTCCCAACGGACCGCACGCCCTGCGCCCGGAAAAGCTCGTGGGACTCGCGTGATCTACACGCTGCGCCACCTCACCACCTACCGCTACACGCGGCCCGTGCGCTTCGCGCGCTGCGCCCTGCGCCTGCGACCGCGCGACGGCGAGGGCCAGACGGTGCTGGAGAGCGCCCTGACCATCAGCCCGGACCCGAGCCTGCGGGTGGTCCGGCGCGACTATTTCGGCCTTGACGTGGTCTCGGTGACGATCGACGCGCCCCATACCGAGTTGCGGGTGGAGGCCCTCTCGCGTGTCCGCGTCGAGCGCGATCCGCTGCCCGCGCCGGAATCCGGCCCGGCCTGGGAGACGGTGCGCGACCGCGCGGTGACGGGGCAGGGGCTCGACCCCGAACGGCCCGTGCATTTCCAGTTCCCCAGCGTGCGCGTGCCCCTGGTGCCTGCGGTGACGGACTACGCCCGGGCGAGCTTCCCCCCCGGCCGCAGCGCCTATGGCGGAGCCGTCGACCTGATGCGCCGCATCCGGGCCGATTTCACCTTCGATTCGAAGGCCACCACCGTCCACACGCCGCTGGCGGAGGCCTTCGCCCTGCGGGCCGGGGTCTGCCAGGACTTCACCCACATCATGATCGCGGGCCTGCGCGGCCTCGGCCTGCCGGCGGCCTACGTGAGCGGCTACCTGCGCACCATCCCTCCGGCGGGTCGGCCGCGCCTGCGCGGCGCCGATGCCAGCCACGCCTGGGTCTCGGTCTGGTGCGGGGAGGGCTGGATCGGCCTCGACCCCACCAACGGCATCGGCATGTGCGACGACCACATCGTCGTGGCGCGGGGGCGCGACTACACCGACGTCTCGCCCATCGACGGCATCGTCTCGGCCTCCGGTCCGCAGAAGCTCAAGGTCGAGGTCGACGTGGTACCGGACGGCGAGCCCATGCCCGAGCACACGGAGACCGCGCTCGCCGCGTCCGCCTGAAGAGGCTCCGCGCCTCATACGTTTATCGGGCTGATCCATTCGCATTCTGGCGCGGGTCCCCTCTCCTTCGGGAGAGGGACAGGGTGAGGTGTGTGATCTTTCCGGAGATGGACCACACCTCACCCCAGCCCTCTCCTTTCAGGAGAGGGGGCGCGTCGCGCGCCGTCAGACCGAAGCATTCAAGCAAAAATTGGATCAGCCCATCCGCTCGGTGAAGAGCCGGAACGCCTCCAGGGTCTCGGCGCTGACATGGTGCTCGATGCCCTCGGCGTCGCGGCGCGCGATCTCGGGCCTGACGCCGAGGGCGCACAGGAACTGCTCGACGATGCGGTGGCGCTCGCGGCTCTGCACGGCCAGGGCCTGGCCCGCCTCGGTGAGGAACACGCCCCGGTAGGGCCGCTGCTGCACGAGGCCGTCCTCGGCCAGGCGCTTGAGCATCTTGGCGACGGTGGGCTGGGCGACGCCGAGCCGGGCCGCGATGTCGACCTGGCGGGCCTCGCCGCCGTCGCCGATCAGGTCGGCGATCAGCTCCACGTAATCTTCCACGAGTTCGAGGCGGCGCGCCTCGCGGGCCTGCCGGAAGCTTTCCACGTGGACGTCGGGGTCGACGAGGGCCGTATCGGGCGCGGAGGAGGTCGAATCCTGCATCTGGCCGGCGAACTCCCCCCGTTCGGCGCGCCGAACGGCGCCCGAGCCGGGTTGTAGCCAAGCGCGGCCCCGGATGGGAGCCCCCCGGGGCCCGAAAGCCGGATCAGCCCCGGAGTTGGGCCACGAAATCCCGCGTGAAGCGGGGCAGGGCGTCGAGGTCGCGCACGCAGATGGTGAGGTCGCGCAGGGCCCAGGCATCCTCCAGGGGCACGATCGCCAGCGGCATGGTGCGGGCCGCCCGCGCCGCCGTGGTCTCGGGCACGATGCCGAGGCCGACGTCGCAGGCCACCAGCCGGCAGATCGCGTCGAAGCTGCGCAGCTGCACCCGCAGCCGCATGGGCGGGCGCCCCGTGCGCGCGGCCTTGTCGGCGAGGAAGCGGGTCAGGGCGCTGGTCCGGTCGAGGCCGACCAGCGGGTGCTCGATCACCTCCGCGAAGGCTACGCAGGTCCGCCCCGCCAGGGGGTGCCCGGTCGCCGCCACCATGACGAAGCGGTCCTGCCGGAACGGATAGGTCTCCAGCGCGCCGGTATCGACGGTGCCGGCCACGATGCCGAGATCGGCCGAGCCCTCCGCCACCAGCCCCACGATCTCGTCCGAGGTCCGCTCCTCGATGTCGACACTGACGCCGGTCTGACGCGCCAGGAAGGCGCTCAGGACCTCGGGCAGGAATTCGGTGAGCGCGTTGGTGTTCGAGACGAGGCGGATCTGCCCCACCGTGCCGCCCGAGAACGCGGCCAGATCCTCCTGCATGCGGTCGATGCGCTCGAGGAGCCCGCGCGCATGGGCGAGGAGCGAGCGCCCCGCCGGCGTCGGCACCACGCCCTGGCGCCCGCGCGTGAGGAGTGCCGCCCCGAGGGTCTCCTCCATGGCGCGGATGCGCACGGAGGCGGCGGCCAGCGCGAGGTTGGCGCGCCCCGCGCCGTGGGTGATCGAGCCCGCCTCCACCACGTGCCGGAACAGCGAGAGGTCGACGAGGTCGAAGCGCATCATCGACGTGGGCCCTTCTGCATGGCGGTGTCTCCCCGCGGCGTCAGCACTTTCTTAACCCTGTGCGCGCATCCTGCCGGCATGGTGGTTCGTCGTCGCGTCCGTGCTGTCCTGATGCCCCTCGGCCTCTACGCCGTGTCGGGCCTCGTCGTGGGCTACTTCGTGCATCAGGCCGAGAGCGGCAACCGCGGCCTCGAGGCGAAGCGCGCCCTCAAGATCCAGGCGCGGGCGCTGAACCAGGAGCTCACGGCCGCCAAGGCCGACCGAGCGATCTGGGAGCACCGCGTCGCCCTCCTGCGCAGCGAGCAGATCGACCGCGACCTGCTGGAGGAGCGCGCCCGCGTCATGCTCGGCCGCGTCCACGCCAACGACGTCGTGATCATCGATCCGTAAGGCCGCCCAGAGGGCAAAACCCTTCGCCGACGCAGGGGCTTCGCAACTGACAACTTCCCCGTTCTGTCGGGCCGGCGGCCTCGCTTTCCCCGGAGGCGTGCCCTAGAACCCCGGGTGAACAGATGGTCCCGGGGAGTTGCCGATGGATGCCGCGAAGGATGCAGGCCAAGCCGCCTCCGATACGAGCCGGGCGGGAGCCAAGCGCTCCGCGGGGGCGAAGTCCGGAGGTGCGGCCGAGACCCACGCGCCGGCCCCGAACGCGCCGCAGTTCACCCGTGAGGAAGATCTCCACGCCTATCACGAGATGCTGCTGATCCGGCGCTTCGAGGAGAAGGCCGGCCAGCTCTACGGCATGGGCCTGATCGGCGGTTTCTGCCACCTCTATATCGGCCAGGAAGCCGTCGTGATCGGCATGCAGATGGCCTCCGTCGAGGGCGATCAGGTCATCACCGGCTACCGTGACCACGGCCACATGCTGGCCTGCGGCATGGACCCGAAGGGCGTGATGGCCGAATTGACCGGTCGGCGCGGCGGCTACAGTCGCGGCAAGGGGGGCTCGATGCACATGTTCAGCCGCGAGAAGCAGTTCTTCGGCGGTCACGGCATCGTCGGCGCCCAGGTCTCCCTCGGCACCGGGCTCGCCTTCGCCGACGCCTACCGGAAGAACGGCAACGTCAGCCTGACCTACATGGGCGACGGCGCCGCCAACCAGGGCCAGGTCTACGAGAGCTTCAACATGGCGCAGCTCTGGAAGCTGCCCGTGGTCTACGTGATCGAGAACAACCGCTACGCCATGGGCACGTCGGTCGCCCGTGCCTCGGCCCAGACCGACTTCTCCAAGCGCGGCATCTCGTTCGGCATCCCCGGCGAGCAGGTGGACGGCATGGATGTCCGCACCGTGCGTGAGGCCGCGACCCGGGCGATCGAGCACGCCCGGTCAGGCCAGGGCCCCTACATCCTCGAGATGCAGACCTACCGCTATCGCGGTCACTCGATGTCCGACCCGGCCAAGTACCGGACCAAGGACGAAGTCTCGAAGATGCGCGAGGAGCACGACCCCATCGAGATGGTGCGCAAGCGCCTGATCGAGATGCACGGCGTGCCCGAGGCCGATCTCAAGGCCACCGACGCGAAGGTGCGCGAGACCGTGAACGAATCCGCCGAGTTCGCCACGCACGATCCCGAGCCGGATCCGGCCGAGCTGTGGACCGACATCCTGCTGGAAGCCCGCGCCTGAGCCCCATCACGCGCCGGAGGCCGGGCGCGCACGCCGCGCCAGCGGCTGCGCCCCTGCCTCCGACGGGCTGACCGCCTCATCCTCGATCGACGAGTATTTCATGGCGACCGACATCCTGATGCCCGCCCTCTCTCCGACCATGGAGGAGGGCAAGCTCTCGAAGTGGCTGAAGAAAGCGGGTGATCCGGTCAAATCCGGGGACGTGCTGGCCGAGATCGAGACCGACAAGGCGACCATGGAGGTCGAGGCCATCGACGAGGGCGTGCTCGCCAAGATCCTGGTCGAGGAAGGCACCGAGGGCGTGAAGGTCAACACGCCGATCGCCATCATCGCGGCCGAGGGCGAGGACGTCTCGGCGGCTTCCGCCGGCGGCGGCACCCCGAAGCCGGAGGCCTCCGCCCAACCCGCCCCGGCGCCCGACATGCAGGCCGAGGGCCAGGCGGAGAAGCCCGCCCCGAGCGCCAAGACCGGCGAAGACGCGCCGAAGGCCCCGGCGGCGCCCGCCACCATCACCAACAAGGCGCCCGCGCCGGTGATGGAGGAATTTCCGAAGGGCACCGAGATGGTCACCACGACCGTCCGCGAGGCCCTGCGCGACGCGATGGCCGAGGAGATGCGCCGGAGCGACGACGTCTTCGTGATGGGCGAGGAGGTCGCCGAGTACCAGGGCGCCTACAAGATCACGCAGGGGCTGCTGCAGGAATTCGGGGCGCGGCGGGTGGTCGACACCCCGATCACCGAGCACGGCTTCGCCGGCATCGGCGTCGGCGCGGCCTTCACGGGCCTGCGGCCCATCGTCGAGTTCATGACCTTCAACTTCGCCATGCAGGCGATCGACCACATCATCAACTCGGCGGCCAAGACCCTCTACATGTCCGGCGGCCAGCTCGGCTGCCCCATCGTGTTCCGCGGCCCCAACGGCGCGGCCGCCCGCGTCGGCGCGCAGCACAGCCACGACTACTCGGCCTGGTACTCCAACGTGCCCGGCCTCAAGGTCATCGCGCCCTACACCGCCTCGGACGCCAAGGGCCTGCTGAAGGCCGCGATCCGCGACCCGAACCCGGTCATCTTCCTCGAAAACGAGATCCTGTACGGCCAGAGCTTCCCGGTGCCGAAGCTCGACGACTTCGTGCTGCCCATCGGCAAGGCGCGCATCCACCGCACCGGCAAGGACGTGACCATCGTGTCGTTCTCGATCGGCATGACCTACGCCCTCAAGGCGGCGCAGGCGCTGGCCGAGGAGGGCATCGAGGCGGAGGTGATCGACCTGCGCACCCTGCGCCCGATGGACACCGACACGGTGGTGGAATCGGTGAAGAAGACGGGCCGCTGCGTCACCGTCGAGGAGGGCTTTCCGCAATCGGGTATCGGCGCCGAGATCTCGGCCCGGCTGATGGTCGACGCCTTCGACTACCTCGACGCCCCCGTCCTGCGCGTCACCGGCAAGGATGTGCCGATGCCGTATGCGGCCAACCTCGAGAAGCTGGCGCTGCCCAACGTCGCAGAGGTCATCGAGGCGGTGAAGGCGGTCTGCTACCGCTGAGGCCCGCACGCGTTCACCTCCAACTCTCCCCCTGCCGGGGAGAGACCGGAGACGAGATGATGACCCAGAAATTCGAAGAACTTTCCGCCCCGCCGGATGCCATCGAGAACGGTGGCATCGAGGTGCTTCGCGCCAGCGTCGTCGACGGCGCGGTGAGCATCGCCCTGCGCCGGTCCTTCGACGATCCAGCGACCTGGGGCCGTCTTCTGGCCGACCTCGCCCGCCAGGCGGCGCGGGTCTACGCGCTGGAGACGGAGATGGCCGAGGACGAAGCCTTCGCGCGCATCAGCGCCGGCTTCGAAGCCGAGAGCCTCGACCCCGACGCCCCGATTCTGAACTGACCGCCGCCCCCCGACCTAGCCCGCTGACGATCAGGATTTCACCCCATGCCGATCAACGTCCTGATGCCCGCCCTGTCGCCCACGATGGAGAAGGGCAACCTCGCCAAGTGGCTCAAGAAGGAGGGGGATGCGGTGAAATCCGGCGACGTGCTCGCCGAGATCGAGACCGACAAGGCGACGATGGAGGTCGAGGCCATCGACGAGGGCGTGCTCGCCAAGATCCTGGTGGCCGAGGGCACGGCCGACGTGCCGGTGAACGACCTCATCGCGATCATCGCGGCGGACGGCGAGGACCCGGCCAGCATCCAGGCCCCGGGCGGCGCCGAAGCTCCCAAGGCCGAGGCTCCCAAGACCGAGGCTCCCAAGACCGAAGCCCCGAGGGCGGACGCCAGGGCCGAGGCTTCCGCCGAGAACGCGACCCCAGGCGGCGGGACGATGTCCTACGCCCGCGTCGACGCGGCGCCGGACGGCGCGAAGCCCGATCGCGGCAAGGGCGCGGAGACTGCCGGCGCCGCGTCGGCCCCCGGGGCCGAGGGTGGGCGCGTCTTCGCCTCGCCGCTGGCCCGCCGCATCGCCAAGCAGGAGGGCGTCGACCTGGCGGTGGTGACAGGCTCCGGCCCCCGTGGCCGGGTGATCGAGCGCGACGTGCGCGCGGCGCTCGCCGCCGGTACCGGCAAGGCCCCCCCGGCTGCCGCGCCGAAGCCCGCCGAAGCCGCGCAGCCCGCCGGAGCCCCGAAGGCCGCCCCGGTGCCGGCCGCTCCGCCCAAGGCCAGCGGGCTCACCACGGATCAGGTCCGGGGCTTCTACGCCAAGGGCACCTACGAGGAAGTGCCCCTCGACGGCATGCGCAAGACCATCGCCAAGCGCCTCACCGAGGCGATGCAGGTGGCCCCACACTTCTACCTGACGGTGGATTGCGAGCTCGATGCGCTGATGGCCCTGCGCGAGCAGCTGAACAAGAGCGCCGGTACGACCAAGGACGGCAAGCCGCTGTTCAAGCTCTCGGTGAACGATTTCGTCATCAAGGCGATGGGCCTCGCCCTGATGCGGGTGCCGGCGGCGAATGCCGTCTGGGCCGAGGACCGCATCTTGCGCTTCGACAACGCCGAGGTCGGCGTGGCGGTGGCCATCGACGGCGGCCTGTTCACGCCCGTCATCCGCCGGGCCGACCAGAAGACGGTCTCCACCATCTCCAACGAGATGAAGGACTTCGCGGCCCGCGCACGAGCCAAGAAGCTGAAGCCCGAGGAATACCAGGGCGGCGTCACCTCGGTGTCCAACCTCGGCATGTTCGGCATCAAGCACTTCACGGCGGTGATCAACCCGCCGCAATCCTCGATCCTCGCGGTGGGTGCGGGCGAGAAGCGCGTCGTGGTGCGGGACGGGGCCCCCGCCGTCGCGCAGGTCATGACCGCGACGCTGTCCTGCGACCACCGGGTGCTCGACGGGGCGCTCGGCGCCGAGCTGATCTCGGCGTTCAAGGCGCTGATCGAGAACCCGATGGGGATGCTGGTGTGAGCGACACATCGAGCCGCGCGCACCTCTCCTCCCCCTTGCGGGGAGGAGCCGGAGGTGGGGGTGGGGTCGGATGGATCGGTCACGGTGCCTTCTGCACCACCCCCACCCTGACCCTCCCCGCAAGGGGGAGGGAAGCGCTTGGTCGATGGGCCGTCGCGCGGGCGGACACGGGTGGACATCGGTGATGTCCTGGAACGAGCATTCCAGGAAAGCGATCACACCACGCGCGGCGTCGCATGCGAACATCCTTCGCACGAGCATGACGGAACCCGAGAAGCGGCTCTGGTGGCATCTCCGGCATCGTCTTTCCCTCGCACGATCGCACTTTCGGCGTCAGGTCGCGCTCGGTCCCTACGTTGCCGATTTCTGCTGCCTGGCTGAACGACTGATCGTCGAGGTCGATGGCGGACATCACACACACGCACGTGAAGTCGATTATGATTCGCGGCGCGACGCCTACCTGAACGAGAGCGGCTACCGGGTCCTGCGCGTCACGAACACCGACGTGATGCAGCGGGTCGACGACGTCCTCGAGACGGTCCACGCCGCCCTCGCGATCATCCCATCCCCGACCCATGGCCCCGCCGAACGCGGGGCGTAGGAGCGCACATGGCCGATACCTATGACATCCTCATCATCGGAGCCGGCCCCGGCGGCTACGTGGCGGCGATCCGGGCGGCACAGCTCGGCTTCAAGACCGCCGTGGTGGACCGCGAGCATCTCGGCGGCATCTGCCTGAACTGGGGCTGCATCCCCACCAAGGCGCTGCTGCGCTCGGCCGAGATCTATCACTACATGCAGCACGCCGCCGATTACGGGCTGTCGGCCGAGAAGGTCGGGTTCGACACGGCCGCCATCGTCAAGCGCTCGCGCGGGGTCTCGACCCGGCTGAACGGCGGCGTCGGCATGCTGCTGAAGAAGAACAAGGTCGACGTGATCTGGGGGGAGGCCACCATCACGGCGGCCGCCAAGGGCAACCAGCCGGGCCAGGTCACGGTCAAGGAGACCACCCGCGCGCCGGCCCCGAAGGGCGCCCTGGCGGCGGGCGCGTATTCCGCCAAGCACATCATCGTGGCCACCGGCGCGCGGCCCCGCGCGATCCCGGGCATCGAGCCCGACAAAAAGCAGATCTGGACCTATTACGAGGCCATGGTGCCGGAGACGATGCCGAAATCGCTCCTCGTCATGGGCTCGGGCGCCATCGGCATCGAGTTCGCCTCGTTCTACCGCACCATGGGCGCCGAGGTGACGGTGATCGAGCTCCTGCCGCAGATCCTGCCGGTGGAGGATGCGGAGATCGCCGGGCTGGCCCGCAAGCGCTTCGAGAAGCAGGGCATCAAGATCCTCACGGGCGCCAAGGTGACGAAGGTGGAGAAATCCGCCGCCGCCGTCACGGCGACCATCGAGACCGGCGACGGCAAGTCCCAGCAGCTCAGCGCCGAGAAGCTGATCTCGGCGGTGGGCGTCGTCGGCAACATCGAGGGGATCGGCCTCGATAAACTCGGCGTCGCGATCGAGCGCGGGATCGTGGTCACCGACGGCTTGGGGCGGACCAACGTGCCGGGGATCTACGCCATCGGCGACGTCGCCGGTCCGCCCATGCTCGCCCACAAGGCCGAGCACGAGGGCGTGCTCTGCGTCGAGACGATCAAGGGGCTGCACACCCACGCCATGGACAAGGCCAAGATCCCCGGTTGCACCTATTGCCAGCCGCAGATCGCGAGCGTGGGGCTCACCGAGGCCAAGGCCAAGGAGCAGGGTTTTTCGGTCAAGGTCGGCCGCTTCCCCTTCGCGGGCAACGGCAAGGCCATCGCGCTCGGCGAGCCGGACGGCCTCGTGAAAACCGTCTTCGACGCCAAGACCGGCCAGCTCCTCGGCGCCCACATGGTCGGCGCCGAAGTCACCGAGCTGATCCAGGGCTACGTCGTCGCCATGAACCTGGAGACCACCGAGGAAGACCTGATGCACACGGTCTTCCCGCACCCGACGCTCAGCGAGATGATGCACGAGAGCGTGCTGGATGCGTATGGCAAGGTGATCCACACCTAATCGTAAAACCGCATCCGAAACAAAGGCTTAGGGGTACCGACGCTCACGTGAATCGATCCTTCGGACAATGATCCGTTCGGCCGCGTCAGACTGGTTCATGCCCCTTCGCGCGCGGCACGCGTGACCGGTTCTCGTCGAGGGCCGAAACACGCCGGAGATCGGAAGCCTCACGACGGCGAATGTGTGAGCGGCGACCGACCCGTATGGAGCCGCGATGTCGTCGGCTTCTCCCGTCGACGGGTTGATCCCGGAAAGGTCCGGCGGAAGCGGACGCTCCGTGTGGAATGAGATCGGTTCGCACCTCCCGCCGACCAGCCGGTTCGGCGGGAAGGGTCGCTCATTCGGGAATGGCCTGCAGCGCGAAACCCGCCTTCAGCAATGGGCTGAGCGGGACAGACATCGGGTCGAACCACTTGGCGTAGAGACGTGCGGCATCGCCCGAACGGAAAACCCCCGCGAGCGCTTTCGTGACGACCAAGCGGAATTCCGGATCATCACGGCGGAACATGATCCCGTAGGGATCGTAGGTGAGAAACCGGCCCGTCACCTCGAGTTCGCTGTGCTTGGGGGACTTCGAGAGCAAACCGAAGAGAACGATGTCGTCCGTCGCAAACGCATCCGACCTCCGCGTTTCGAGGGTCGCGAGACCTTCGGCATAGTCCTTCACGCTCAGAACGGCCGCGCGTTCGACAATCCCGTTGTCGACGAGCGCCTTGACGGCTTTTTCGTTTGTCGAACCGCCGACGACGGCGATTGTTCTACCGACAAGATTTTCGATCTCCTTGATGCCGTCCCGTTTCCAAGTCAGCAAACGTGTCCCGGTCGTGAAGAAAACCGCCGAGAAATCGACTTGCTGCTGACGGGCGAGCGTATTCGTCGTGGATCCGCATTCGAGGTCGACATGGCCATCCACGACCATCCGAATTCGATTCTGAGGATTGACCGCGACATATCGCACGGCAATCTCGGAACGTTGCAGTGCGGCCCTCACTTCATCGACGATCTTGAGACATAGATCGACGGAATATCCCACCGGCCGCTTGTTTTCATCGAGATAGGAAAACGGAATCGACGCTTCGCGGTGCCCGATGACGATGGATCCGGCCTCCTTGACCTTCCTGAGCGTCCCACTCAGATCTTCGGATCGCGCCGATTTCTGCAAAGATCCCGATACGGCAAGCAGGGCGATGCCTATCACGAAACAACGAACTTGTTTTCGATAGGACATCTCTGCCTCCTCAAGCATTTTGGTATTGAGGTTTGCTCTGAGACCAATTGCTCAAATCGGCCTTGCGCTGGATCAAATCGATACGAAGGCGATGTCATCCGCCGCACACGAACTGAATCACTGATGACGTCGATGGCAGCGCATTCGGGATCGAGCGCGGCAAGCACGACCTTCTCGGTTCCTGAGATTGGGGTGGGATACGCTTCGATAGGCATGTCCCGAAGGTCGCCATCGGCGTTGCTGACGAATGGCCCGAAGCGGACTTTCCGAGGGTCGATCGCGCAAGCCCGAAACGCGCGTCGCAAAGATGTCGCGGGAGATCCGGCGCGCGCGGTTGAATCCGAACGGCGCCAAAGGCATCTGAGCCCGCTGGGGGATGCGGGCCGGGACCCGCTCTGGGGAGAATCACGATGGACGGACACGTCTACGGCGCCATGGGTCAACCCGGCGTCGGCTTTCTGATGGCGATCGTGATCGGGGCGCTGGCGGGATGGCTCGCCGAGCGGTTCACGGCGGCGAATATGGGGCTCATCGCCAACATCGTGATGGGCATCCTCGGCGGCCTGCTCGGCAACTACCTCGCGCACAAGCTGCACATCCCGGTCTTCGGGTTCTGGCGCAACCTGATCTCGGCGACGGTGGGCGCCGTCATCATCATCACCATCTACCGGGCGATCGCCGGGCGCCGATACTGATCGATAGGGCGCCTGACGAACCGTGCCCCCTGTCGCGCCATCCCGTCGCGGCGGGTTTGCGGTCGCGGGCGTCACGGCTTAAGTCGTTGACACGCGCCGGCGTCTCCCGGGCGAATCCCGTGGATTGTCATGGCCGTCGTCCTCGACCTCCTTCGCAACGATCAGCGTCCGCGCCACCCCGAGAAGGCGCACCGGCCCGACAAGCCGATCCAGCGCAAGCCCGACTGGATCCGCGTGAAGGCGCCGGGCTCCAAGGGCTGGGAGGACACGCGCAAGATCGTGCACGAGCACGGTCTCGTCACGGTCTGCGAGGAGGCGGGCTGCCCCAACATCGGTGAGTGCTGGGAGAAGAAGCACGCCACCTTCATGATCATGGGCGACACCTGCACGCGGGCCTGCGCCTTCTGCAACGTGCGCACCGGCCTGCCGGAGGGCCTCGATGCGGGTGAGCCCGACAAGGTCGCGGATTCGGTGGCCAAGCTCGGCCTGCACCACGTCGTCATCACCTCGGTGGACCGCGACGATCTCGGCGATGGCGGCGCCGAGCACTTCGCCCGCACCATCCGGGCGATCCGGGCGCGCAGCCCCGCCACCACCATCGAGGTGCTGACCCCGGACTTCCTGCGCAAACCCGGCGCCCTCGAAGTCGTGGTCGCGGCCCGGCCCGACGTGTTCAACCACAACATGGAGACGGTACCGGGCAACTACCTCACGGTCCGCCCGGGCGCGCGCTACTTCCATTCGGTGCGTCTGCTCCAGCGGGTCAAGGAACTCGACCCGACCATCTTCACCAAGTCGGGCATCATGGTGGGCCTCGGCGAGGAGCGGAACGAGGTCGTGCAGCTCATGGACGACCTGCGCTCGGCCGATGTCGACTTCCTGACCATCGGCCAGTATCTCCAGCCGACCAAGAAGCACCACGAGGTGGTGCGCTTCGTGCCCCCGGACGAGTTCAAGGGCCTGGAGACCACCGCCTACACCAAGGGCTTCCTTCTCGTCTCGGCGACGCCCCTGACCCGCTCCTCCCACCACGCCGGTGAGGATTTCGCAAAGCTGAAAGCGGCCCGTCTCGCCCGCATCGCCAACGCCTAGAGTCTCGATGCCCTCATTCCGGATCAACCGCGCGGTGCGGCACTCGCCGCGCCAGATGTACGACCTCGTGGCCGACGTGGAGCGCTACCCGGATTTCCTGCCGCTGTGCGAATCCCTGCGCGTGCTCCGGCGCCAGCCGGGAGCGGACAGCACGGAGGTGCTCGTGGCCGAGATGGGCGTCGGCTACAAGGCGATCCGCGAGCGCTTCACCACCCGCGTCACCCTCGATCCCGAGAATCTGCGCATCGTGGCCGAATACATCGACGGCCCGTTCCGCCACTTGGAGAACCGCTGGAACTTCAAGGCGGGCGACGGCGGGGGCTGCACGGTCGACTTCTTCATCACCTACGAATTCAAGAGCCGCACCCTCGGCATGCTCATGGGCACGATGTTCGACCGGGCCTTCCGCAAGTTCACCGACGCCTTCGAGGCGCGGGCGAACCGGGTCTACGGCGCCGCCTGAACGTCAGCGCAGGTGCGGCGTCACGCGGGCGCGCAACAGCCGCACGAGATCCGGGTCCATGAAGCCATAGACGTCGGGGATGTCGAGGCAAACGAGGCGCGCGTGCTTCAGGCTCGCGCGGAAGCGGCGCTGCAGCAGCGCCCGGTGCCGGTTCTCCATCACCACGATCAGATCGGCCCAGGCGAGCCACTCCGCCGAGACCGGCTCGTCGGCCGCGGCATCCGTCCCCGCCGAGGCGACCTCCAGATCGGGCCAGTCCGAGAACACCTGCTCGGCGGTCGGGCTGCGCAGCCGGTTTCGGCTGCACACGAAGAGCACGCGCCGCGCGCGTTTCACGCCAGCTCCGGTTGATCGCTTCGGTCGTCTTGGTCGGGACGGGCCCCCTCTCCCGTTTGGGAGAGGGTTGGGGTGAGGGGCGTGCCCCATCCGGAAAGGTCACACACCTCTCCCCAACCCTTTCCTTCCAGGAGAGGGAGCACGGAGCGCGCACGCAGACCGAAGCCATCGACCGAAAACAGTATCACGCCTTCACCACCCCGCCGGCCTGGCGCTCGAACAGGGCGCGGTAGCGCCCCTCCGGCCGGACCAGCAGGTCGTCGTGGCTGCCGTCCTCCACGATGCGGCCGCTCTCGAAGACGAGGATGCGGTCGAGGGCCCGCACGGTGGAGAGCCGGTGCGCGATGACGATGGCCGTGCGCCCGCGCATCAGGCGCTCCATCGCCTCCTGGATCAGCGCCTCCGATTCCGAATCGAGGCTCGAGGTGGCCTCGTCGAGGATCAGGATCGGCGCATCGGCCAGGAAGGCACGGGCGAGCGCCACCCGCTGGCGTTCGCCGCCCGAGAGCTTGACGCCGCGCTCACCCACCAGGGTGGCGTAGCCCTGGGGCAGGCGGGCGATGAAGTCGTGCGCGTTGGCGAGGCGCGCGGCGCGCGCGATCGCCTCCGCCGAAGCGCCGGGGCGCGCATACGCGATGTTCTCGGCCAGCGACCGGTGAAACAGCACCGGCTCCTGGGGCACGATGGCGATGTGCGCGCGCAACGACGCTTGCGTCACCCCGGACACGTCGCGCCCGTCGATGCGGATGCAGCCCCCGGTGACGTCGTAGAGGCGCTGCACCAGCTTGACGAAGGTGGTCTTGCCCGAGCCCGAGCGGCCGACGAGGCCGACCCGCTGCCCGGCCGGGATGTGCACCGAGAGGTCGCGGTAGAGGGGCGTCTCGTGCCCGGCATAGTGGAAGGTCACGTGCTCGAACCGCAGGTCGCCGTTCGTCGCGGCGAGCGCCGTGGCGCCCGGCCGATCGGCGACGCCGTAGGGCTCGGCCTCGAGGGCGACGAGTTCCTCCATCTCGTTGACGCCCCGCTGGACCCGGTTGATGTGGCTGCCGATGTCGCGCAGGTAGCCGTGCACCACGAAGTAGGTGGTCAGCACGTAGGCGACGTCGCCGGGGCTCGCCGCCCCCGTCCACCAGAGCCAGAGCGCCGTGCCCACGATGGCGGTGCGCAGCACCAGGAGCAGCGCGAACTGCGCCGTGATGCTCCAGGTGATCCGCATCCAGGTCCGGTGGGTGCGCCGGTTCCACTTGCCGAGCAGCCGGGCGAGGCGCGCATCCTCACGGGCCTCGGCCCCGAAGGCCTTCACCACCGCGTTGGCGCCGACGGCGTCGCTGAGCGCACCGCCGAGGCGCGAATCCCAGACGTTGGAGAGCTGGGCCGCGGGCGCGATGACCCGGGTTGCGAGCATCACCACGATGCCGAGATAGACCAGCGAGCCGAGGCCGATCACCAGCCCCATCACGGGCCATTGCAGGCCGAGCAGGATCATGGTGCCGAGGAGCACCGTGAAGGCCGGCAGCAGTTCCAGCAGCAGCGTGTCGTTCAGCCCTTCGAGGGCCCACATGCCGCGCGAGACCTTGCGCACGGTGGAGCCCGCGAAGCTGTTGGCGTGCCAGTCGGTCGAGAGGCGCTGGACCCGGTGGAAGCCGGCCTGCGCCACCGCCTGCATGGTCGAGAGGGTCAGCGGTACGACCAGGGCCCAGGCCACGTGGCGCAGGCCCAGGGTGATGAGGCCAAGCCCGGCCATCGCCGCGAAGGCGAGAAGGGCATCCCCGCGCGCCGCCATGCGGTCGGCGACCGAGAGCGCGTCGACCAGCAGTCCGGCGAACAGGGGCAGGAACACGTCGCCGAGGGTCGCGCCGACGATCGCCGCGACGACACCGGCGACGAGGGGGAGGCGCGTCCGCCACTGGCGGACGAGGAAGGCGAGGACGGCCCGGTAGGCCTCCGCGCCGTGCAGGCGGTCGAGGAGCATGGATGCGATCACGGCGCGGAGCGGGCGCCGACTCCGTGGACGGCGCGGACGCGCGGGCGACCGGCCGAGGATTCAAAGAGGTGCGGGGAGGGGACGGGCGCGGCGCGCTCGGGCGCGCGGCGGCGTCAGGCCGGCAGGCGCGAAGAGCGCGGGCGGGCGGGCAGATGCGCGGAGCGCGGACGGACTGAGGAGGCGAACGATACCGATGTCATGCAGCCTCCCCAATGGATCGCGGGCGAACCCGGCGCGCAACGACGCGCCGTGATTCGGAACCTGACGATCGAGCGTGTCGGTTTCAAGACGTCGGTACGAGGACCGATTCGAGCAGACCCAGCGCATCGCCCACCGCCTGCCGGCGGATCTCGGTGCGGCCGAGATCGCCGTAGCGACGCTCGAGGTGGCGTACCCCCGCGCCCTTCGCGGCCAGGCCGAAATGCACGAGGCCGACCGGCTTGTCCGCGCTGCCGCCGCCGGGACCGGCGATGCCCGTGATGGCCACGGCGACATCGGCCCGCGCGTGCGACAGGGCGCCCTCGGCCATGGCGCGGGCGACGTCCATGCTCACCGCGCCCTGCGCCGCGATGAGGTCGGCGGGCACGCCGAGGCACTCGGCCTTCGCGGCGTTCGAGTAGGTGACGAAGCCGCGCTCGACCACCGCCGAGGAGCCGGGGATCGCGGTGAGCAGTCCGGCGACGAGGCCGCCGGTGCAAGATTCGGCCGTGGCGACCGTCAGCCCCGCCGCCGCGTAGGCGGCGACGAGCGCCTCCGCACGGGCGAGCAGGGCGGGATCGTCGATCACGCGCGGCGCTCGGCCGTCTCGTCGGCGGCGTTCAGGGGGGCGGCCTCCGGCAGCCGCACGGTCGCGGCGGCCTGGGCGGCGAGGCCCTCGGCGCGGCCGACGAAGCCGAGCTTCTCGGTGGTGGTCGCCTTGATCGAGACCGAACTCAGCGGCACGCCCGCGATCTCGGCGATGCGGGCGCGGATCGCCTCCCGATGGGCGCCGATCCGGGGCGCTTCGGCCAGGACCGTGATGTCGAGATGGTCGATCTTGCCGCCGCGCGCCCGCACCAGCTCCACCGCGTGCGCCAGGAAGCGATCGGACGAGGCGCCGCGCCACTGCTCGTCGCTCGGCGGGAAGTGCGTGCCGATATCGCCGTCCGCGATGGCGCCGAGGAGCGCGTCGGTGAGGGCGTGCAGGGCCACGTCGCCGTCGGAATGGGCCAGCACGCCCCGGTCGGCGGGGATCTTCACGCCGCCGAGCCAGACATGGTCGCCTTCCGTGAAGGCGTGGACGTCGAAGCCGGTGCCGAGGCGGGTGACGTAGGTGGTCATGGGATGGGCCTCGCTCAGGGCGTCGGGGGTTTGGCCGGAGAAGCCGCGATCGGCCTCGATCAGGTCGGCCGGCTGGGTGATCTTGCGGTTGCGCGGGTCGCCCTCGAACACGACGACGGCGAGGCCGGCCCATTCGGCGAGGGCCCCGTCGTCGGTGAAGGCGTGGAGATCGGCTCCTGCCGCCCGGCGGTGGGCGTCGCGCAAGGGGCCGTAGGCGAAGGACTGGGGCGTCTGCACGGCGCGGAGATGCTCGCGCGCCGGCGTCTCGCGAACCCGCCCGGTGCCGTCGCCGAGATCCTCCACCACCTTGATGGTGTCGGTGACGGCGATGCCCGGCACGGCGGCGCCGTGGTCGCGCCCGGCCACCAGCGCACGCTCAATCAGCGCGCGGTCCACGTGTGGGCGGGCGGCGTCGTGGACGAGAACGAGGTCCGGCGCGTCCGCGCCGTCCAGGGCCTCGAGCCCGGCGCGGACCGATTGCTGCCGGGTGGCCCCGCCGGGGACCGGCTCGGCGAGCTTGTCCCGGGTCGCGGCGTCGAGGTCGTCGAGGCAGGCGCGGTAGAAGTCGGCGGCGTCCGGCGCGATCACGGGCTGGATGCGGGCGATGCCCGGATGGGCGGCCAGGGCCGCCAGCGTCCGGGTCAGCACGGCCTGGCCGCCGACGCGGCGGTACTGCTTCGGGGTGTCGCCGCCGATGCGGATACCGCGACCGGCCGCGAC
>NZ_JAIEOF010000391.1 GCF_019750675.1 Methylobacterium sp.
GTGCCTCGGCACCCTCGTGCCACGAGACCGCGAAGAGCCGCATGTCGCGCGTGTCCGGGCAGTCCGAGGGGGGCATGTCGGCGAGGTGCAGGCGCGAGTGGACGGCCGGGCTGAGCAGCCGGACGAGATCGTACGACCCCGCGAGCGTCAGGTTCGCCGCCTTCGCCCGGGCCTCGATCCGGGCGAGCCGGTTCATCGCCGTCCCCAGCACCGTGAACTCGGCCCGGTGGCCGTCGTCGAAGACGCCGACCAGTACCTCGCCCGCATGCAGCGCCATGGTGATGCGCAGGAGCGGCCGGCCCTCGCCGCGGCGCTCGGCGTTGAGCCGCTCGAGCCGCGTCGCGATGGTCCGGGCGCAGCCGAGGGCCGCTTCGGCCTGGGCCTGCGGCCGCCCGACGATGAACTGGGCCAGGATGCCGTCGCCCACGTACTTGTCGACGATGCCGCCGTGCTCCATCACCGCCACGTGGGTCAGGGCCCGAACGTCGAGCAGCGCCCGCACCACTTCCTCCTGCGAATGCTCCCGCGAAAAGGCCGAGAACCCCCGCAGGTCGAGGCCGAACAGGCAGGCGTGGCGCGACTGGACCCCAGCGAGGCCGCCGCCGCTCTCCGCCAACTCGCCCGCCACCCGGCTGGGCACGAAGCGGGCGAGGCTGGCCCGCTCCCGCTCGGTGCGCAGGGCCGTGCTCACCGCCGACCGCAGGCGCCGGACCCCGTCGATGACCACGAGGCTCGCCGCCGCGAAGGTCAGGAGGCCGGTCACCTCCTCCTCGAGGGTGACGTAGGGGCCGAGGAGCGTGTGGTCGGGCTCCAGGAACGCGAGCAGGATGGTGCCGCCCCAGGCAAGGCTCACGAGCCCCGAGAACACGACCGTGTGCCAGACCCGCATGCTGAGACCCGTCTGCAGCAGCAGGAGAAAGGCCGGCAGCCGGCTCACCGCCGTCGCGGTCTCCTCCGTCTGCACCGCGCCGACCAGGATGTGCTCGACGACGAGGAACAGGGCCACGCCGGCATTCAGCAGGGTCGCGCTCCAGGTCAGCCACGCATTCGTGCGTTCCGTGCGCCCGTCGCGATGGGCGGCGCGCCAATCGGCGAGGGCGAGCCCCAGGGACACCACGGCGTAGACCCCGAGGCCGACCCAGTGATGGATGGAGTGGCTCGAACCGTCGTAGCCCTGGGCGGTGGCCAGCAGCACCAGAACGATGAGGAGGTGCAGGACGAGGGAGCGGCGTCCCGACGCGAGCTGGAGGCGATTCAGGACCGTGGAATCACCCGCGTTCGGACGGCGACGGGAAGGGAGACGCATGACGGGGGCGATCGATCAGGGTGGGGCGGCGCCTTAAAGCACTTTCAAGCGAGGTGGATGCCGGCTCGCGTGAAGAAAAGGCGACCCCGCAATGAGATAGAGCATTTTCAGCGATCCAGGGATCACCGAAAATGCTCTATCACGCCGCGCCGGCTGGGCACACGCGTCCGGGCTCACGTGTCAAAGCGCGCCCTCGCGGATGGCGCCGGGGTCGGCCAGCGCGTGCAGCAGGCGCGCGGCGCTGTGGGCGAAGCGCAGGGTCACGGCCTTGCGGCGGGGACCGCTCAGGGGGTGGTCGGCGGGGTCGCGCAGGATCGCGGCCCCGAAGGCGTCGGCGACGATCAGGCCGGCCTCGTCCGGGGTCAGGGTGGTGGAGAGCGTCTCGGGGATCGCGAAATAGAAGCGGTCGCAGTAATCCCGGTAATCCGGCCATTTCCGGTCGGCCCGGAAATCCGCCACGCTCGACTTGATCTCCACGATGGTGAGGCGGCCGGCCGGGCATAGGGCGATGACGTCGGCACGCCGGCCGTTGGCCAGGGAAAATTCCGGGATGGTGACGTGACCGAGTTCGGCGAAGAGCCGCCGGACGCCGCGCTGGACCTGAAGCGCGGTGGCCGATTGGCGCCGGTCGGGCGGGAGGATGACGTTCGCGAGGGCTGCTGACATACGGCTCCGGTCGGTCGTGCGATCTGTTCCGAATCGGGATCGCGCCCAGCAAACCAGCCGGCGCCCGCCTTGTCACCTGCGACCCCGTTGCGCGTGCGCCGCCCGCATGCTCCGATCGCTTCGGACCCGGAAGGAGGGAGCCCTGCTGGAGGAGCGAGCCGAGGCGCGGAGCGGAAACAGCGCCGCCGAGATCCGCCGTGTCACCCGCGATCTGCGCCGCCTGGAAGCCCTGGTCGCGCGCCGGCGCCTGCGGGTGCGGCTCCTGCGAACCCTGCGCGGCGGTCTCGGGGCGGGTGCGACGCTGGCGGCCCTGATCAAGCTGAAGGTCGCGGGCTCGCTCGCGGTGAAGCTCGGGCTCTCGGCGCTGGTGGGGCTCGGGCTCGCCTGGCCCTTCGTCGCCCTCGCGGTCGTCTTTCTCGCGGGGCTCGTGCTGTCGATCCTGAGCCTGTTCGGGGAGGGCTCCGTCGCGTGCCCGGACGGGGATTGCGATTGCGGATGCGACCGGCGGGAGAAGCGCGCCGAGCGCCTCCGGCAGCTGATCGCCCGGCGCCGCGACTGGCTCGCCGAGCCGGCCGGGCCCGCCCCGGGCCGGCGAACGGCCGCGGCTCAGCCCTTGAAGTAGCTCAGGATGCCGGCGCCCGGCGCCAGCATGAGGAAGGACCAGGCGAGCGCCGACGTCACGTTGGCGATCTGGAAGGGCAGGCGCTTGACCCCGAAGATGCCGGCGATCAGCGGCACCACGGCCCGGGCGGGCCCGATGAATCGGCCGATCACGATCCCGCCAGCCCCCCATTTGCGGCAGAATTCCTCGGCGCGGGCGACGATGGCGGGGTAGCGCCGCATCGGCCACATCTGCTTGGCGCCCTCCTTGTAGTGGTGCCCGAACTCGTAGGAGAGCCAATCGCCGAGCGCCGCGCCCAGGGCGCCCGCGAGCATCACGGGCCAGAACGGAATGCCGATCGCCCCCATCAGCGCGCCGATGCCGAGAAGCAGCACGGTCGCGGGCACCAGCAGCGACAGGAAGGCCAGCGACTCGCAGAAGGCGAGCACGCCCACGATGAGCGGTGTCCAGCCCTGGTGCGCCTCCACGAAGGCGAGGGTGCTGGCGCGGAGGGCTTCGAAATCCATGGGGCTCGCTTGTCGGCTCGGGCTGCCACGCTGTGGCCGACCCCGCGCCCCGGGGCAAGTGCAGGACGTTCGCAACCGGCGGGCCCGAGTGGTCGTCACCGGCGGGGCCGAGCGCCCGGCCGCGCGCGAGGACGGGGTGCGAAGGCTGGGAAAACTGGGTTAAGCCCTGGACCCGATCGCGCATCGTCACCGGAGACCCGGCTTGAACATCCTCTCGATCCAGTCGCACGTCGCCTTCGGCCATGTCGGCAACACCTCGGCGGTGTTCCCGATGCAGCGCCTGGGCGTCGAGGTCTGGGCGATCCACACGGTGCAGTTCTCCAACCACACCGGCTACGGCGCCTGGCGCGGGCGGGTCTTCGACGGCCCGGCCATCGAGGACCTCGTCGCGGGCATCGCGGAGCGCGGCGTGCTCGGCACCTGCGACGGGGTGCTGTCGGGCTACATGGGGTCGGCCGATATCGGCACCGCCATCGTGGCGGCGGTGGCCTCCGTGCGGGCCCTCAACCCGAAGGCGCTCTATGCCTGCGATCCGGTGATGGGCGATGTGGGCCGGGGCATCTACGTCCGACCCGGGATTCCCGAATTCCTGCGCGCGCAGGCCGTGCCGGCCGCCGACATCGTCACGCCGAACCAGTTCGAGCTGAACCGGCTCTCGGGCCTGCCCACCGGCACCCTGGCGGAGACCAAGCGGGCGGTGGCCTCGGTGCAGGCGCTCGGCCCCCGCGTCGTCCTCGTCACCTCGCTGGCCACCGACGATACGCCCGCCGACGCCATCGACCTGATGGCCGGGGAGGGGGGCGCGTTCTGGCGCCTGCGCACGCCGCGCCTGCACCTCGACGTGAACGGCGCCGGGGATGCCATCGCGGCGCTCTTCCTCGTGCACTACGCCCGTACCGGCTCGGCCGCCCTGGCGCTCGGCATGGCCGGCGCCTCGGTCTACGGCCTGCTGCGGCGCACGCTGGAGGCGGGATCGCGCGAGATCCTGACGGTGGCGGCGCAGGACGAGTTCGTCGCGCCGAGCGAGACGTTCCCCGTGGAGACGGTCTAAGGTCCAGGCCTCGTCAGCCGGGAGACATCGCCCATGCCGCGCCGCTTCGTGACCCTCGACGTGTTCACCGACACCGCGCTCACCGGCAATCCCCTCGCCGTGGTGCTGGATGCCGAGGGGCTCGACACGGGCGCGATGCAGGCGCTGGCCGCCGAGTTCAACCTCTCCGAGACGGTGTTCGTGCTGACCCCCGTGGCGGAGCGTCACCGGGCTCGGCTGCGGATCTTCACCCCCGCCGCCGAACTCCCGTTCGCGGGTCATCCCACCCTCGGCACCGCCGTGCTCCTGGCGCTCCGCGACCGGCGGGCGGGCCTCACGGACGCCCTGGCCTTCGGCCTGGAGACCGCGCTCGGCACCCTCGCCTGCGTGGTCGAGCCCGGCGAGGGACGCGGCACCGGGCGCTTCAAGATGCCGGTCCTGCCGGAATTCCTCGGGCCGGGCCCGGAGCCGGAGGCGATCGCCGCCGCCCTCGGCCTGGAGGCGGCCGAGATCGGCTTTCGCCGCCACGCCCCGAGCCGCCACCGCGCGGGCCCGGGCTTCCTGTTCGTGCCGCTGGCGAGCCGCGAGGTCCTCGACCGGGCCCGCGTGGTCCCGTCCGCCCTCGACGATCTCGGCGAGCCGGCGGCGCTCTACTGCTATACCCCCGATCCGGACGGGTCGGGGCAGCACTACCAGGCCCGGATGTTCGCGCCGCATCTCGGCGTCGCCGAGGACCCGGCGACCGGCTCGGCGGCGGCGGCCTTCTCCGGGGTGATGATGCAGTTCGAGCCCCTCGGCGACGGCGAGCACGACATCGTCCTGCGCCAGGGCGTCGCCATGGGCCGCCCGAGCACCATCGGGGTGCAGGTCTGCATCGACGCGGGCGCCCTGCGCTCGGTGGAGATCAGCGGCGCCGCCGTCCTGGTGAGCGAGGGCAGCCTGCTTGTCTGACGGTTTCACGCTGACGCCGATCCGCCACCTCGACGCCCGGCTGGTGACCCACGACTGGACCTGGGCGGAGGCCAACGCCGACGCCATCGCCACGCACTGGGACCGGCGGCGCGCGGCGGCGCCGGAGATGTTCGACGGGTGCGTCCTCCTCGCCTGCGCCTGCCGGATCGAGGGGGATGTCTGCCGGATCGACCTGTTCGAGACCCGCTTCTCGCGCTTCATCGCCTTCCGGGATGCCGGCTCGCCGGACCCGACCGTCTTCAACGCCTTCGCGGCGGTGGTGCCCTGGACCTCGGACGGCGCCGCGCTCCTCGGCATCATGGGCGGTCACACCGCGAATGCCGGCCAGGCCTACTTCCCCTGCGGGACGCCGGACCCAGACGACATCCGGCCCGGCGGGCGCGTGGACCTCGCCGGCAGCGCGGCCCGGGAGTTCCTGGAGGAGACCGGTATCGGGCTGGGGGCCGACGTCCCCGAGGCCTGGGTGCTGCTCGCCGGGCGGAACCAGCGCGCCTTCCTGCGCCCGGTGCGCTTCCCCGACGACGCACAGACCCTCCTCGCCCGCATGGAGGCGCATCGCCGCGCGGAGGCTGCGCCGGAACTCGCGGGCTTCCTGGCGGCCCGGGGACCGGACGACATCGACGGCGCCCGGATGCCCGGCTTCGTGCGGGCCTACCTCGCCGACGCCTTCGCGGGCGCCTACGGGTAGCCGTAGCGGGCCTTGGCGGCGGCGAGGAGGCCGAGGGCCTCGCGCTCGCGTCCGCCCTGGCAGGCGCTCGCGGCATTGCGCAGGTCGGCGCTGAAGCGCTCCCCCACCGGCGCGTTCAGGTTGCCCGTGGCGACGTCGCTGTCCACGACGGCCTGTGTCCGGGCGATGGCCGGGCCGCAGCCGCTGCCCTGGGGCAGGGGGGCGGCGACCACGGGGGCCGCCGCGACGGCGGCGGGCGGGGCCGAGGCCTTCGGCGTGCAGGCGCCGAGCAGGGCAGCGGCGAGAAGGGCGGCGGCGAGGCTGGCGCGGGACACGGCGACTCCTGACGGCACGGGACGCTGTGCATACGGCACAGCTTGATCCGCGCCGGTTCTGCGTCGCGCCGGAGCGCGGGTCAATCGCGGCGCTCCCACGCGCGGAACGATTGCCGATTCGTCGCGAGCCCTCTCTCCGTTCAGGAGAGGACGCCGGACAAGCCAGGCGAAGGCTGTCCGGCAGGCTCGATCCAAGCGGCGGAACGCGCGTCGCAGAGCCCAAAACAGCGATGCCTCCCGGAGGGAGGCATCGGCGGTCGATCGGGTGATCAGCGGCGGCGGAACTGGCCGCGCATGGGCGGGCGGGGGCCCGAGGAACGCTCGTCCTTGTGCCGGAACACGAGGCGGCCCTTTTCCAGATCGTAGGGTGACATCTCGACGGTGACGCGGTCGCCGGCCAGAGTCTTGATGCGGTTCTTCTTCATCTTGCCGGCCGTGTAGGCCACGATCTCGTGGCCCTGATCGAGCTGCACGCGGTAGCGTGCGTCCGGCAGGATCTCGATCACGAGACCATCGAACTGCATCAACTCTTCTTTGGCCATCCACACTCTCCAGCCGGACGGCCTGAAATGGGGCGACCCGGGATACTAAACGAAGCCGTTCGGCAAAACGCGGCGGGCGGCGGGTCCGATCGGATCGGATGCGCAACACCGGCGAGCGTTGCCCCGACATAATGTCCGCGGGGTCCGGAAGCAAGCGTTTCCCGAATCCGCCAAAAGTCCGATGACGGCACGCTCGGCCTCCCGCCGGGGTCGAGCGCCCCACGGTCTCACGGCGCGTCGGCGTCGTTCCCCGCGTAATCGATACGCCCGTCCGGCGTCCGGCGCCAGACCTGCAGGCCGAAGGCGGGGCGGCGCGGATCGGCCCTGAGGTCGCCCTTGCCGTCGAAGGCGACCTCCCCGAGGAGCGTCCGGACCGTTCCGCCCTGTCGCAGGTAAGCGGCGACCGCCCGGGCCTCGGCGGTCCGCGCACCCTCCACGCCCTGGCGCAGCACCTCGACCGCCGCGTACGCCCGCGCCGCCACCGCATCGGCCTCGGGCGTCCGCGGGGGCCTCGGGCCCTTCGGGTCCGGCAGCTTCCGGGGCTCCGGCGACAGGGTCATCACCGTGCCCTCCGCCGCCGGTCCGGCCGCCTGCGGGAAGGCCGGGTCGGCGAGCCCGTCGCTGCCCACCAGGGGGACGTTCAGCCCGGCCTCCCGCAGGCCGCGCAGGAGCAGGGCCGCCTCCGCCCCGAGGCCGCCGAAATAGACCGCCTCGACCCGTGCCCGTTTCAGCCGCGCGACGAGGGCGCCGGCGTCCCGCTCGCCGCGCGGCAGGGTTTCGAAGGCGACCTCGGACTGGCCCTGCGCCTTCAGGAGGCGGGCGACCTCCTCCGCGAGCCCGCGTCCGAACGGGCTCTTGTCGTGGACGAGGCCGATGCGCTGTCCGGAATGGCGCCGGACGAGGTAGGCGGCGGCCGCGGCGGCCTGCTCGCCGTCGTTCGGCACGGTGCGGAAGACGTTCCAGAGGCCCTTGGCCGTCAGCCCCGGAAACCCGCTCCCCGGCAGAATCGCGACGATACCCGCATCGGCGTAGGCGGGCAGCGCCAGGCCGGCGACCCCGGCATGGAACGGGCCGACGACGAGACCGACCCGCTCGGTCGCGAAGCGCTGGGCCACCGCCAGCCCCTGCTTGCCGTCACCGGCATCGTCCGCCACCACGAGGACGAGGCGCTGCCCGTTGACGCCGCCCGCCCGGTTGAGATCCGCCACCGCCTGCTCCGCCCCGAGGCGCAGACCCTGTCCGAAGACCGCGTCCGGGCCGGTGAGGGGCGCCGACAGCCCGATCCGCACCTGCGCCCCGGCGTGCCCGGAGGCGAGGCAGGCCGCGAGGGCGAGGATCATGGCGCGTGAGGCGGACGGGGAGGCTGGCATCGGCGCGATGGGTCCGGTTCTCGGGGCGGCGGCACTGGGACGGGATCGGACCCAGGCTGATCCGGCGCCCAGGATAAGCCCGCTCCGTCGGTGCGGGAAGTCACGCCGCGCGCGCGCTCGCAGCACCGCCGCATTGCCACGGCGGCGCGGGAGCTTACCTCAATGCCACGTGTTTTCAGTGCGCGGGCTCGGCCCGCGCGCGGCGGCGACGCATCGCCCGCTTCCGGAGTTCGCCAGCCCATGCTGTCCAACGAGACCGACATCCTGGCCGCCGCCGAAGCCTGGCGCCGCGCGGGGCGCGGGGTGGCGCTCGCCACCGTGATCGAGACCTGGGGTTCGGCGCCGCGGCCGGTGGGAAGCCACCTCGTCGTGGACGACGCGGGCAACTTCCTCGGCTCGGTCTCCGGCGGCTGTGTCGAAGGCGCGGTCATCACCGAGAGCCTCGATGCGATCGCCGACGGGCGCGCCCGGACGATCGCGTTCGGCGTCGCCGACGAGACGGCGTGGCAGGTCGGCCTGTCCTGCGGCGGGCGCATCCGCGTCTTCGTCGAACCCGTGGCCTGAGGCGCCGGCATGCAGATCGAGACCCTCGCCACCCTCAACGCGGAACGCGCCGCGCGCCGGGCCGCGATCCTGGTGACCGACCTCGAGGGCGGCGCCCAGCGCGTGGTGCGCGAGGCCGAGATCGCCGCCGACCCCCTCGCCGACCTCCTGGCGCGGCACCTCGCCTCGGGCCGGAGCGGCCTCGTGGAAGCCGGGGGCCGCACGCTGTTCCTGACCGTGCAGGCCCCGCCCGTGCGCCTCGTCGTGATCGGCGCCGTGCATATCAGTCAGGCCCTGTGTCCGATGGCGCGCGCCCTCGACCTCGCGGTCACCGTCATCGATCCGCGCACGGCCTTCGCGACGCCCGAGCGCTTTCCGGGGATCGACCTCGTGGCGCACTGGCCCGACGATGCCTTCGCGGGGCCGGTCGCGCCCCTCGACCGCTACTGCGCCGTGGCGGCCCTGACCCACGACCCCAAGATCGACGATCCCGCCCTCGCCGCCGCGCTCAGGGCAGAGTGCTTCTACGTCGGCGCCCTCGGCTCGCGCAAAACCCACGCGGCCCGCGTCGCCCGGCTGGCCGGGGCCGGGTTCGGTGAGGCCGCGATCGGCCGGATCGCGGCGCCGATCGGCCTCGACATCGGCGCCGTCAGCCCGGCCGAGATCGCGGTCTCGATCCTGGCCCAAATCGTCGCCGCGCAGCGCGCCCCGCGCACCGGGGCACCTACGTGAAGTTCGGGACGGTGCCGACCCGCGAGGCCGGCGGCCTCATCGCCGCCCATACGGTGCGGGCGCACGACGTGACCCTGCGCAAGGGCCTGGTCATCCCCGCCGAGGATGCGGCGCGTCTGGCGGCGGGGGGCCTGTCCGAACTCGTCGCCGTCACCCTCGAGCCCGGGGACGTGGGGGAAGATGCGGCGGCCGAGCGCCTCGCCGCGCACCTGGCCGGCCCGCACCTCACCCGCGAGCCGCCGTTCACCGGGCGCTGCAACCTCCACGCCGCCACGGCCGGGCTGCTGCGGATCGACCGCGCGGCCGTCGACGCGGTGAATGGCATCGACGAGGCGATCACGGTGGCGACGCTGCCCGCCCACAAGCCGGTGGTGGCCGGCGAGATGGTGGCGACGATCAAGATCATTCCGTACGCGGTCTCGGGCGAGGCCCTGGGCCGCGCCTGCCGCGCCGCTCCCGTGGGTGCGCTCGGCGTCGCGCCCTACCGGCTGCGCCGCGTCGGGGTCGTCTCCACGCTCCTGCCCGGCCTCAAACCGGCGACCATCGACAAGACCCTGGCCAACCTGCGCCGCCGCCTCGCCCCGACAGGGGCCGAACTCGTCACCGATGCGCGCGTGCCGCACCGCGCCGAAAGCCTGGCCGGGGCGATCGGCGCGGCGATCCGGAAGGATCGCGCCGAGCTCGTCGTCGTCTTCGGCGCCTCCGCCATCGCCGATCGCCGCGACGTGATCCCCACCGCCATCGAGGCGGCCGGCGGGCGGGTGGAGCATCTCGGCATGCCGGTGGACCCCGGCAACCTCCTCCTCGTGGGCGGGGTCGGCGACGTGCCGGTGATCGGCGCGCCCGGCTGCGCCCGCTCGCCCAAGGAGAACGGGTTCGACTGGGTGCTGCACCGGCTGCTCGCCGGCCTCGCGGTCACCCGGGCGGATATCGTCGCCCTCGGCGTCGGCGGCCTCCTGATGGAGATCGTCTCGCGGCCCCAGCCGCGCTCCGGTGGCGACCCGGCCCAGGATACCGAGGGCGAGGACGATGCCTGACATCGGCCTCATCCTCCTCGCCGCCGGGCGCGGCACCCGCTTCGGGGCGGACCCCAAGCTCCTGCAGCCCCTCGCGGGCCGACCCCTCGTGCGCCATGCCGCCGAAGCCGCCATCGGCGCGGGCCTCGGCCCGGTCGTGGCGGTGCTGGGGGCCCATGCCGACCGGGTCGGGATGGCCCTCGACGGGCTCGACCTCGTGCGCGTGCCGAACCCGGCCCACGCGGAGGGGCTCTCGACCTCGCTCCGGGCCGGCCTCGCGGCCCTTCCGGCCGATCTCGCGGGGGTGCTCGTGCTTCTCGGCGACATGCCGCGCGTGACCCCGCGCCACCTGACCGCCCTCGCGGAGGCGTTCCGCCGCGCGGACCCGGTCCCGGCCGCCGTGGTGCCGGTCCATGCCGGACAGCGCGGCAACCCGGTCCTGCTCAACCGCCAGCGCCTTGGGTCCGCCCTCACGCGCCTCACCGGCGACCAGGGCGCGGGACGCCTGCTCGCGGGCCGCGACGACGTGCTCGAACTCGCGATGGATGCGGGCGTGAGCCTCGACGTCGATACCCCGGCGGCCCTGGCCGCCCTCGGGTGAGCGTTCAGCCGCGCGCGCCGTCGTCCGGTGCGCCCCGCCTGGCGCCGGATTTGGCCTCGGACCGGCACCGGTCCGAGCAGTAGCGGACCTCGTCCCAGACCCGCTCCCACTTCTTGCGCCACGCGAAGGGCTTGCCGCACTGGGCGCAGATCTTGGTGGGCAGGTCGCCCTTCTTGCGCATCCGCGCCATGGTTTGTCGCCCGATCGGATTCGGAATCGAAGAGGGGGCGCCTACCGCCCCAGATGGCCGGCCTCGGTGGCGGGCACCGGGCTCCAGCGGTTGAGCTGGATGTAGCCGTCGCGGGCCGCCACGACGATGTGGCGCCGGTAGCGGTGCACGACGCTGCCGGGGGTGTGCCGGTGCACCTCGCGCCAACCCTCGGCGTCCGCCACGTAGACCCGCGTCTCGCCCACCCGGGCCAGGGTCTCGATGGTGCCGAAGGCCCGCACCCGGCGCAGGATGGCCTCGACCTCGGCCCGGAAATCCAGGGTGCGGTCCGCATCCGTCACCCGTGGCCAGTAGGACCCCGCGCCCTGCGGCACGGGGGCCTTCCACAGGGCCGGTAGGTCGCGGGCGATGGGGCCGGCGGCGATGCGGCGCGCCGCCATCTGGCACTTCGCCAGCAGGGATTCGTGGGTTTCCCGCTCATTCATCGGGAAGCGCTCCTGGGCGAGGATGTCGCCGGTGTCGAAGCCGTCCTCGGCCAGGACATGGGCGGTGACGCCCCATTCGGGCTGCCCGTCGCTGATCGCCTTGAACAGGGGGTAGGGCCCGCGGCCCATGGGAAGCGGCGAGGGATGGAAGTTCAACCCGTAGGCCGCAGCATCGCGCCAGCCGCGCACGAGCCAGGGATAGCCGGCCACGACCAGCGCCCAGTCCCGCCCGTGCGCCTCCGCCAGGGCGGCGAGATCCTCCGGCTTCATCCGCGAGATCTGCATCGGCACGCGATGGCGGCGCGCGCTCGCCACCACGGCCTCGTTGTGGTCGTAGATCCCGTCGCAGGGCCGGGTGAACAGCTTGATCGGCGTCCAGCCCGCCCCGACCAGGGCCTCGAACACGCCGCCGAGGAAATCGATGCCGGCAAAGGCGAACTTCATGCGGCTCCCAACATTCCTGCGACGTCACGGATCGGCCGATCCCGCCCGCCGGCGGCTCCCCGCCAGCGGCTTACGCCATACCTAAGGGATCGGCAGCGGATTGGGAGCCGAAATGGCGCGGGACATCGCCGGGATCGAAACGGACGGGCACCGGCTGGCCCCGAGCACCCGGGCTTTCGCCCGCGCCCGGCGGGAGGCTTAGAGTCCCATTCGCACGCTCCGCTTCCTCCTCGGCGACCAGCTGACCCGCCGCATCGCCACCCTCACGGACCTCGACCCGGACCACGACGTGGTGCTGCTGGTCGAGGTCCGGGCGGAGGCGACCTATGTGCGCCACCACAAGCAGAAGATCGCCTTCCTGTTCTCGGCCATGCGGCATTTCGCGGCCGAGCTGGAGGCCGAGGGCGTGCGGGTGGATTACGTCCGCCTCGACGATTCCGCCAACACCGGCAGCTTCACCGGGGAGCTCATGCGCGCCATCGCCCGCCACGAGCCCGACCGGGTCGTGGTCACGGAGCCGGGCGAGTGGCGGGTCTGGGAGATGATGCAGGCCTGGCGCGACGATGCCGCGGTGCCGGTGCAGATCCGCGACGACAATCGCTTTCTCTGTCCCCGCGCCGATTTCGCCGCCTGGGCCGGGGACCGTCGGAGCCTGCGCATGGAGACGTTCTATCGCGGCATGCGCCGGCGCACCGGGCTGCTCATGGACGGGGGAGAGCCGACCGGCGGCCGTTGGAACTTCGACGCCGAGAACCGCAAGGGCCTGCCGAAGGGGCACGCGCTGCCCGAGCGGGTCGGCTTCCCGCCGGACGCCGTCACCCGGGAGGTCATCGTCCTCGTGGAGGCCGCGTTCGCCGACCATTTCGGCGCGACCGAGGCCTTCGCCTGGCCGGTGACCCGCGCCGACGCGCTCGCGGCCTTCCGGGACTTCCTCGCGGTCGGGCTGCCGCACTTCGGCGACTACCAGGACGCCATGCGGACGGGGGCCCCGTTCCTGTACCACGCGCTCATTTCTCCGGCGCTGAATGCCGGGCTCCTCACCCCCGAGGAGGTCTGCCGGGCGGCGGAGCGGGCCTACCGCGAGGGGGCCGCCCCCCTCCACTGCGTCGAGGGGTTCATCCGGCAGATCCTGGGCTGGCGCGAATACGTGCGCGGCCTCTACTGGGCGCGGATGCCGGACTATGCGGGGTCGAATGCCCTCGAGGCCACCCGCGACCTGCCTTGGTTCTATTGGTCGGGCGAGACCGAGATGAACTGCCTGGCGCAGAGCATCGCCGACACGCGCGCGCATGCCTATGCCCACCACATCCAGCGCCTGATGGTGACGGGCAACTTCGCGCTGCTCGCCGGGATCGCGCCGGCCCAGGTGGAGGAATGGTACCTCGTCGTCTACGCAGACGCCTACGAATGGGTGGAGCTGCCCAACGTCCACGGCATGGTGCTCTGGGCCGATGGCGGCGTGATGGGCTCGAAGCCCTACGCGGCCTCCGGCGCCTACATCAACCGCATGTCGGATTACTGCCGGGGTTGCGCCTACGACGTGTCGAAGCGGACCGGTCCCACGGCCTGCCCGTTCAACGCGCTCTACTGGAACTTCCTGATCACGCATGCGGACCGGCTGTCCGGCAATCCCCGCCTCGCGATGCCCTATCGGAACCTCGCGCGCCTCGACCCGAGCCTGCGGGCCGAGATCCAGGCGCAGGCGGCCCGCTTCCTCGACGGGCTCGCGGCGCCGAGCTCGCCGGTGCAGGGCGCCCTCGATCTCACGCCGCCGCCGCCGCGCCGTCGCGCGCCCGCCCGGCGCAAGGCCCCCAGGGCTACCAAGGCGTCCAGGCCGTGAGGCCGACATAGACGCCGGTGTCCCGCCGCGCGCTCGCCATCTGCAGGCCGGCGGCGAGCCGCAGGCTGAACCGGCCGAGCGCGAAATCCGTCGCATGCAGTCCGACATTCCACTTCGCGTAGGCGGTCTCGTCGCGATAATGCGCGAGTTCGGGCCCGAGATAGGCGCCCCAGAATCGGTACCCCCAGGAGAGCCGGCCCCAGGCGCTCATGCGGGTGCTGCCGAGGATGAGCGTGGCCGTGAGCAGCGTATCGTCGCTCGGCCGGGCCCAGACCTCGCCGTGCAGGCGCAGGCCGAAGCGGGGGGGCAGCGCCTGGACGCAGCCGCAACCCGACAGCACGTCCATGGTGCCCTCGGGCCCCGCATAGGCCGCGACCGCCCCCCAATCCGGGAACCACTGGTATCCGAACACCACGGCGCCGACGAAGCTGTCCCGGGTCAGTGCGCCCTCCCGCCGGCGCCCGGCGCCGAGGTTCGCGAGGGCGACGAAGCCTTGCCCGTCGACCCGGTCGAGCGCCATCTTCGCGCCACCGCTGACGAAGACCGAGGGGCTCGCCTCCAGGCTGCCGAACAGGAGCAGCGAGGCGGGCGATGTCGTCTCCGCGCCCGCGACGCCCGCCGAGGCGAAGAGCCCGCCGAGGCATCCCACGAGGCGCACCCACCGGAGCGGGCCGCGAAGACATCCTCCAGGGGATCGCAAGGCCCAGCCGGTCTCACCGCAACAGAAGCCGCAATCTTGAACGGTCCAGGCGCGCAATCAACGCTGGGTTGAAAGACGGAATGTTTTTTCGATCGATCTTTCAACATCTCCGCCCGAACAGACGAGCGATCGGGACAGTCACCATACTTTAGAGAATTCGTTCTCGAGATTTTCAACTTGAGGTTTTGAGCCTGCGCGCCGTGTCATCGCGCACGCGGTGGATCGGGCCGGTCGTCGGAAGCCCCCGATTCGCCCTGGCGTCCGGGGCGTTCGCTTGGCGTTGCGACGCAACTCGGCTACAGCCCGCCTCAGGACAGTCGCCAACGGCCGAGCTTTCTTGTCACCTGCTGCCAGAACTTCCGAAGTTCTCACCGTGCTCGCCGAGCAGGAGGGGGAACGCCTGACTGTCGGGGACATCGTCGCCGTCCTGAAGGATCGCGCCTTCGCGCTCCTCATCGTGATCCTCGGTTTGCCGAACTGCTTGCCGATGCCGCCGCCCATTCCCCTGGTGTGCGGCCTGCTGCTGCTTCTGGTGGCGGTTCAGATCACGGCCGGCATGGCGTCGCCCTGGCTGCCGCGCGCGCTCCTGCGGCGCTCCGTGGCCCGCAAGGACGTGGAGCGCGCGGCCGGGCGGGCCGTGCCGCTGCTGCGCCGCCTCGAGCATTGGTCGCGTCCCCGCATGAGCCTGTTCGAGACCGGTCTCGGCATGCGCGGCGTCGGGCTGCTCCTGCTCACCCTGTCGCTGGCCCTGATCGTGGCCGCGCCCATCGTCGGCCAGATTCCCCTGGGGCTGGCGATCTGCCTCCTCGGCCTCGGCCTGGTGGAGCGCGACGGGATCGTGGTCCTGGGCGGCGTCGCCATCGGCGCCCTCGGCGTCCTGCTGAACGCCGGCTTCGTCTACGCGATCGTCTCGGGCATCATGGGCCTGTTCAACCTCTGAGGATCCCGCTCGCGAGGTCCCCGGCACGCCGCGCCGGCGGCCGCCGGGCTCAGGCTTCGAGGTGGCGCCCGCGGAACAGGCGATAGACCAGACCGCCGCGACGCCCGACCAGCATCGAGGTAATGTAGAGGCCGCCGGCCGCCAGCACGATGGCGGGCCCGGTCGGCACGTCGGCCCGGTACGAGACGCTGAGGCCGATCACGCTCGAGAGCATGGCGATCAGGACGGAGACCGGGATCATCCCCGACAGGTCGGCGGCCCAGAACCGGGCCGCGATGGCCGGAAGCAGCATCAGCCCCACCGCCAGCAGGGTGCCGAGTGCCTGGAAGCCGCCCACGAGGTTCATCACCACGAGGCCCAGGAAGGCGTAGTGCACCGGACCGCCGGCCCGGCTGACCGTCCGCAGGAACAGCGGGTCGACGCATTCCATGACCAGCGGCCGGTAGATCGCCGCCAGGCCGAACAGCGTCACGGTGGCGATGCCGCCGAGGAGCCACAGGGCCGGGTCGTCGAGCGCCAGAACGCTGCCGAACAGGATGTGCAGCAGGTCGATCTGAGATCCGCGCAGGGAGACCAGCAGGACACCGCCCGCCAGCGAGATGAGGTAGAAGGCGGCGAGACTCGCATCCTCCTTGATGGCGGTGGAGCGGGTGACGAGCCCGGCCATCAGCGCCACGCACAGGCCCGCCGCGAGGCCGCCCAGCGTCATCGCGGGCAGCGACAGCCCCGCGACCAGGAAGCCGACCGCCGCCCCCGGCAGGATGGCGTGGCTCATGGCATCGCTCATCAGGCTCATGCGCCGCAGCATCAGGAACACGCCGACGGGCGGCGCCGAGAGCGAGAGGGCGAGGCAGCCGACCAGGGCCCGGCGCATGAAGCCGAACTCGATGAAGGGGCCGAACAGGAGGTCGATCAAGCGGCGTGTCCGTGGCCGCGCGCCGGATCGGGCGCGGCGGGCTTCGGGGGGCTCGGCGCCTTGGCCGGCGAAGGCCCGTGATGGCCCTCCCCATGCGCGTGATGCTCATGGACATGGGCATGGGCATGGGCATGGGCGTGGGGATGGGCATGAGAATGGTCGTGGTCCGGGCCGGTCGCCGGTTCCGCGTGGCGGCCGCAGACGGCCGCGTCCTCGTCCCAGGCCTCCGATAGGCTCTGGGCGCGGGCGAGGTTCTCGGCCGTGAGCACAGCCCCGGTGGCGCCCCAGGCCACCGCCTCGCGGGCGAGGAGCAGGGTGTGGGGGAAATGCCCGCGCACCTGCGCCAGGTCGTGCAGGGCGGCCACGATGGTGCGGCCCTGGTCGTGCCAGGACCGGATCAGCGCCAGCAGATCGGCCGTGGTGCGCCCGTCGACGCCCGTGAAGGGCTCGTCGAGGAGCAGGATGCGGGCGTCCTGCACGATGAGGCGGGCGAACAGGGCGCGCTGGAACTGGCCCCCCGAGAGCGTGCCGATCAGCCGGTCCTCGAAGCCGCCGAGGCCGACCTTGGCCAGGGCGTCCACCAGCATCGGCCGGTGGGGCCGGGCGCTGCGCCAGGGGCCGAGCCGGTGCCAAAGGCCCATGGCCACGAGGTCGAGGACCCGCAGAGGAAAGCTGCGGTCGATCTCGGCGGCCTGCGGCAGGTAGGCGACGCTTCCCTTCGGGGCCGGCCGCTCGATCCGTCCCTCCAGGCAGGGGATCTCGCCGACGATGCCCTTGAGCAGCGTGGACTTGCCGGCGCCGTTGGGACCCACCAGCGCGAGGAGGGCGCCCGGGGGGATCGTGCCGTCGAGGTGATGCACCGCCGGGTGCCGGTCATAGGCGAGGGTCAGTCCCCGGAGCGCGATCGCCCCGTCGCGGTCGCAACTCATCGGGACGCCCACAGGACAGCCGTCCAGAGCAGGACGGCCAGCCCCGCGGCCGCGGCGAAGCGCAGGGAGGCACCGGCCTGGAACAGGGACGGACGCGGCTGGGCGGGGATGCGCGGGGTACGGGTCACGGTTGGATCATTTGCCCGAACGGGAGCGCCGGCTTATGTTGGCGGTGATACACTGTAACACTCGGGCAGTTCAACGGGCCGGGTTCGCGGGGCAGACACGATGCACGACCATGCGGCGACGCATGACCATGGCTGCGGCGGTGCGCAGGCGGCCATCGCCCGGGCCGAACGCCTGTGCCGCGAGCGCGACCTGCAGTTCACCCGCCTGCGCCGGGACGTGCTGACGGCGGTGGCGGGCCAGACCCGGCCGATGGGCGCCTACGACATCGCCGAGGCCCTGAGCGAGCCGGGCCGGCGGGTGGCGGCGGTCTCGGTCTACCGCGCGCTCGATTTCCTGACCGAGCATGGCCTCGTCCACCGCATCGCCAGCCGCAACGCCTTCGTCTCCTGCGGGCATTCCCACACGGACGGGGCGGGGCTCGTCTTCCTGATCTGCCGCAACTGCGGGACCATCGACGAGACCACGGCGCCGGAGGTCGAGGACCAGCTCGGACGGACCCTGGCCAAGGCCGGGTTCCGGCCGATCAGCCGCATCCTCGAGGTGGAGGGCGAGTGCGGCGCCTGCCTCGGGCAGGCCGGCGCCGAAGGTTGAGGCGGCGCCCGTCGAAGTCTCAGAACGCGTTCTTGTAGGCGCGCGGCGAGAACACGGTCATGAACATGATCCGGATGTCGAACCAGATCGACCAGTTGTCGATGTAGTGCAGGTCGTGCTGGACGCGGCGCTCCATGTCGAGATCCGTCAGGGTCTCGCCGCGCAGGCCGTTGACCTGGGCCCAGCCGGTGATGCCCGGCATCACGTTGTGGCGGCGCGCGTAGAGGGCGATGCGGTTCTCGAAGCTGCGGTCGTGCGCGAGGGCGTGCGGGCGGGGGCCGACCAGGGACATCTCGCCGAGCACGACGTTGAGGAGTTGCGGCAGCTCGTCGATGTTCGAGCGGCGCAGCATGGCGCCGATGGGCGTGATGCGGCTGTCGTTGCGGGTGGCCTGCTTGAAGACGGTGTCCTGCGCCACCTTCATGCTGCGGAACTTGTAGACGCCGAAGGGCTGCTGATTGAACCCGTAGCGCTTCTGCCGGAAGAACACCGGCCCGGGGCTGTCGAGCTTGATCAGCACGCCCACCGCGAGGAAGAGCGGGGCGAGGAGCACCAGCGCGACGAGGGCGAGCGTCAGGTCGAGGGTGCGCTTGAGGAGCAGTTCGCCGGCCTGGAGCGGACGGCGCCCGATGTTGATGCCCGACAGGCGGCCGACGCGGGCGAGCTTCAGGTCGGGGAAGCGGTCCATCACCGAGCCGGGGCGCAGGTGCAGGGCGGCCGGCACGCGCAGGAACGCGTCGATGCAGCGCTCGATGTCGGCGGCCTCGGACCAGGGCACGAGGATGAAGACGTCGTCGGGGCGCAGGAAGCGCACCACGGAGACCGCCAGGTCGAGATCCTCCGACATCTGGGCCCGGCGCGAGGCCTCGTCCCCCATCGGGTCGATCCGGCGAAGGTAGCTGGTGCCGATGACGCGCAGGCCCAGGGCCTCCGCGTCGTTGTGGGCGTAGAAACGGGCGATGTCCTCCTCGTACCCGACGAGGTGGATGCGGTTGATGGAGGCCGAGGCCGGGGTCACGGCCCGGCGCACCACCCCGAGCGCCACGGTCCGAACGATGAGCAGGGCCGGCAGGCCCGAGACGAAGAGCCCGAGGGAGACGAGGCGCGAGTAGTCCTGCGTGGTCTTGGTGGCGAAGCCGATCACCAGGGCGATGGCCCAGGCACCGACCCACACCGTCGCGGCCCGCTTGAGGTGGGGCCGGTCGGAGAGCAGCGTCTCGATGCTGTAATCCTCGCGCACGAGGTTGGTGAGCAGGACGAACAGGCCGACCAGGGCCGAGAGCTCGAAGCTGCCGCTGGTGCTCACGGCCGGGATATTCCCCTGCATCGAGACGTAATAGGCGAGATCGACCAGCGCGGCGACGCCCAGGATGGCGGCGAGATCGGCGAGTGCCGTCGCCACCGGAATGCCCGCGCGGAAGGCGGCGCGGCGGCGGCGCGGCATGAGAGCCGTCCAGACGTCCCGGCGTGACCGGGCGACCGGAAGCTTCTCGAAGACGTCGGGGATACGGTCTTGAAACATCTGGAGCGCCATGTCCCGTCCTGATGCGGAAACTGTCCCAAGTTGAGCCAAACGCCGGCTCGAACCTGATTTCTGAGGCTGAACCCGCAAAGCCCGGGCCCCAGTACGCCACGCATCAGAGCGGCTTCGCCGGACGAAGCCGCGCGCCACCTTCCGTCGGATCCGACGGGCCCCTGGTCGGGTCCCATCCGAATCCAAACACATCCGAGGTAAGTTGTTGTCGCCGTAGCACGCCGTAATGCGGCCCGTAGCGAACTGCAACGGAACGTTAACTGAACGAAACGGCTGTCCGCGGCAGGATTGTCGGCGCCGTGCCAGATCTCACGTCCGGGCGGCGAACAGTCGGTCGGGTTCGCCCGGACCGACGGCTCACAGTCGCAACCGTCGCGGCCGCATCCGGTGGAGCGATGGCGCGCGGCGCCCGCGGCATCGAGAGCGGACGCTCAGGGCCATCGAGGCCGGGTTGCCGCTCGGTGTGCCCGGGTGCCCCGCCGACCCTCGCGGATCGGATCGCTTCGGGGCTCGCGGCGAATCAGGCGAGGGCCGAATCAGGGCGGGCGACGGTCTGGATCGTCTCGAATCCCTCGAATTGCGGGTGTCCCAGGTACAGGGGCTTCGTGGACGGCACGCGGCCATGGGCTTTCCGGAACTGTTCGGAGCGGGTCCAGGCCTCGAAATCGGCCTTGGACGACCAGATCGTGTGCGAGGCGTAGAGGACGTGGTCCTCGTGCTCGGGCCCCTTCAGGAGATGGAATTCGACGAAGCCCGGCATCTCACCGAGATGACTGTCGCGGCCGAGCCAGACCTGCTCGAAGTCTTCGGTCGCGTCCTTGACAACTTTGAATCGGTTCATCGCGATATACATGATCCACCTGGGTTTTTTCGATGTTCCGGGACGTCCCGCATCACGCCTTAAACCTGGAGCGCTCAGGGGCAAAAGGCCATGCGGCGGGACGCATCGGCCGCGTTCGGCCCCCGGCACCGGCTTTCCGCTCGATGCCGCGAACAGCAATCGTGGCGCCGTGTGCCTGCGTCCCGATCAAAATTCCGTGGATGCCCGGGCGATCGCAGGCTTGCAATCCGTGCCGGCTTTGTGGTCAAGCTGTCACAACGCATGACCGATGCTGACGCGGAGTAAAACATCGTGTGGCATTTGGTGCCGGACAAGGATAATTTGTGTCGGCTTGCTCTATCGACGATCAAAGGCCTCAATTTCCCAACGAGTGCACTTAAGGAATCCTGAAGGCGTTCGTACGAAAGCGCTCAGAGCCGATCGCCCCGGCGGCAGGTCCGCGCTGAAGCGAGGCTTTTCCATAAGGACTGAACCGAGAGATGATGCCCAAGCAGACCACCGACGTCGATCGCCTCGTCGGATTGAGGATCACCGCCCTGCGCAAGGCGCGCGGACTGAGTCAGACGGCGCTTGGCACCGCCGTGGGCGTCACGTTCCAGCAGGTGCAAAAGTACGAGAAGGGCCAGAACCGTGTCGGCGCCGGCCGCCTGCGCGAGATCGCCCGCCTGCTCGAAGTCCCGGTCTCGGCCTTCTTCGAGGAGGACGACATGGGCGGCACGCAATCCGACGTGTTCGGCTTCCTCAGCGCGCAGGGCGCCATCGAGCTGCTCCGTGCCTACGCGTTGATCGAGGACGACCAGCTTCGCCGCGACGTGCTCGCCATCGTGCGGACGGCCGCCAAGATGGGAAAGCAGGCGCCCGAGCCGACCCCGGCTCCGACGCCGACACCCACGCCGGCGCCGGCCAGCTAGGGCTTCGCCCGGGCGGCGGCGCGCTTCACCGGGCCGCCCCGATCCCCTGATCCTCAGCCGATCAGGTGGAAGAAGCTGCCGCTCGTCCGCCCGCGTCGATGCCCGGCGAGGCCGAGGGGAACGCCCTCGGCATCGGTGACGCTGGCGAGACCGGTCTCGTCCGTCGGCGGGGCGCTGCGCTCGCTCGCATAGTGGAATTCGTGTCCGACGAGGCGTGCGCCCGTTGCCCCGAGGGGGCCCTCGGCCAGGAGCGTGGCGACGCGGTAGCCGAGATGCAGGCGGCGGGCCTTGTAGGAGGTCGCCACCGGAAGCAGTCCGGCCATGCCGTGCGTGACCCCCGCCGCATCCTCGAGGCTCTCGCCCAGCACCATGTAGCCGCCGCACTCGCCGTGCACCGGCCTGTCCTGCGCGAACGCCCGTAGGCCGTCCAGGAAGTGCCCGGCCTGGGCGAGTTGCCCCGCATGGAGCTCAGGGTAGCCGCCGGGCAGCCAGCAGGCGTCGCAATCGGCCTGGGGCGGCTCGTCGGCCAGGGGCGAGAACGGCACGAGTTCGGCCCCCGCCGCCCGCCAGCCCGCCGCCATGTGCGGATACAGGAACGAGAACGCCGCATCGGACGCGATGGCGATGCGCTGGCCCGGCGGGCGGGGCAGGAGGCCCGCGCCCGGCGCGGGCGCCGCTCCGGCAGCGACCGCCAGGATCGCGTCGAGGTCGAGCCCGGCCTCGGCGAGGTCGGCGAGCCGGTCGAGGCGGGCCTCGAGGTCGTTTGTCTCGCGCGCCTGGACGAGGCCGAGATGGCGCTCCGGCAGGATGAGGCTCGCGTCCCGCATCAGCGCCCCGAGCACCGGCATGCCGATGCGGCTCAGGCCCGCCTCCACGAGGCGGCGGTGGCGGGCACTCGCGACCTTGTTCAGGATCACCCCGGCGATGCGGATGCGCGGATCGTAGGCCCGGCACCCGAGGGCGAGGGCGGCGGCCGACTGTGCGGCGCCCGAGACGTCGAGGACGAGGAGCACCGGCCAGCCATAGCGCGCGGCGATGTCGGCGTTGGCGCCGGTGCGCCCCTCCGGTGCCACGATGCCGTCGAACAGCCCCATCGAGCCCTCGGCCACCACGAGGTCGGCGCTCGCGGCCGCGAGGGCCGCGACCGCGTCGAGCATCGGCTCCGGCATGGCGAAGCTGTCGAGGTTGAAGCTCGGATGGCCGGTGGCGGCCTGGTGGAAGGCGGGGTCGATGTAGTCCGGCCCGCACTTGGCGCCGCGCACCGCGAGCCCGCGCCGAGCCAGCGCGCGCATCAGCGCCAGGGTCACGGTGGTCTTGCCCGAGCTCGAACGGGGTGCGGCGACGAGGAGTCCGGGCACGCTCACCGTTCCACTCCGTCCGTGCGTTCGCCCAGCACGGTCTCGCCCGTCGGGCGGAAGCGCCGGTCGTAATCGGGGGAATACAACGCGCTTTCCCGGAACTCGGCCGGATCGAGGGCAGGGCCGACCAGGATCAGCGCCGTGCGCTCCAAGCCGGCCTCGGCAACCTGGCCGGCGATCGTCGCCAGGGTTCCGGTGAGCACGCGCTCGTCGGGCCAGGTGGCGCGGAACACCACCGCGGCCGGGCAATCCGCGCCGTAGAACGGCGTCAGCTCGGAGACCACCGCGTCGACGACGTGGATCGAGAGGTGCAGGGCGAGGGTGGCCCCGGTGCGCGCGAAGGCCGTCAGGGTCTCGCGCTCCGGCATGGCGCTGGCGCGCCCCGAGGTGCGGGTGAGGACGACGGACTGGGCAAGGCCCGGCACGGTGAGCTCCCGCCTGAGCAGCGCGGCGGCGGCGGCGAAGGAGGGCACGCCCGGGGTCACCGTGAAGGGGATGCCGGCCTGGGTGAGGCGGCGGGTCTGCTCGGCGAGCGCGCTCCAGATCGAGAGGTCGCCCGAATGCAGGCGCGCCACGTCCAGGCCCGCCGCGTCGGCGGCGGCGCATTCGGCGACGATCGCGTCGAGGTCGAGGGGGGCGGTGTCGACGATTCGGGCGCCGGGCGGACACCAGCCCAGGATCTCGGGCGCCACGAGGGACCCCGCATGCAGGCAGACGGGGCAGCGCGCGATGAGGTCGCGGCCGCGGACGGTGATGAGGTCGGCGGCCCCCGGGCCGGCGCCGATGAAGTGAACGGTCATGGCTCTTGGGTGACGGATTGTGCGCGAAGCGCAAGGGCGCAGGTGGCCCCGGCGCTGGCGATTCGCCGCAGCAGCAGCGTCGCACCGGGCCCCGCGGCGGCGAGGGCTGCGGCCTCCGCCACCGAGCCGACCCGACGCGATGCCTCGATCCGCTGCGACCGGGTGGGCACGTCGGCGTCCACGGCGATCAGGGCCTCGGGCGGAACCGCCGCGAGGGAACAGCCCAGGGCCTCGGCGACCGCGCGGATCGCCGGCTCCCCGGCCCGGTCGGCGGCGGTGGCGAGGCGCGCGAGGCGGGTGCGCGGCAGGCCGGCCTCGTCGCAGGCCCGGTCCACGAGGGCGATGATGTCTTGGGCCGGGGTCGCATGGCGAAACCCGATCCCGGCGACGAGATCGGCCGGGCCGGGCCCGGCCGGCGCCGCGTCACCCGCCGTCATGGTTTGATCCACGCCCATTGCGTCACCGGCATCGCGCCGCGCCAGCCATGCAGGTGCCCGACCGGATCGGCATGGGCGACCGTCAGGCGCTTGAGGCTTCCGCCGCGCTCCGCGAAGGCCGCGAGCAGCACGGCCTCGCCTTCCAGGGTCACCACGTTGGCGACGAGGCGTCCGCCCGGGGGCAGGGCGGCGATGGCCGCCTCGAGAACCCCCGGCGCGGTGACGCCGCCGCCGATGAAGACGGTGTCGGGCGCCGGCAGGCCGGCCAGCGCCGCGGGGGCGGAGCCCTCCACCACGCGCAGATCCGGCACGCCGAGGCGGCCTGCGTTGCGGGCGATGCGGGCGGCCCGGGCCGGGTTGCCCTCGACGGCGATGGCCCGGAGGCTCGGATGGCGCAGCATCCACTCGATGGAGATCGAGCCCGCCCCGGCGCCGATATCCCACAGCATCTGGCCGGCGCGCGGGCGCAGGGCCGCCAGCGTCACGGCCCGGATGTCGGCCTTGGTGAGCTGGCCGTCGTTCTCGAACCAGGCATCGTCGAGGCCCGGGCTGAGGGTGACGATCTGCGCCGTCGGCGGGCCGACGACCTCGATGCCGAGGGTGTTGAGCGGGTCGATCCCGGTGAGATCGAAGCCCTCCGCCGTCGCGTTGCGGCGGCGCTCGCGCGGGCCCCCCATGGCCTCCAGGACGGTGAGGCGGGACGCGCCGAGGCCGCGCTCGACCAGGAGCGCGGCGACCGCCGCCGGCGTGGTCTCGTCCCAGGTCAGCACGAGGAGGCGGGCGCCGGGCTGGAGATACGGGATCAGCCGGGGCAGCGCCCGGCCGTGCAGGGTCAGGCAGCCGGTCTCGGCCAGGGGCCAGCCGAGGCGGGCGCCGGCGAGGCTGAAGGCGGACGGCTGGGGGAAGACCCGGATCTCCTCCGCGGGCACGAGGCGGGCGATCTCGGCACCGATGCCGTAATGGAACGGGTCGCCGGTCGCCAGAATGCAGGTGGGTGTCCCGCGCCGGGCGAGGAGGCCGGGATAGGCGTCCGCGATCGGGCTCGGCCAGGCTCGCGTCTCGGCGGAAAGCGGCGCGGCCAGGGCCAGGTGCCGGCGCCCGCCATAGACGAGGCGCGCGCCGTCGAGGGCGGCGGCGGCGGCGGGACTCAGGCCCGCGCGGCCCTCCTCGCCGATGCCCACGATGGTCAGCCAGGGGGGGCTTCCCCGCAGGGTGGACTCGATGTCAGCGGTCATGGAGAACGGCCCCGAGGGTGGGGGGAGCATGCGGATACTGATCCTGGGCGGCACCGGCGAGGCGAGCGCCCTGGTGCGCGGGCTCTTGGTACGCGGGCTTCTTGCGGCGGAGCGGCCCTGCGCCGTCACCCTGTCGCTCGCCGGCCGCACCAGCCAGCCGAAGGCGGAGCCCGTACCGACCCGCATCGGCGGCTTCGGCGGCGCGGAGGGCCTGGCCGCGTGGCTCGCCCAGGACCGCACCGACCTCGTGGTGGATGCGACGCATCCCTTCGCGGCCCGGATGAGCGCCAATGCGGCCGAAGCCTGCGCCCGGACCGGGACGCCCCTGCTGGCGATCCGCCGCCCGGCCTGGAGGCCGGTGGCCGGCGACCGCTGGACCGAGGTGCCCGACATGGCCACCGCCGCCCGGGCGCTCGGCCCCGCGCCGCGCCGGGTCTTCCTCACCATCGGCCGCCAGGAGGTCGGCGCCTTCGCCGCCGCGCCGCAGCACGATTACGTGGTGAGGGCCATCGAGGGCATCGATCTGGCGGTGCCGAGGCTGACCGCCATCCAGGCGCGCGGCCCCTTCGACGAGGCCGCCGAGGCGGCGTTCCTGGCCGGGAGCGCGATCGAGATCCTGGTCAGCAAGAATTCCGGCGGGGACGCCACCTACGGCAAGATCGCGGCGGCGCGGGCACTGGGCTTGGCCGTGGTGATGGTGGCCCGTCCGGAGAAGCCGGACGTGCCGAGCGTGCCGGACGCCGGGGCCGCCCTCGCGTGGATCGCCGCCTTCTGACGCCAGCGCCGACGCGCGCATCACGCCGCCGGCACGCTGCGCGGCGTATAGACGAAGGGCGTCGCGTCGCCGCGCGGGATCAGGCGGGTGGCCGAGGCGCCGATGATCACCATCGTGGCCATGTCGGCCGTCGCCGTGAAGGCCGCGTCGAGGGTGAGCACCCGGATCGCCTCGTCGGGCCGCGAGACCGCGCGGGCGAAGATCACCGGCGTGTCGCCGCGCCGGATTCCGGCGGCGAGATCCAGGGCCTTGCCGAGCTGCCAGGGCCGTGCCGAGGAGATCGGGTTGTAGAGGGAGACCACGAAATCCGCCCGCAGCACCGCCTCCAGCCGGGCGGTGATGACCTCCCAGGGCTTGAGGTTGTCCGAGAGCGACATCGCGCAGAAATCGCCGCCGAGCGGCGCGCCGAGGCGCGCGGCCGCCGCCAGCATCGCGGTGATGCCGGGCTCCACCGTGATGGAAAGCCGGGCCCAGGCCGGGTCGCCGGCCTCCACCGCCTCGAACACGGCCGCCGCCATCGCGAACACGCCGGGATCGCCGCCCGAGACCACCGCGACGCGCCGGCCTGAGGCGGCGAGTTCGAGGGCGTGGCGCGCCCGGTCGACCTCGACGCGGTTGTCGCTGGCGTGGCGGACGAGCCCCGGCCGCTCGGGCACGCGGGCGACGTAGGGGATGTAGCCGATGAGGTCCTGCGCCTGGGCCAGGGCCTCCTGGGCGGCGGCCGTCAGCAGGCGCGGATCGCCCGGGCCCAATCCGATGACCGTGACCGAGCCGGTCCCCGCAGCGGGGCCGCTCACGGCCGGCGTCCCTCGCCGGGCAGGAGCACCATCGAGAAGTAGGGCGCCACGTCGTCGGGCTTGTCCTTGAGGGCGATCACCCGCTCGCCCGCCATGGTGCCGCGCTCGACATAGACCGCGCGCTCCAGCACGCCGGCCTCGGCGAGCGCCGCCCGGACCTTGGGCAGGTGGCGGCCGAGCTTCATCAGCACGGCGGCGTCCGTGGCGCGCAGGCGCTCCACCAGGGCGGCGTGCGGCAGGGTGGCGGGCAGCACGGTCAGTACGTCGTCGCCCCAGGTGATCGGGGTCCCGGCCCGGGTCCAGCAGCCGGACATGCCGGTGACGCCGGGCACCACCTCCACGGGGAAGCGGTCCTTGAGGCGGCGCCACAGGTGCATGAACGAACCGTAGAAGAACGGGTCGCCCTCCGACAGGATCGCCACGTCCCGGCCCGCGCCGAGATGGTCGGCGAGGCGCGCGGACGCGTCGTCGTAGAAGGCCGCGAGGGCCGCGACGTAGTCCGGGTGCTCCGGGTGGAGTTCGGTGGTGTAGGGATAGACCAGCGGGTACTCGCGCCCCGGCTCGGCGGCCAGCACCGCGTCCGCGATGGTGCGGGCGTTGCCGCGCCGGCCCTTCTTGCAGAAATGCACCAGCACCGGGGCCCGCTCCAGCACCCGCATGGCGCGCACGGTGAGGTAGTCCGGCTCGCCCGGGCCCATGCCGACCCCGAACAGGGTGCCGGTGGTCGCCGCGCGCGGGACCTCGGTCTGCTCCGCTACCTCGGGGGGAAGCCGCTCGCCCGACTCCATCACTCGATCTCTTGCGCGAGCGCGTTGACGGCCGCGGCCGTCATGGCGCTGCCGCCGCGCCGGCCGTGGACCACGATGAAGGGCACCCGGCCGTCGCGGGCGAGCGCCTCTTTCGACTCGGCGGCGCCGACGAAGCCGACCGGGATGCCGATGACGGCGGCCGGCGGGGCTATGCCCTCGTCGAGGAGTTCGAGCAGGCGGAACAGCGCGGTCGGGGCGTTGCCCACCGCCACGATGCTGCCGGGCAGGTGCTCGCGCCAGAGTTCCATGGCGGCGGCCGAGCGGGTGGTGTTCATGGCGGCGGCCAGCTCCGGCACGCGCGGATCGCTCAGGGTGCAGATCACCCTGTTGTCGGCGGGCAGCCGGGCCCGGGTGACCCCGTCGGCGACCATGCGGACGTCGCACAGGATCGGCGCGCCGGCCTTCAAGGCGGCCTCGCCGGCCTGCGCGAAATCGGGTGAGGCCTCCACGTCGCGCGGCAGGTCGGTCATGCCGCAGGCATGGATCATCCGCACCACGACCCGCTCGGCGGTGCCCTGGAAGCGCGCGAGATCGGCCTCGGCCCGGATCATCGCGAAGGAGCGGGCGTAGATCGCCCCTCCGTCACGCAGGTAGTCGAGGCGGGAACTCATGACGGTCGTGGTCCTGGCGGGTGTTCTGGGACGATCTGGGCGAGGGGGAGTGCCGAATCAGCCCTCCTTACGCGCTCCAGCGCGGCCTCGAAAGGGAGGCGCGTCGCCGGCAACGCATCCGGGCGCCCGGACAGCACCACGTCGTAGTGCCCGTCCCGCCCGACGAGGGTGAGGTCGGCGGCCCCCGGATGGGCACAGCCCTTGGCACAGCCCGAGACGTGGGCGCGCAGGCCACGCGCCGCGAAGGGCCGGAACGCCTCGGCCAGGCGGGCCGCGTCGTTTAGGGTCGGGGTCGAGCCCGACGCGCAGGCCGGCGCCCCCGGGCAGGCGGCCACCGCCCCGCGCGGATCGTCAGCCCGCGTCAGGAAGCCGGCTTCGGCCAGGGTTTCGCGCGCGGCCTCGGCGGCTGCGGCATCGGCGCAGACGAGGAGGAAGCCCCGGGTCTGCGAGAGGCGCAGGCCGTCCTCGCCGAGGCTGTCCGCCGCGTCGGCGAGACGGTCGAGGGCGTCGGCCGTGCAGCGGCCGAAGGGGGCATTGACCAGGAGGGCGAGGGCGCCATCCGCCATCGGGGGTGAGGATCGTAGGAACCCCCTCTCCTGGAAGGAGAGGGTTGGGGTGAGGTGTGTGACCTTTCCGGATGATCCGCACATTTCAGGCTGTCCCTCTCCTTCCAGGAGAGGGGACCCGCGCTCGGGCCTGACGAGCGTTCGCAGAGCCCGCAAGCCCGGGCTCAGGGCGGACACTTCGGCCGGGGCCGGGATGCGTCGCAGGGCAAAGCGCGCCAGGGCCTCCGCCCGGGCGGAGGCCGGGACATCGCGCATCCGGCGGTGCCCGCTCGCCGCCAGCAGGCGCAGGGCCGCCTCCACGACGGTCTCCGCATCATCGGTCAGCCGCCACCAGGCCGCGTCGCCGGCGAGGTGCAGGGCGAGGCCTTCGCGGGTGACGACGCCGTGGAGGTCGGCCTCCGCCGCGCCGAGGGTGAGGCCGTACGCGGCCGACTCGATGGCGACCAGGGTTTTCGGCGGCAGGCCGGGAATCGCCAGCCCGATCGCCTCGATGGCCCGGGCCAGGGCCGGGACCGCATCGCAGTCGAGCCCCGCCAGCGGCGTGGTCAGGGTGAGCCGCTGCGGTCCCCCGTCGTGGCGGACATCGCCGAGCCCGATGGCCGCCAGGGCCTCGGCGAGGCCGCAGCGGGTCGCCTCGGTGACGCCGCGGATCTGCAGGTTGGCCCGCGCCGTCACGTCGACATGGCCGTTGCCGTAACGGCGCGCGGCGTCCGCCACCGCCCGGGCCTGGGCCGGGGTGAGGCGCCCGAGGGGCGGGTGGACGCGGGCGAGGAGGCCGTCGCCGGTGGGCATCGGCCGGGCGAGGCTCGGGCACCAGCCGCGCCGGCTCGGCGCCTCCGGCGCGACGCGGCGGGGCGCGCTCATTCCGCCGCCTCGCGCAGCAGCTCATCGGCCGCCATCTCATCGGCAGCCATGGCGTTGCGCCGGGTGGTCCAGAGACCGCGCCGGCGGGCCTCGTCGAAGCGCTCGAGGATGGCGCGGGCCGCCTCCGGATTGGCCGCCCGCAGGGTCTCGAAGGTCTCGAGGTCGGCGATCATCGCCCCGTAGAGGCGGTCGAGGTCGGCGTCCGAGACCGCGTCCGTGGTGGCGGCGAGGACGAACACCGCGTCGACCCCTTGCGCCAGTTCCTGGGCGCCGCGATAGCCGTGCCGGAGCTGCGCCGCGATCCAGCGCGGGTGGGCGAGGCGCCCCCGGATCAGGCGGGCGGCGTCCTCGCGGGCGGTGCGGGCCTTCGGGGTCTCGGCCGTGGCGACGTCGAGGCTGTAGAGGGCCGGCCGCGCCCCCGTCAGGGCGGCGGCGGCCGAGAAGCCGCCCATCGCCTCCACGGCGGCGTCGCCGTCGAGGAGGTCGCGCTCGGCCACGTCGAAGGCGTGCACGTAGGCGTCGGCGTCCGCGACCCGCGCGGCGAAGCCCGCATCCGCGGCGTCCGCCTTGCCGCCATAGGCGTGGGAGGTGGCGTCCAGGTAGGCGCGCCCGAGATCGTCGCGATTGTCCCAGGCCCCGTCGAGGGCGAGGCCTCCGGCCCCCGCGCCGTAGCGCCCGGGCGCCGCGCCGTAGACGCGGGCCGGTGCCTCGCCCCGGCGGCGGGCGGCGGCCAGCGGGTTCTCGGCGTCCTCCTCCTCGTCACGGGCGGCCACCGCCACGGCGGCGCGGGCGAGGAGCGACAGCGTCTCCGGGAAGGTGTCGCGGAAGGCGCCGGAGACCCGCACCGTCACGTCGATGCGCGGCCGGTCGAGGAGCGCCAGCGGCAGCACCTCGAATCCGGTGACCCGGGTGGAGGCATGGTCCCAGACCGGGCGCACGCCCATCAGCGCCAGGGCGTGGGCGATGTCCTCGCCGCCGGTGCGCAGGGTCGGCGAGGCCCAGAGGTCCATGACGATCCGGGCCGGATACTCGCCCTCGTCCTGCAGGTAGCGCAGGACCACGGCGTCGGCGGCCCTGGCGCCCAGGGTGGTGGCGGCCCGGGTCGGCAGGCTGCGCGGATCGAGGGTGGCGAGGTTTCGCCCCGTCGGCATCACGTCGGTGCGCCCGCGCGACGGCGAGCCGGCGGGCCCCGGCGGCACGAAGCGTCCGTCGAGGGCGCGCAGCAGGCCGAGGCGCTCAGCCTCGGCGCAGGCCGCCACGGCGGCGGGCGCCTCCGGGTCGGCGCGGCCGAAGACGTGGAGCCCGTCGCGGGCGGTGACCTCGCCGAGATCGCAGAGATGCGCGTCGAGGGCCGCCAGCGCGTCCGGCATCGGGGTGTCGGCGTCGATGCCGGCGCCCGTGAGGAGCCCGGCCGACGTCGCTTCGTCGAGGATGGTGCGCGCCAGGATCGCGGCGCGGCGCGGGTCGAGCACGCTGGCGGCGGAATATTCCTCCACGAGTTCGCGCAGGCGCGCCGCGTCGGGGTCGAGGCCCGTCACGCCGGTCTGCGGCGTCAGGTGACCGAGGGCGACGCCGCCCAGGCGCCGCTTCAGGGGCGCGGCCTCGCCCGGATCGTCGACGATGAAGGGATAGACCACCGGGAGCGCCCCGACCGCGCGGGCGGGCCAGCAGTCCGGCGACAGCGCGACGGCCTTGCCCGGCAGCCATTCGGTGGTGCCGTGGGTGCCGAGATGAACCAGGGCGTCGAACCGGGTGCGGAGCCCGAGATGGAACGCCAGATAGGCGTGGGTCGGCACCACGTCGGGGTCGTGATAGGCGGCCTTCCGGTCCGCCGACCGTCCGCGATCGGGCTGGAGGAACACGGCGAGGCGTCCGCCTGGCGCCTCATCGGCGCGCGGCGACGACATCCGAACATCGCCTGAGGTCGAGGCGGGGTGCGACGGGCTCCCTCTCCTGGAAGGAGAGGGTTGGGGTGAGGTGTGTGACCTCTCCGGATGTGGACCACACCTCACCCTGTCCCTCTCCTTCCAGGAGAGGGGACTTGTGCTTCCCGCCTCGACCGTATGAGGACGGGCCTCCACGCATGGAAAGCGGAAGGCGCCGTCCCGGCAGAGCGGGTCGGCCTCGGGCGGTCCCCATTCGGCGTCGAGGGTCGCGCGGGCAGCATCCGGCAGCGTGCCGAGCCAAACGCGATAGGCCTCGAGGGCGACGGAAAAATCCTTCGGCCCCCCCGTCAATCCCTGCATCAGGGCATCGGCCTCGGGCAGCGCGCCGACGGCGTAGCCGGCTTGGGCGAGATCCGCCACGATCGCCCGTGCGCTCTCCGGGGTGTCGAGGCCCACCGCGAAGCCCGCGCGGCCGCCGCGGGCGGGATAGTCCGAGAGCACCAGGGCGATGCGGCGCTGGGCGCAGGGCAGGCGCGCGAGGCGGACCCAGGCGGCGGCGCGCGCGGCCAGCGCCGCGATGCCCTCGGCATGCGGCACGGCGCGGCGCTCGGCGAAGCCCTCGGTCTCCGGACCCTCCTCCTTGAACGAGATCGGGAACCCGGAGAGCCGCCCGTCGAATTCCGGTAGGGCGACCTGCATGGCGAGGTCGGCCGCACCCATGCCCCGCGCCGAGGCGGTCCAGGCGTCCCGCGCCGCGCCGATGCTGAAGGCCTGGATCACCGGGCAATCGGCGTCGTCGAGGACGAAGCCGGCATCCTCCCGGGCCGAGAAGGCGGTGGCGGCGATGACGATGGCGGGCCGGTGCGTCGCGATGGCCGCCCGCAGGGGCTCGGTCGCGGCCGGGTCCTTCAGGCTCGACACCGCCACGGCCAGCACCGCGAGGCCACGGGCCTGGAGCGCCGCGTTCAAGGACGCGATCGGCGCGGTGTCGCCGGAGAGCACGCTCGACCGGTAGACCACCAGCAGCGCCAGCGGCGCCTCTTCCGGAATCGTCTGAAACGGCCGCCCGGCAGCCAGAGCCTGTCCGTCGTCGACGGGGCCGCAGCCGGGACAGCAGACGAAGCCGCGCGGCAGGGGAAGGGGCGGCTCGACCACCGCCGCATATCCGATCTCGGCGGCGATGCGCCCGACGAGGCGGCGCAGGTTCGCCGCCCCCCCGGCCCGGAAATAGGCGTCGAAGGCGGGGGCGAGGTCGGGCTGCGTGGAATAGGCGTCGAGGCGCGGATCGGGCCGGTCGTCGCCCGGCAGCACCACGAGGACCACACCTCGGGCGCGGGCGGCCGAGGCCGCGCGCTCGATGCCGTAGCGCCAGTAATCGAGCCCGCCGAGGCAGCGGATCACGACGATCCGCGCGTGCGCGATCACCGTGTCGACGTAGAGGTCGACCGACATCGGGTGGCGCAGCTTGGCCAGCTTGGCGAGCCGCAGGGTCGGGGCCTCGCCAGACCCCGCCGGAAAGACCGCCGCGTGGGCCTGCGCCATGCCAAACAGGTCGGAATCGGTGAAGGACAGGAAGGCGATGTCCCCCGGCGCCTGCCCGAGATCGACCGCGGCTTCGCCCTCGTCGAGGGAGACCGTATCGATGCGGATCAGGTGCATGGAGGGGGCTTATCCCGCCAGGGCGGCGGCGACGGCGCCCTGGTCGAATCCCTTCAGGCCGATGACCACGAGGCGGCCGTCGCGGGGCTCGGTGGACTTCCAGGGCCGGTCGTAATGGTGGCTCACGCGGGCGCCGACGCCCTGGACCACGAGGCGCATCGGCTTGCCGGTCACCTCGGCGAAGCCCTTGATGCGCAGAACGCCCTCCGTCTCCGCGGCGCGGGCAACGCGCAGGGCGAGGTCGTCGGCCGAGGCCGAGGCGCGCACGGGCAGCGCCACCGAGTCGAAATCGTCGTGGTCGTGGTCCTCGCCCTCGCCGTGGTGGGAGGGGCGCGCGTCGAGGTCGTCCTCGGCCGCCGCCTGGATCCCCAGGATCACGCGCGGGTCGAGGCGGCCGTGCTCGGCCTCCACCATCTTCACGGCGCGGGGCAGGTGTTCGGCGACCTCGGCGCGGACCTTGTCGCGGCCCGCCGCGTCGAGGAGGTCCACCTTGTTCATCACCACCAGGTCGGCGCAGAGGAGCTGGTCCTCGAACACCTCCTCCAGGGGATTGTCGTGGTCGACGCTGGCATCGTCCGCGCGCTGGGCAGCCAAAGCCGCCGGATCGTCGGCGAAGAAGCCGGCCGCCACGGCGGGCCCGTCGATGACCGCGACCACGCCGTCCACCGTCACCCGCGAGCGGATCGCCGGCCACTGGAAGGCCTGGACCAGGGGCTTGGGCAGGGCGAGGCCCGAGGTCTCGATCAGGATGTGCTCGGGCGGGTCGGTCCGGTCGAGGAGCTTGTTCAGGGCCGGCACGAAATCGTCGGCCACGGTGCAGCAGATGCAGCCGTTGGCGAGCTCGACGATGTCCTCGTCGCCGCAGCCTTCGATGCCGCAGGCGGCCAGGAACGAGCCGTCGAAGCCGATATCGCCGAACTCGTTGACGATGATGGCGAGGCGCCGGCCGTTCGCGTTCTCCACGAGGTGGCGTACCAGCGTGGTCTTGCCGGCCCCGAGGAAGCCCGTGACGATGGTGCAGGGGATCTTGGCGACGAGGGTCATTCGGCGGCGTCCGTGATGCGGGGCGCCGCGAGCGGCGGAAAAGGCGGGATGCGGGCGACGACGCCCTTGCGGAATTCCTGGGGCCGCGCCTTCCACGGCACGATGCCGTCCGGCGTCTCGGCATAGAGCGCGACGCCGTCCAGGATGGTGCCGGCGGAGGCGACCGGGTCGAGGTCGCCGTAGACGTAGGTCCAGCGCCCTTCCGAGGCGACCGCCACGGTGCAGGGGCGCTTGCAGACCGAGAGGCACTCGACGCTCTCGACCGCGATGCCGGGGTAATCGCCCGCGCTCACCGCCTCCTGGAGGGCGGCGAGCAGGCGCGCTCCGGCGCGCGGCTCGGAGGCGTCGCCGGCCGCCCGGCAGGTGGCGCAGACGTAGAGCGTGACGGGCGCGCTGTCAGGCATGGGCCGTCCGAGGCTTGCCGAACAGGGTCCAGGCCCAGCCATAGGCCAGCCCGATCACCGCCCAGAACACGAAGGCGATGCCGAGGGAGCGGGCGGCGAACTGTGCCGCGTAGGAGGCCGGCAGGTTCGAGGCGGCGTGGCTCGCCTCTGGAGCGCCCGCGAGGTGGGGGGCCACGAGGAGCACGATGCCCCCCGCGATGGTGATCGGCGCGCGCCGGATCGCGATGAGGTAGAGCCCCATGGCGGTGGCGGCCGCCGTCATCACCCACCAGAACTGGCGGTCGGCGAGGGGCGCCGCCTCCATGCCGGGGAGTTCCGGGGCCAGCCCGAGGGCGGGGGCCAGCGCCACCGCGAGGAAGCCCCCGACGGCGAAGCGCAGGCCGGTCTCGGGGTCGGGCTCGCGGTTGCAGGCGAGGAGCACGGCGCCGAGCAGGAACGCGTAGCCGACGCCGCCCACCAGGGTGGCGAGCGCCGTGAAGGCCATGCGCGGCAGGCCGGGGCCGGGCTCCCACACGGGCGCGACCTCGCCGCCCGCCACCGACGGATCCCGAGAACCGTTATTCTGGGTGCCGTGATCGTGGCCGCCATGGACGCGCACGATCAGCGAGGCCGGCGACAGCAGGGCGGGGTCCGCGGCGGAGGCCTGCGTCTCGAAGCGCTCGGCCGCGATGATGAGCGGCGAGGTGAGCGCGAGCTGCAGGCCCGTCGCGACGACAGCCGCGAGGAAGCCGGCGACCAGGGCCGCCGACACGAGCCGGATGATCATGGGGGTGTCTGCCTTAAGCGGAGGCGCTCAGTGGCAGGGGAAGTTCTGGCTGTGGCGGAAGTCGTGCGCCGCGTTGTGCAGCGCCATCGCCGGGGCGAAGCCCGCCATGAACACGAGGCCGAGTCCGAGGAAGGCGGCCACGAGCACGGCGCCGAGGCGCTCGTTGGTGCGGGTGCCGGTCAGGACGAGGGTGTTGGTCGACATCGGTTCATCTCCTGGCCGCCCCGCCGGCGGCCGTCATCGAGCGGGAGGGACGACAAGTCCCCTCTGGACGGCAGGTCTCCTGGCTCGCGGGTCGCTGGTCCTGCCGCCTTCCCGGATCGCTCCAGTGGCCGATGGCAGTCCCGTCTCCGCTCACAGTTGCGGGGGCAGCCGCGGTTTCAGGGTCGCCCCCTCACCGCATTCCCTTTTCACCCCGTTGCCGGGGCACCGTCCGATCCACGCTTCTACGCGGTCGCCGATGCGCTGACAACGCGGTCCGCACGGGTTTCCCGCCTTTGACCGGAGGCCCCGAATTCGGGCACAGCGTTCCGCATGCCGCACCCGACTCCCCGAATGACCCTCGTGCTCGGCGGCGCGCGCTCGGGCAAGAGCGCCCATGCCGAGGCGCTGATCGAAGCCTGCCCGGCTCCGTGGCTCTACCTCGCCACCGCGGAGATCTGGGACGACGAGATGCGGGAGCGCATCGCGCTCCACCGCGCCCGCCGCCCGGAGGGATGGATCACGCGGGACGTGCCGCTCGCCCTGCCCGAGGCGGTCGCCGCCGCGACGGGACCGGTGCTGGTCGATTGCCTGACCCTCTGGCTCACCAACCTGATGCTGTCGGAGGCCGACCTCGAGGCCGCCACCGCCGCGCTGCTCGCGGCCTGCGCGGCGGCGCCCGGCCCGCTGGTCCTCGTCGGCAGCGAGGTCGGGCTCGGGATCGTGCCGGAGAACGCGCTGGCCCGACGCTTCCGCGATGCGGCCGGGCGCCTGCACCAGCGCCTCGCGGCCCGGGCCGACCACGTCGTCCTTACCGTGGCGGGCCTTCCCCTGATCGTGAAACCCCAACCCGGAGCCACCCCATGACGGACGCCGACCGCCACCGCGAAAAGATGGAGAAGCGCAAGGCCGTCCAGGACGCCGAGGTGGCGGAGAAGACGATCGAGAAGGGGCTCCTCATCGTCAATACCGGCCCGGGCAAGGGCAAGACCACGGCGGCCCTCGGGCTGATGCTGCGTGCGCTGGGCCACGGCTGGCGCGTCGGCGTGGTGCAGTTCATCAAGGGCGCCTGGGACACGGGCGAGAAGCACGCCCTCAAGACCTTTGGCGACCGGATCGACTGGCATACGCTCGGCGAGGGCTTCACCTGGGAGACCCAGGACAAGGCCCGCGACATCGCCGCCGCCGAGCACGCCTGGGCCAAGGCCCTCGACCTCATGGCCGACCCGACGATCCGCCTCGTGGTGCTGGACGAACTCAACATCGCCCTGCGCTACGACTACCTGGACCTCGACGCCGTGGTGGCGGCCTTCCGGGCGCGCCGGCCGGACCTGCACGTCGTCGTCACCGGCCGCAACGCCAAGCCGGCCCTGATCGAGGCCGCCGATCTCGTCACCGAGATGGCATCCGTGAAGCACCACTTCGCCGCCGGGGTGAAGGCGCAGGAGGGAATCGAGTTCTAGACATCGATTTCTGTCGACGCCGGCGGAACGGGATCGAAGCCCGGTTGATCGGATGCGCCAAACCTGCGCCTGTCGCGGCTGTTCTACCAGAAGGTGCCGGGCATGAAGCGCTGGTTTTCCTTGTTGTGCGTGTCGGTTCTGGTGTCACCCGCGAGCGCGGAACCCCTGTGCGGGTACGAGGCGACCTCCATCGACCGGATCGTGGGTGACATCACCCGTGCGGGCGGTCGCGTCGTGCTCGACACGGCCGACTTCATCGCCGCGGAGGAGCCCCGCCGCCTGATCCTCTGGACCTTCGCCAAGCCGAAATCCGGGCAGTTTCCGGCATTCATCTGCCGTCAGGTCGTTCGCACGGGCGATCGGATCGAGGTGCAGTTGCGCGCCGTCTGCAACGGTGCGAAGCCGGAATGCGACGCCCTCATTGCCAGCGTGCTCGATCAGCAGCAGAAGGCGACCCAGCACCTTCGCCCCTGATCGACGGCTTCGCGGCTTCGACGCGTCGCCGTCTCCGCCGACAGGCCCTTGTCCGATGACCCGCGCCATCATGATCCAGGGCACCGGCTCGGATGTCGGCAAGTCGCTGATCGTCGCCGGCCTGTGCCGTGTCTTCGCGCGGCGGGGGCTCGCCGTGCGCCCGTTCAAGCCGCAGAACATGTCGAACAACGCCGCCGTCACCGCCGATGGCGGCGAGATCGGCCGGGCCCAGGCGCTGCAGGCGCGGGCGGCCGGGGTGGCGCCCTCCGTGCACATGAACCCGGTGCTGCTGAAGCCCGAGAGCGAGACCGGGAGCCAGGTCGTGGTCCAGGGCCGCATGGTCGGCACCGCCAAGGCGCGGGACTACCAGGCCTGGAAGCCGCGCCTCCTCGCCTCCGTGCTGGAGAGCTTTTCGTATCTGAAGGCGCAGGCCGACCTCGTGGTGGTGGAAGGCGCCGGCTCGGCCTCCGAGGTCAACCTGCGGGCCGGCGACATCGCCAACATGGGGTTCGCCCGCGCGACGGACACGCCGGTGATCCTGCTCGGCGACATCGACCGGGGCGGCGTCATCGCCAGCCTCGTCGGCACGAAGGCGGTGATCGATCCGGCCGATGCGGCGATGATCCGGGGCTTCCTCGTCAACCGCTTCCGCGGCGACCCGAGCCTGTTCGCCGACGGCATGGCGACGATCGCGCGGGCGACCGGCTGGCCGAGCTTCGGCCTGATCCCGCACTTTCCCGACGCGGCGCGCCTGCCGGCGGAGGATGCCCTCGGACTCGCCGGCTCGGGCGCCGGCGCGGCCCGGCGCAAGGTCGTGGCCGTGCCGGTGCTGCCGCGCATCGCCAATTTCGACGACCTCGACCCGCTGCGGGCCGAGCCCGACGTGGCGGTGATGCTCGTGCGCCCGGGCGAACCGATCCCGGTGGCCGACCTCGTGCTGCTGCCGGGCTCGAAGACCACCATCGACGATCTCGAGGCCTTCCGCGCCGAGGGCTGGGACATCGACCTGCGCGCCCATGTCCGGCGGGGCGGGCGGGTGCTCGGGCTGTGCGGCGGCTACCAGATGCTCGGCCGGCGCATCGACGACCCGCACGGCATCGAGGGCGCGCCCCGCTCGGTGCCGGGCCTCGGGCTCCTCGACATCGGGACCGTGATGACTCCGCTCAAGCACCTGGCCGCCGTCACCGGCACCAGCTTGGCCGACGGCGTGCCGTTCTCGGGCTACGAGATGCATGTGGGCGACACCACCGGGCCGGATACGGCGCGCCCGGCGATCCGGCTCGCGGACGGGCGCTTCGACGGCGCGGTCTCGGCCGATGGCCTCGTCACCGGCACCTACGTGCACGGCCTCTTCGCCGACGACCGGCAGCGCGGCGCCTGGCTCGGCCGTCTCGGGGCGGCGCCGAGCGGGCTCGCCTACGAGGCCGGCATCGAGGCGGTGCTCGATCGCCTCGCCGATCATCTCGAAGCGCATGTCGCCTGCGACGCGCTGCTCGCCCTGGCGTTGTAGCGGGCGAACGGATTAGGCTCGGCTCCGGAACGCCCGCACCGAACGGGTGCGACGAGGAAGCACCCGATGAGCCCGGCCCCTCCCCAGGCGGATGCGCGCGTCGCCGCGGCGACGATCCGTACCGTGACGCTGCGGCTGATGCCGCTCCTCGGGCTGATGTACCTGATCGCCTATATCGACCGGCAGAACATCTCCTACGCCAAGCTGCAGATGGTGGGCGATCTCGGCCTCAGCGAGAGCGTCTACGGGCTTGGCGCCTCGCTGTTCTTCCTCGGCTACTTCCTGTTCGAGGTGCCGAGCAACGTGATCCTGGAGCGGGTGGGCGCCCGGCGCTGGTTCGCCCGGATCATGTTCACCTGGGGCGTCATCACGATTCTCCTCGGCTTCACGCAGAATACGACGATGTTCTACGCCTTGCGCTTCCTCCTCGGCGTGGCGGAGGCGGGGTTCTTCCCCGGTGTCCTGTTCGCCCTGACCCTGTGGTTCCCGCAATCGCACCGGGCGCGGATGATCGGCTGGTTCATGATCGCGAGCGCGCTCGCCAACGCGGTCGGCGCAGCCATCGGCGGCGCGCTCCTCGACCTCGACGGCACCCTCGGCCTCAAGGGCTGGCAATGGGTGTTCGTGGCCACCGGAATCCCCGCCCTGGCGCTGGCGGTCATCGTCCTGCGCATCCTGCCCGACGGGCCGGACCAGGCGCCCTGGCTGAAGCCGGAGGGGCGGGACTGGCTGAGCCGCACCCTCGCGGCCGAGCGCGAGTCGGGGGGCAAGGTCGAGCACGGCAACCCCTTCGCGGCCCTCCTCGACCGGCGGGTCTGGATGCTCGCCTCCGTCTACATCGCCTTCCCGCTGGCCGCCTACGGCCTCAGCTACTGGCTGCCCACGGTGGTGCGCAGCTTCGCGGTCTCGAACACCCTCAACGGCTTCATCAACATCATCCCGTGGCTGATCACCGCGCTGGCCCTGTGGTGGGTGCCCCGTCGCGCCGCGCGGACGGGCGACCAGGTCTGGCACGTGGTGGTACCGGGCCTCGTCGCGGCACTCGCCCTGGTGCTCAGCGTGGTGGTGCCGGGATCGGTGCTGAAATTCGCCTGCCTCTGCGTGGCGGCGGCCGGCGTCTTTTCCGCCCAGCCCGTGTTCTGGTCCCTGCCGGCGACCTTCCTCAAGGGCGCGAGTGCCGCCGCCGGCATCGCGGCGATCAACTCCGTGGGCAATCTCGGCGGCTTCATCGCGCAGAATGCCGTGCCGTTCATCCGCGACCAGACCGGCAGCAACCTCGCGCCGATGTACTTCCTGGCCGCCTGCCTCGGCCTCGGCGCCAGCCTGATGTTCTGGGTGCTCTCGGCCCTGCGCCGAGACGCCGCGCGCCGGGTCGCGGCGGATGCGGGCGCCGGCCTCCGGGTGGCGTAGGCTACGGGAGCGGCACCGCGTAGGCGTGCGGCGCCCCGTTGCGCAGGCTGTCGAACAGGACGAGGACCCGGCCCGGCCCGAGCGGAACCACGGCCTCGGCCTTGCCGTCGATGCGCTTGCCCGCCTCGTTCTCGCCCCGCACGGGGGCGATGGTCGCGACCGGGGTCAGGGTTCCGGTGGGCAGGTCGGCCAGGGACAGCCGGTAGGGCACGGGCAGGCCGTTGCGGGACGCGCCCGTGAGCACCAGCATCCGTCCGTCGGGCAGGATCGTCAGGTCGCGGATGCCGGCATCCGGTCCGGCCTCCAGGGCGATCGTGGTGACCTCGGCCGAGAGGGCGGTCTTCCCGTCGGCGAACAGCGCCTCGACGGGCACCGAGACGAGGAAAGCCTTGCCTCCGAGGCTCGGCGCCCGCAGGCCCGCATAGAGGCGGTCGCCTATGACGGCGAGCCCTTCGATGTTCAGGCCATTCGGCTGCGGCGTGCCCTCCGGCGGCAGGGCGTTCCAGTCGAATTCCAGATCGCGCAGCACGAAGTCGCGCACCGGGCCGGCGGCCATCAGGGCGTCGAACAGGCGGTAGGTGCTCACCGTCTCGGCGGCGGTGCCGTCGGCGTTCGGGCGCAGGCGCGTGAGGATCATCGACGAGAGCTTGTACTTGCGCTCGCCCCGGGTGCAGCCGTGCGAACCGGTGACGTAGAAGTAGGGCTCGGCATAGGCGACGGCCTCGCCGTCGAGCTGGTTGAACTTGCCGTCGCCGCCGCTGCACCGGTACTGCGCCGGCGGCGTGCCGCGGATGTCGGGGGAGGGCGCCGTTCCGAGGTCGTAGGCCGTGGCGCCGGGCGTCAGCGTGGTCTCGCCGAGGCGGGCGAACTGGGCGCCGCGATTCTCGTCGTTGACCACGACGCAGAGGCGGGTGCCGTCCGCGTCGGGCGGCCGGCAGGCCATGCCGCTGAGGTCGTAAGCCCTGTCGCCCGTCGTCTCGCCGTCGAAATCCCGGGTCACGGTGTAGGGCGTCGGCGCGGTCTCGGCCGCGCGGCCGGGCGTGGCGGCGGCGATGCCGAGGGCGGCCAGCGCCAGGGCGGTGCGTCGCCCGGGGCGCGTCGTCTTCGACCGGATCATGCGAGGGCAACCTTGAGGAGGACGAGGATCAGGAGGGCGAGGCCGAACAGGAATCCGCACGCCGTGCGGTAGAGCGCAAGCGCCCGTTCCACGTCGGCCGGCGTCGCCTCGGCGCGCCCGTCGCCCATCCAGCCGTCCTCGACGCGGGTGGCGCCGTAGGTGCGGGGGCCGGCGAGGCGCAGCCCCAGCGCCCCGGCCATGGCGGCCTCCGGCCAGCCGGCATTGGGCGACCGGTGGCGGCCCGCATCCCGCCGCACCGCCCGCCAGGCGTCGCCGGGCGAGGCGCCGGGATGGATGGCGGCGGCCGCGACGAGGAGCAGGGCGGTCAGCCGCGAGGCCGGAAGGTTCACAAGATCGTCGAGGCGGGCGGCGGCCCAGCCATAGGCCTCGTGGCGCGGGGTGCGGTGGCCGATCATGCTGTCGGCGGTGTTGATCGCCTTGTAGAGCGCGCCGCCGGGCAGGCCGCCGACCCCGATCCAGAAGGCCGGCGCCACGATGCCGTCGGAGAAGTTTTCGGAGAGGCTCTCGATGGCGGCCCGGCAGATGCCGGCTTCGTCGAGGCTCTCGGGATCGCGCCCGACGATCATCGAAACCGCGACGCGCCCGCCCGCGAGCCCGTCGCGCCGGAGATCGGCTGCCACGCGGGCGACGTGGGTGTGGAGGCTGCGCTGCGCCGGCAGGCTCGCCGCCAACAGAGCCAGGACGAGAAGCGCGGGCAGGAAGCCGGCGGCCCCGGAGAGCGCGGTCAGCGCCAGGGCGAGCCCGCCGACGATGGCGAGGAGCACGAGGAGGCCGGCCACGCCCGCGCGCCGGCGGCGGGCGGGCCCGCCCCGGTTCCAGCGCCGGTCGAGGGCCCCGATCAGCGCGCCGATCCAGGTGACAGGATGCCCGAGCGCCCTGTAGATCCGGTCCGGATAGCCGGCCGCCGCCTCGATGGCGAGGGCGAGCACCAGAACGATGAGCGTATCGGGCGGATGGGTGAGGGCGGTCCAGGACATGCGGTCTCGGTGATGGCGCGCGGCCCGGGGGCGGGAGCAGGGGACAGGATCGCCCATGGCGGTGACCTCGATGCCGCCCGGCGCCTCTTCCCGCAAGCGCCCGATCCCTGGATCGATCTCTCCACGGGGATCAATCCGGTGCCCTATCCGTGTCCGGCGCTGGAGGCCAGCACCTTCCACCGCCTGCCCTCGGCCGCCGACCTCGGCACCCTGCGCGCGGCCGCCGCCCACGCCTACGGGGTAGCCGATCCGGATCGGATCGTCGCCGCGCCCGGTACCCAGATCCTGATCGAGACCCTGCCGCGTCTGGTGGCGCGCGCCCGCGTCGCCGTGGTGGGGCCGACCTATGCCGAGCACGCCGCCGCCTGGGGCCGGGCCGGCCACGCCGTCGCGACCGTGTCGGGCCTCGAAGCCGCGTGCGCCGCCGACGTGGTCGTCGTCGTCAACCCGAACAATCCGGACGGGCGGACCTGGGAGGCCGGCGGGCTGCGGGCGCTCGCGGGCGACCTCGCGGGCCGCGGCGGCCTCCTCGTCGTCGACGAGGCCTTCGCCGACCTGGAGCCGGTCGAGACCCTGGGGCCCTCCCTCGGCCCGGGCCTCCTGGTCCTGCGCTCCTTCGGCAAGACCTACGGGCTCGCCGGCATCCGGCTCGGCTTCGCCCTCTGCGAGCCGGCCCTCGCCGTCGCCCTCGCCGAGGCGCTCGGGCCTTGGGCGGTGTCGGGCCCGGCGCTGTCCATCGGACGCGCCGCCCTGTCCGACGCGGCCTGGCGCCGGGAGGCCGCGGTTGCCCGGGCGGCGGATGCCGCGCGCCTCGACCGCATGATCCTGCGGGCCGGCGGCACGCCGATCGGCGGCACCTGCTTGTTCCGCACCGCCGACTTCCCCGACGCGGCCGGCCTCTTCGACCGTCTCGGCGCGGCCGGGATCTATGTCCGGCGCTTTTCCGAGGCGCCCGCGCGCCTGCGCTTCGGTCTGCCGCCGGACAAGGCGGCCTGGTGCCGGCTGTCGCGCATCCTGCGGTGAGGGTCGTCAGCCGCCCTTCGGCTCCAGCACGTTGACGAGGAAACCCGCCCCGGCCAGCAGGATGCCGACGGCGCACACGCCGGACCAGCCCGCCATGAGGAAGGCCTGCGAGCCCGCGAAGGCGCCGAGCGCCCCGAACACGAACATCACCGTGAACAGCACGGTGTTGATCCGCCCGCGCGCGCTCGGCACCAGGGCGTAGACCCGGGTCTGGTTGGCGATCAGCGCGGCGTTGAGGCCGATGTCGATGAGGAGGACGCCGAGGCCCACCGCGACCAGGGACCACGTGCCGCCCGCCCACAGCACCGCGAAGGCCGCCACCACGAACAGCGCGCCGATCACCACCATCGGGCGGGCGCCGTGCCGGTCGGTGAAGCGCCCCGAGAGGGGCGCCACCAGGGCGCCCGCGACGCCGATCACGCCGAACAGACCGGCGCCGGCGGCGCTGAGGTTGAAGGGGGGCGCTTCCACGAGAAGGGCGAGGGTGGTCCAGAAGGCGTTGAAGCTGGCGAACAGCAGGCCCTGCGAAAGGCTGGAGCGGCGCAAGACGGGCTGCGAGCGCACGAGGTGAAGGATCGACACCATCAGCGCGCGGTAGCGCAAGGGTCGAGTCTGGACCGGGCGGGGAAGGGTGGCTGCGGCGATGCCGGCCATCAGCACCGCCACGCCGGCGGCGGCGAAGAAGACTGCGCGCCAGCCGAAATGGGCGCCGACGAAACCGCTGGCCGTGCGGGCCAGCAGGATGCCGGTGAGGAGACCGGTCATGACCTGCCCCACCACGCGGCCGCGGCTCGCATCCGGTGCGAGCTCGGCCGCGAAAGGCACCGCCTGTTGCGCCGCCGAGGCCAGGAACCCGATGACGAGGCTCGCCAGCGCAAGGGCCGCGAGGTTGGGGCTGAGGGCTGCCGCGAGGAGCACCAAGGCGAGGCCCAGGGTCTGCCCGATGATCAGCGTGCGCCGCGAGAGGCTGTCGCCGAGGGGCACGAGGCCGAGGATGCCGAGGCCGTAGCCGACCAGGGACGCCGTCGGCACCCAGAGCGCCGCCCGCTCGCCGAACTCGGCCACCAAGAGCGCCAGTAGGGGCTGGTTGTAGTAGATGTTGGCGACCGCGCCGCCCGCGATCAGGGTCAGGCCGAATCGCGCCCGGGTGGTGAAGCCGTGCGCGCCGGCATCGGTGCCGATTCCGGTCCCACTCATGCGCGGTCGATCCGCGTGCCGGTTCGCACCGGATTCCCGGGCATGGGACAGGATTCAGCGTTCATGGGGGGCGAACTCGCACGTCGTCGGTGCCGGCACCGGGAGACGATGGGAAGATGGAACGGCATCCGTCGCCCGGTTAAGCCCGCGCGCCGGCTTCGGCAACCCGCGCGGACCCTGTCGCTTGCGCGGTGGCGGATCGGATCTGGCGCGGGAGGCGCGTCTCAACTACGCCTCGTCTGTCGCGGCGTTCGGCTTTGTCTTCGGCCGGTCCGAACGGCCATGTCGTCGCGGAGCACTTCGTACCGGATTTCAAGCACCCCATATACGGGTTGTTATCGGCGACTGATGCGGGTCCGGCATCTCGATCCCCCGTGCACTTGGCGTTCGTCGCAACTTGCGTTCTGATCAGTGTTCGAGTCGGTGAGTCGTCGCATTCGTGGGGCCGGGATGGCTGCCTCGGCGACATCGCCTCATCGACCAGGGAGTTTGAGATGGCGACGTACCGCGTCAACTTTGCCAAGCAGATCCTCGGGGTCCCCTTCACCGTCGGTTCGGTGGAGATCACCCGGGCGCGCGACCCCATGCGGGCGCTCCGCGCGGCGGAACTGCGCTTTGCCCGCCAGCACGGCGTCGAGGATTGGCGGGAGCGGGCCGACCGGGCCGAGATCGCGCCCGCCTCCGGCGCCTGAAGCGCTCATCCGGCGCTTGCCGGGGGGACTTTACGGCCACGGTCACTGGTCCTGGGGCCGGAGCCGTCCTAAAGTAACCGCCGGGCCGGGCATCCGTCGCACGCGGGGCATCGGCTCGCCCGCTACGGGCGTGAGCGAAGGGTCAGGCGGCGTGACATGGCGGCGATCTCTTTCTTCGGCGATCTGCTCCAGACGATCAGCGACCGGGGCCGGGATCTCATCGGCATCGGGCGGGGCGACCTCGCGGCCCGCGCCAACGCCCCGGAACTCGTCAAGCTCTGCGAGGACCTGATCTCTCGGAAGGGCGAGGCCTCCGGCGTCGCCCTGGCGCGGCTGATCCTGGAGCGCTACGCCACCTTGTCGGCCCGCGAGCGCGTCGCCTTCCTGCGCCTGGTCGCCACCGAGTTCACGGCCGATCATGCCGCCGTGGACGAGGCGATCGCCGCCTATCGCGCCGACCCGACCCGGGCCGCCCTCGGCGCGCTTCACGATGCCGCCGAGCCCCGTAGCCAGGAACTCATTCGCCGCCTGAATCTGGCCCGGGACGGCACCCGCGCCCTGGTGCGGATGCGCGAGGACCTGTTCGGCCTGCGCCGCGAACTCCGGCGCGAGGAGGCCGACCCCGATCTCATCGATGCCGCCGACAGCCTCGACAGCGATTTCGAGCACCTGTTCGCCTCGTGGTTCAACCGTGGCTTCCTGGTGCTGCGCCACATCGACTGGACGACGCCCGCCCACATCCTTGAAAAAATCATCCGCTACGAAGCGGTTCACGCGATCACGGGCTGGGACGATCTGCGCCGGCGCATCGAGCCGCCCGACCGGCGCTGCTTCGCCTTCTTCCATCCCGCCCTGGTGGACGAGCCGCTGATCTTCGTCGAGGTGGCGCTCACCGCCGGCATCAGTCCCGCCATCGCGCCGATCCTGGCGCACGAGCGCGATCTCCTGCCCCTGAAGGCCGCCACCACGGCGATCTTCTACTCGATCTCGAATTGTCAGAAGGGCCTGGCCGGGGTCACGTTCGGCAACTTCCTGATCAAGCAGGTGGTCGAGGACCTCGCCCGGGAGATCCCGAGCCTGAAGACCTTCGTCACCCTCTCGCCGGTGCCCGGCTTCTCGGCCTGGCTCGACCGCGAGCGCCGCTCGGACGCGCCGCAGGGGCTGACCCGCGAGGACGTCGAGGCCTTGCGCCTCATCGACGAGCCGGACTGGCAGAACGACAAGACGAAGTGCGAGGCCGTGCGCAAGGCGATGATCCCGGCGGCGGCGGCCTATTTCCTGCGCGCCAAGAACGAGCGCGGGCGCCCCCTCGACCCGGTGGCCCGCTTCCATCTCGGCAACGGCGCCCGGCTGGAGCGCCTGAACTTCCTCGGCGACGTCTCGGACAAGGGGCTCAGCCAGTCGCGCGGGCTGATGGTCAACTACCTCTACGACCTTTCGGCCATCGAAAAGAACCACGAGACCTATGCCAATCTCGGCACCGTGGCGGCCTCCAGCGCGGTGAGCCGCGAACTTCGCGCCAACCTGCCGCCGATGCGGGCGGTGGCTCTCGCCGAGGCCTGACTCCGGCGGCAGCCATCACCCGCCCGCGACGCCTGCGGCTCCGATGTTCGCGATTTCGGCGTTTGCGATTTCGACGTTTGAGAGCGTATCGATCCCGACCATGTCCAATCACCTCTTCGACCTCGTCCGCGCCAGCCTCCCGGCGGACCCCGCCGCCAAGGTGTTCCTCGAGACGGGCGAGGCCGCGCGCTACTCCTACGCCGACCTCATCGTGCGCTCGGGCGCCTACGCGGCCTGCCTGACGGCGGCGGGGGTGAAACCGGGGGACCGGGTGGCGGTGCAGGCCGAGAAGAGCCCGGAATTCCTGTTCCTGTATCTTGGCGCCGTGCGGGCCGGGGCGGTGTTCCTGCCCCTCAACACCGCCTACACCCCCACCGAGATCGCTTATTTCCTCGGCGACGCCGAGCCGGCCATGTTCGTTTGCGATCCCGCGCGACGCGAGGCCCTCGCGCCGGTAGCGCGGGATGCGGGCGTGCCGGTGCTGCATACCCTGGACGCGAAAGGGCACGGCACCGTGGCTGAGGCCGCCGATGCCGAGACCGAAGCCTTCAGCGACGTGGCCCGCGGCCCGGACGATCTGGCCGCCATCCTCTACACCTCGGGCACGACCGGGCGCTCTAAGGGCGCCATGCTGAGCCATGAGAACCTGGCCTCGAACGCCCGCACCCTGGCGGAGGCCTGGCGCTTCACCGCGGAGGACGTGCTGCTCCACGCCCTGCCGGTGTTCCACACCCATGGCCTGTTCGTGGCCACCAACACGGTTCTGGCGGCCGGCGCCGGCATGCTGTTCCTCGGGCGCTTCGACCCGGCCGGGGTGCTCGCCCTGCTGCCGCGCGCCACCGCGATGATGGGTGTTCCGACCTTTTACACCCGTCTCCTTAAGGAGCCCGGCCTGACGCCGGAGGTCACCGCCGGTATCCGGCTGTTCGTCTCGGGGTCGGCGCCCCTGCTGGCCGAGACGCACCGCGACTGGGAGGCGCGCACCGGCCACGCCATCCTCGAGCGCTACGGCATGACCGAGACCAACATGAACACCTCCAACCCCTATGCGGGGCCGCGGGTGGCCGGCACGGTCGGCCCGGCCCTGCCGGGGGTCGCCGTGCGGGTGGTCGACCCGGAGACCGGCGCGGCGCTCCCCACCGATGCCGTCGGCATGATCGAGGTGAAGGGCCCCAACGTCTTCCAGGGCTACTGGCGCATGCCGGAGAAGACGGCGGCCGAGTTCAAGGCGGATGGGTTCTTCGTCACCGGCGACCTCGGCAAGATCGATCCGGACGGCTACGTGCACATCGTCGGACGGGGCAAGGATCTCATCATCACGGGCGGCTACAACGTCTACCCGAAGGAGATCGAGAACGAGATCGACGCCCTGCCGGGCGTCGTCGAATCGGCGGTGATCGGCCTGCCCCACGCGGATTTCGGCGAGGGCGTCACGGCGGTGGTCGTCGGCCGCGCGGACGTGCCGGACGAGGCCGCCATCCTGCGCACGCTCGAGGGGCGCCTGGCCCGCTACAAGTGTCCCAAGCGCGTGCTCTTCGTCGACGAGCTGCCGCGCAACACCATGGGCAAGGTGCAGAAGAACATCCTGCGCGAGTCCCATGCGGGGCTCTACCGGCCGGCCGATCCGGCGCGGTAACGTGATCGATCGCCGCGTGCTGCTCCGCACGGCCGGCGCCGGTTTGGCCTTGGGCTCCGCCGGACTGGCGGGACCGCTCGCATCCTTCGCGGCCGAGTCTCGCCTCCCGCTCTGGCCCGGTACGCCGCCGGGCGGCGGCGGTCCCGCCGGCCCCGAGGCCGTGAGCGACAAGGGGGCTGTGCGGAACATCGCCGTGCCGGGGCTGGAAGTCTTCACCCCCGACGTTCCGACCGGCGCCGCGATGCTGGTCGCGGGCGGCGGCGGATACCGGCGCATCCAGATGGAGACCGAGGCGCGCCCGGCGGCACGCTGGCTCGCCGCGCGCGGCGTCACGGCGTTCGTGCTGGCCTATCGCCTGCCGGGCGAGGGCTGGGGTGACGGTCCCTGCGCACCGCTCCAGGACGCGCAGCGCGCCCTGAGGCTGATCCGCGCGCGGTCGCATTCATACCGGATCGATCCCGCGCGGGTCGGTGTCCTCGGCTTCTCGGCGGGGGCGCACCTGCTCGGCCTCGCCGCGACCCGTTCCGCCTTCGCATCCTATCGCGCGGTCGATGCCGCCGACGGGCTGTCGGCGAGGCCCGACGATGCCGCGCTGATTTACCCCGTGATCATCCTGGAACCGCCCTACGACCACACGGTGAGCCGGCGCATGCTGGTCGGCGCCCGCCCCGATCCGGACCTGTCCGCCGCCTGGTCGGTCGACACCCACGTGCGGGGTGGCTGTCCGCCGACCTTCCTGGTGCAGGCCGAGGACGATCCGATCTCCGACCCGGCCAACACGCGCCTGATGGCGCAGGCCTGCCGCCACGCGGGCGTGCCGGTCGAGTTCCATGCGCTCGCCTCCGGCGGCCACGGCTTCGGCATGGGCCGTCCCGGTACACCGAGTGCGGCGTGGCCGGACTGGTACGCGGTCTGGCTGCGGGGCAGGGGAATGATTTCTGCGGGTTAGGTCGGCCCGGAAACGGCACGATCCGCCCGGAAGCGCACGAACGCCGACGGCGTGTCGAAGGGGCGGAACGGCCAAGCCTGGATCACGTTGAGGCATCGCGCCGCATCGGCGCCCGGTCCGGTCCCTCGATGTCTTCTTCCCCACGCCCGCCCTCAGCGCCCGCCGGCGATGCCGCCCACTCGGTTCTCTGGACGCTTCTGCTCGGAACCGCCCTGATCGCCCTCGCGGCGGCGCCGAAGCGTGGCTCCCGGCCCGTGTCCGCCGCGTCGGACGGCGAGACGTCGGGTGGTGCGGGCGGTGCCCGCTCCCATACGGGCGCGGCGGCCGAGTATCTCGCCGCGACGCAGATCGCGCGCGGCCGGGCCGCGCACTCGCCCGCCGAGATCACGGCGGCGGGCTGGAAGGATATCCTCTACCGGGTCTACCTCGAGTTCAATCAGGACCGCGTGCTCTCGGTGGCGGCGGGCGTGACCTTCTACTCGCTGCTCTCGCTGTTTCCCGCCATCGCCGCCCTCGTCTCCTGCTACGGCCTCGTGGCCGACGTGAATTCCATCAACGAGCATCTGGCCAGCATGCGGGGCGTGCTGCCGTCGGGCGCCATCGAGATCATCGGCGACCAGGTCAAGCGCATCGCAGCCAAGGGCAACGGCACCCTCGGCCTGACCTTCTTCACCAGCTTGGTGCTCTCCCTGTGGAGCGCCAATGCCGCCATGAAGGCGATGTTCGATGCCCTGAACGTGGTCTACGAGGAGGAGGAGAAGCGCTCCTTCCTCATGCTGAACCTGCGCTCGCTCACCTTCACCATCGGGGCGCTCGTCTTCACGATCCTGGCGCTCACCGGCATCGTGGTGCTGCCGGTGGTGTTCAAGTTCGTGGGCCTGAGCGACACCGCTTGGCTCATCGCCCTGCTGCGCTGGCCAGCCCTCCTCGTCGTGCTGCTCGGAGGGCTGTCGCTGCTCTACCGCTACGGTCCGAGCCGCGAGCGTCCGCGCTGGCGCTGGGTCGGCGTCGGTGGCGCGGTGGCGGGCCTGCTCTGGCTCGCGGCCTCGATCCTGTTCTCCTGGTACGTCTCCAGCTTCGGGAACTACAACGAGACCTACGGCTCGCTGGGCGCAGCCATCGGCTTCATGACCTGGATCTGGATCTCCACAACGATCGTTCTCCTCGGCGGTGAGATCAATGCCGAGATGGAGCATCAGACCGCCCGGGACACCACCATCGGGCCGGAGATGCCCATGGGTGCGCGCCGCGCCCGCATGGCCGATACCCTCGGGGCGACGGCCTGAGGGGCGGGCTCCCCTTTCGGTGGGCGATGCCTATCTGGAAGAGACGTTCCCGACCCTTTTCCTTGTGCACCCTTGCGAGCAGAGCCCATGAGCACAGCCCCCACCGACGCGATCGAGGCCCGCACCGAAGCCGAGTGGCGCGCCATCCTGACGCCCGAGCAGTACCGGGTTTTGCGCGAGCACGGCACCGAGCGGGCCGGCACGAGCTGCCTGAACGCCGAGAAGCGGCCAGGGACCTTCCACTGCGCCGGTTGCGACGCGCCGCTTTTCGCCACCGGCACCAAGTTCGAATCCGGCACCGGATGGCCGAGCTTCTTCGACCCGATCGACGGCGCCGTTGAGACGACGGTGGACCGCAGCCACTGGATGACCCGCACGGAAGTCCATTGCGCCCGATGCAAGGGCCATCTCGGCCACGTCTTCGACGACGGTCCGGCGCCGACCGGCCTGCGCTACTGCATGAACGGCATTTCCCTGCGCTTCAAGCCGCAGGTCTGACCGCTCGGAACGACCGCCGGGACCCATGGAACCCCGCGGACAACGGCGACGGGTGGGGACGGGCAGGTGGTCCGGCCGCGAAGGTCTTGATTTCGCCGTCGTTTTGCTTAGTCCGGAAGAGAGAAATATTGTCCGGTTCGTCCCACAACCCCGGGGATGACCCAAAGACATAACCTATGTCATGGTTTCGCGGCGCGGCCTGCCTCGTCCGGACCCTGATACCATCTTGACCCGGACGGCTCGCCGCGCTTCAGGGAAGCCGGCGGGCCCGACGCCAGCGCCAGCCCGGACCTCCGCCCCTGGGCCGGCCGCTTCCGCGGAGTTTGCCGATGAGCCTCGTACGCCGCTTTCTCGTGGCCCCCGCCCTGGTCCGCCTCATCCGGAAGGAACGCGGGGCCGCTCGGATCAGCGAAGGCTACTTCGCGCCCCAGGCCGGGCGCGTCTCCTACGTGCGGGTCGACGGCCAGACCTGCCACCTCGTCCTCGTCACCTCGGCCCCGGACGGCACCGCCAGCGAAGAGCGGACCGATGTGCCGCGCGCTCATGGCGACGCGCTCATGGACGTCTGCTCGGGCAAGGCCGCCTACGACCGCACCGGCATCGCCCTCGGCGGTGGCCGGGAAGCGCTGGTCGACCGCTACAGCGTGCCCGGCGAACTCGATCTCGTCAGCGTTTCCTTCGATGGGCCGGACGAGGCCGGCGGCTTCGCGGTGCCCGCCTGGTTCGGGCCCGAGGTCTCCGGGGATGCCGCCTACGACCGCCACGCCATCGCCCTGCAGGGCCCGCCGCAGCCCGGGGAGATCGCCCTCAGCAACGCCGCCCTCGACGCGGTCCTCGATCTCGTGGAGCCGCGCTTCGGCTTCGGCCGCTTCGGTGGATCGGCACGGACCGGCGACGGCGACGGCATGATGAAGGCCCTGCGTCGCGTGGCCGGCGGCGCCGCCGTCGCGGCCCCGGTGGCGGCAGCCGGGGCGGTCTCGGCCGCCGAGGAGCCCGCCTTCAGCGAGCCGGCCCCCGTGGAGCCGACCCATGTCGAGCCCGCTCACGTGGAATCGCCGCACGAGGAGCCGTCCCATGTCGAGGCCGCGCCGGTGGCAGAGGCGCAGCCCGAGGCCCATCACGAGCCCGCGCCTGCGCCCGGGCCGGCGCACGAGTCCCCGCAGAACATCGACTCGCGGATCGACGACGTCATCGAGAGCCTGTCCCAGGCGCTGGGCAATCCTCAGCCTCACGGTACGACGCGGGGCGAAGACGACATCGCCGCCGAGTTCGAGCGTTGGACCGTTCGTCCCCGCCGCACCCAGCAGACCTGAGTCCGCGGGCCCGACCGGCGCCGCGGCGTCGTCTCGGGTCCTTTGACACCTGCACACTGCGCGGAGCGCGGCAGGGCCCGAACGGCTTGCGGGCTTGGGCGGGGCGGAGCCGGGGCCCTGGCTTGCCGGCCGCTCGTGGCGACCGGTTTCTCGGGGGGGCTATCGAAGGCTAGGCCGCCTGGAAGACCGAAGTGCCGGGCATGAACGCGCTCTGATCGTGGCCTCTATCCCTTTTGGATGACCGCCGGCTGCCGTACGACCGCACGCGAATCCCGACCCCGAAGTCCGGGGCGTCGCTCAACCCGTTTTCGTGTCGACTGCGTGGTACGCCTTTCGGTTTGTCACTGTGAGCCGACCGCCCCGATTGAGCCGCTCGAATAAACTGGCTAGCGTCGGGATTAACAATCAGCGGCTTGCGCTGAGAGCGGCGGGAGGGATCATGGCCCAGGCCATCACACAAGGCACGGTTGAGGCTGGCGCCGGCCGGACCACCAAGGAGCCCTGGTACAAGGTGCTCTACATCCAAGTGTTGATCGCCATCGCACTCGGCATCCTGCTGGGCTATCTGAACCCCGAATGGGGCAAGTCCGTCAAATGGTTGGGCGATGCCTTCATCGCGCTGATCAAGATGATGATCGCGCCGATCATCTTTTGTACCATCGTGCACGGCATCGCTTCCATCGGTGACCTGAAGAAGGTCGGCCGCGTCGGCTTGAAGGCACTCATCTACTTCGAGGTCGTCTCCACCATCGCGCTCCTCATCGGCGTGCTGGTCGGCGAGATCGTCAAGCCGGGCGCGGGCTTTAACGCCGACGTGACGAAGCTCGACGGCAAGTCGGTCGAGAAATACGCCAAGATGGCCGCCGACGATTCGGTGACCGGGCACATCATGGCGCTGATTCCGAAGAGCTTCTTCGATGCCTTCGCCACCGGCGATCTGCTGCAGGTGCTGCTGATCTCGATCCTCACCGGCGTCGTCGTCACCGGCATGGGCCAGCGCGGCGAGGCCATCACCCACGCCATCGACACGATGGGGCAGATCTTCTTCCGCATCATCGGCCTCGTGGTGAAGCTCGCGCCCATCGGTGCCTTCGGCGCCATGGCCTTCACGATCGGCCAGTACGGCATCGGCAAGGTCGTCGACCTCGCCTGGCTCGTCGGCACCTTCTACGTCACCGCCTTCCTGTTCGTGGTCCTGGTGCTGGGCGGCATCGCCCGGGTGGCCGGCTTCTCGATCTTCAAGTTCCTCGCATACATCAAGGACGAACTCCTCATCGTCCTCGGCACCTCGTCCTCCGAGACTGTGCTGCCGCACATGATGACCAAGATGCGCCGCCTCGGCGCCTCGGACTCCGTGGTCGGCCTCGTGATCCCGACGGGCTACTCGTTCAACCTCGACGGCACCAACATCTACATGACCCTGGCCTCGCTGTTCCTGGCCCAGGCCGTGGGGGCGGACCTCTCGTTCGGCCAGTACGCCACGATCATCCTGGTGGCGATGCTGACCTCGAAGGGCGCCTCCGGCGTCACCGGCGCCGGCTTCATCACGCTGGCGGCGACGCTCAGCGCGATCCCCAACAACCCCGTGCCGGTGGCGGCCATGACCCTGATCCTCGGCGTCGACAAGTTCATGTCGGAGTGCCGGGCCATCACCAACCTCATCGGCAACGGTGTGGCCACCGTGGTGGTCAGCCGCTGGGAGGGCGAGCTCGATCAGGAGAAACTGAACCAGGTGATGGCGCACCCGTTCTCGATCGGCACCGAGATCTCGGATCATGCCCCGAACATGGACCCGGCGACCGCGCCTGCCGCCGCCGCGGCGCCGATTCCGGCCCCGGCCCGCTGACGGAACCCGGACCTGTCCGAACCCCTGCGCATCGGCATCGATCTCGGTGGCACCAAGATCGCCGGGATCGCCCTGGACCCTGACGGAACGACCCGGGCGGAGCACCGGGTCGCCACGCCGCGGGACGATTACCCGGCGACGCTTGCGGCCATCGCGGATCTGGTGCGGGCGCTCGAGGCGCGGGCCGGGGGCGTCGGCACGGTCGGCATCGGCATGCCCGGTGCGATCTCGCCCCGCACCGGCCTCGTCAAGAACGCCAACTCGGTCTGGCTGAACGGCCGGCCCTTCGCCCAGGATCTCGCGCGCGCCCTGGCCCGTCCGGTGCGCCTGGAGAACGACGCCAACTGCCTCGCGGTGTCCGAGGCCGTCGATGGGGCCGGGGCGGGGCTACCCATCGTCTGGGCGATCATCCTCGGCACGGGCGTCGGTTCCGGGATCGCCCTCCAGGGGCGTGCCCTCTCGGGGCGCGACCGGATCGCGGGCGAGTGGGGCCACAACCCGCTGCCGTCCCCGCGCGATGACGAGCGCCCCGGCCCCGCCTGCCATTGCGGCCGGCACGGCTGCCTCGAGACCTGGCTCTCCGGTCCGGCCTTGGCCGCCGACCATGCCCGCCGCACCGGCGCGACGACGACCGGAGAGGCGGTGATCGCAGCCCTGCGGGCGGGCGACCCGGACGCCAGGGCAACCTTCGGGCGCTACCTCGATCGTCTCGGGCGCGGCATCGCGCACGTGGTCAACCTGCTCGACCCCGACGTCATCGTCATCGGTGGCGGCCTCTCGCGGGTGCCCGAGATTCTCGCGGGTCTCCCCGAACGCGTGGCGCCGCACGTCTTCTCGGATGCGTTCGACACGCCGATCCGGCCGAGCCGGCACGGCGACGCCTCCGGCGTTCGTGGGGCGGCCTGGCTCTGGAACGCGGCCTGAAACGTCTCGACCGTCGAGACCGACGGTAGCGCTTGTCAGGACCAAAATTTTCACATAAAGATATCTTTATGTCTCATGTGGGATCGCCTCCAGCCACTGCACTGCCGTTTCCGGACGCCCTCGCCATCCTGCGGGCAGCCGCCGAGGAGACGCGCCTGCGCATCCTCGCGCTGCTCGCCGCCGGAGAGCTCTCGGTCTCGGATCTCACCGATATCCTCGGTCAGTCGCAGCCGCGCATCTCGCGCCATCTCAAGCTGCTCGTCGAGGCGGGCTTGGTGGAGCGGCATCGCGAGGGTGCCTGGGCCTTCTTCCGCCTCGTGGAGGATCGCGCCGCCCTGGTGGCGCCGCTGGTCGCCGGTCTCGACGCCGGCCGCGCGCCGCTCTCGGAGGATTTCGCCCGCCTGGAGGCCGTGCGCGCCCAGCGGGCGGAGGCCGCGCAGGCCTTTTTCGCGCGTCTGGCGCCGAAATGGGACCGTCTGCGCTCCCTGCACGTGCCGGAGGCCACCGTCGAGGCCGCGGTGCTCGACGTGCTCGGCGACAGGCCGATCCAGAACCTCGTCGATCTCGGCACCGGCACCGGCCGCATGCTCGGGCTCCTGGCCGGGCGCGCCGTCCGGGCGGTGGGGCTCGATTCCAACCACGCCATGCTCTCGGTGGCGCGGGCCAACCTGGAACGCATGGGCCTGGCCCGGGTCGATCTGCGCCAGGGCGACATCCACGCGCCGCCGTTCGGACGGGCTGGGTTCGACCTCGTCGTGGTGCATCAGGTGCTGCATTATCTCGACGATCCGGCCCGCGCGTTGCGCGAGGCCGCCCGCCTCGTCGCCCCCGGCGGCCGTCTGCTCGTGGTGGATTTCGCGCCCCACGACCTCGAGTTCCTGCGGGAGACGCAGGCCCATCGCCGCCTCGGCTTCGCGCCCGAGCAGGTGACGGGCTGGCTCGAAGACGCGGGCCTGCCCACCGTCACTACCCGGGACCTGGCGCCCACCGGCGAGGTCGAGGACCAGTTGACCGTGACGCTCTGGCTCGCCACCGCTGCGGCCGAGATGGCGGCGGCTCCGCCCCACCTGACCCTCGAGCGGGCCGTCGCCTGAGAGCGACCCGCTCCACCGCCCGTCTGAACCGACCGACATAGAGGACGACCCGATGCCTTCCGCCTCCCAACATCGCGCCAGCCGCGACGGCTACCGTCCGATCCGGGTCTCCATCGAGTTCTTCCCGCCGAAGACCGAGGAGATGGAGAAGATCCTCTGGTCCTCGATCGAGCGCCTGGCGCCCCTCCAGCCGAAATTCGTCTCGGTGACCTACGGCGCCGGCGGCTCCACCCGCGAGCGCACCCACAACACCGTCGCGCGGATGGTGAAGGAGACGAGCCTCCAGCCGGCCGCCCACCTCACCTGCGTCGACGCCACCCGCGAGGAGATCGACGCCGTCGTGCAATCCTACTGGGATGCCGGCGTGCGCCACATCGTGGCCCTGCGCGGCGACCCGCAGGACGGCGTCGGCACCGTCTACCGGCCGCATCCGGGCGGCTACGCCCAGACGGCGGACCTGGTCGCCGGCATCAAGCGGATCGGCGACTTCAAGGTCTCGGTCTCGGCCTATCCGGAGAAGCACCCGGAGGCCTCGTCCCTCGACGCCGACATCGACGCCCTGAAGGCCAAGGTCGATGCGGGCGCCGACCAGGCGATCACGCAGTTCTTCTTCGAGAACGACATCTACCTGCGCTACGTCGACAAGGTACGTGCCGCCGGCATCGACATCCCGATCATCCCCGGCATCCTGCCCGTGCAGAACTTCAAGCAGGCGGCGAACTTCGCCCGCCGTACCGGCGCCTCGGTGCCGTACTGGCTGGCCGCCCGGTTCGAGGGCCTCGACAACGACGTCGAGACCCGGCGCCTCGTGGCGGCGGCGGTGGCGGCCGAGCAGGTGCTCGACCTCGTCGACCACGGTGTCAACGACTTCCACTTCTATTCGATGAACCGCTCCGACCTCGTCTACGCCATCTGCCACGTGCTCGGCCTGCGCGCGCAGGCCCCGAAGGTCGCCGCCAA
>NZ_JAIEOF010000052.1 GCF_019750675.1 Methylobacterium sp.
TCATGGAAAAGCCCTTCGCCTTCGAGACCCTCCTCGACATGATCCCCCCCCACGGCCGCCGTCGGGCGTGCGAGGTCCGCTCCTGAGGGTGATCGACAGCGGGCGAAGGGGCAGTTGCGGCGGAGCCTTGACCCCGGCTGTCACCACCCTCCGGCGGCCTGCGTAAGCGCCGCCTTCGGAGAATCCGCCGCATCGTCGGGCCAATGCCGACAATGCCTCAGCGCCAGCGTCTCGCACGGATGATGGAACAGGTAATAGCCAAACGCCGCACTCGCCTCGCGCGCGGGCAACGGCTCGAAACCATACGGCAGGCCGTCGTCCTCACGGAAGTTCGCGCCGAAAGACCAACGGTCCGCACGAATGAAAGGCGGGATGAGCATTGTCTCGCGCACGGCGCAGCACAGGCCGGGTTCTCGGCGGTGCTGGAACACGCGGTAGGAAGTCACCGAAACTCGTCCCGTCGGCATCCGATCCACTCCTTCGCCCATCCGGGCTTGGCGGCGAGCAAGCAGCCTTGGATCGCGCCGCCGCCCGGGCGAGCCTCCGTCAGGCCGCCTTGGCGAACGCCGTCTGGGCCACCTCATGGGACAGCGATGATGCCTCGCTGCGATAGTCCGACACCCCCTTGGTCACGAAGGTCGTCTGGAGCGTGACGGCATCCTCGAGCGATCCGCACCGGGCCAGGGCCGTGAGATGCTCCGCCTGGGCCTGGAGTCGTTGGCCCGTGAAACGCATCGCCTCCGCTGCCAGGCGCAACGGAAGGTCGATCACGAGGGCGTGCCAAACGGTCAGGCTGGCAGCCAAGGGCGCAGTCGAATCGGTCGCGGCATGAGGGCGCGACGGATGAGCCGTTTGCATGTCGATCTCCTGGCATGACGTCGACGCCTAGGGTGCCAGATATCGGCACGGACCTTTTGATCGAGATCAAGGCAGCCGAGAGCGGAGCCCCAGTATGGGCGATTATAGGAATTTATACCGCTAAAGCACGCAAAGGGCAGGGATGCTGCCTGGAATGATGGTTTTGACTTGAATCAAGGCTGCGACCTGTCGCGAGATGATTGTCCTCGGATGGAGGCGACGGGACGTCTGTCGCTCGGCTCCCGGTCGGTCTTGCCTCCGAGGAGTCCTTCTTCCGAGGAGACGTCGATGCGTACCATCGAGAACCAGGCCGAGGACGCGGTCCTGAACGGCCTGAACGTCTTTCTGGGCATCGCCCTGTTTCTGGCTCCCTGGTACTTGGAGCTGGGCAGCGATTCCGTTGCGGCGCGGAACGCCTTCGTCTGCGGCGCCGCGATCGCCATCATCGCCATGCTGGCGCTCAGCAAGTCCTACGACTGGGAGGAATACCTCAATCTCGCCGTCGGCCTCTGGGTGGCCGCGGCGCCGTGGGTGCTCGGCTTTGCCGACCTGAATGTCGTCGCGGGCGCTCACGTGATCATCGGCCTCGCGGTCTTTGTCCTGTCCGGGTCCGAGCTCTGGCGACTGTACCGGTCCCCGGAGGCGCGGTCCGTCTGATCGGAGCGTGTTCATCGAACAGGGGCTGCGCCGACCCGTGACGGCCGGCGCAGCCGCAGACTCCACGGCTCCTGATTGCTGCGAACCACGGTCATGCCGTCCGATCCACTCGCGATCCTCCTGGCTGCGGCGTTCACATCCGGCTGTGCCTCGATCCACGCCCTGCGCCATCACGCCGAGGCCCTGACCTTCGTCCTGGCCCTGCTGGTCTACGCGCTCGCCAGCGCCGTCGTGTCCCTGCTCGCGGCCCGCTTCGCCCTGCTCATGGCGCCCGACCACGCCGGCGGATGGATACCCGTGGCGTTCGGCGGGGGCTGACGGTCGACCCTGGGACCTACGTGGTTGCCCTTAGGGGGCGGCCCTTAAGAAGCGGGCCGGAATGGTCTTGCCGCGCAGGCGCGGCCAACTTCGTCCTCATCCGATCCGGACGAGGAGCGAAGCGATGGCCACCCCGATGACGCGACCCTTTCCGTCGTTCGACCCCGTGAGCCCGCCACTCGCAGGCGGACGCGAGGTCGCCCTCTTCGCGGGGTGCCCCGAGCTCCTCGGCACCCCCTTCTCCTACGGCCGCGAGGAGGAGATCTACGGCGAGGGCGAGGACGCCGACGTCGTCTACCGGGTCGTCGAAGGCGCGGTCCGGACCCACAAGGTCCTCGGCGACGGGCGCCGCCAGATCACCGGCTTCCACCTGCCGGGCGATCTCTTCGGCTTCGAGCAGGGCGAGGCCCACCGGCACTCCGCCGAGGCCCTCTCGGACACCAAGGTCCTGATCTTCCGGCGGTCGGCGATCCAACGCGCCGCCGCCCGCAACGCCGAGGTTGCCTGTCACCTCTGGAACATGGCCACCCGGGGCCTGCGTCACGCCCAGGACCACATGCTGCTGCTCGGCCGGCGCTCCGCCCTGGAGCGGGTGGCGACGTTCCTGATCGACGTCGACGAACGGCTCGGCGGGACCGGCACCTTCGCGCTGCCGATGACCCGGCGCGACATCGCCGACTACCTCGGCCTGACCATCGAGACCGTGTCGCGGACCCTGTCCCAGCTCGAAGAGACCGGCGCCCTCCTGCGTGCCGGCGGACGTCGCGTCAGCCTGCGCCGCCAGCGCCTTCGCCGGGTCGTCGAGGACTGACTGGCGCCGCCCCATGAGGCACGAGCCGCGATCGAAGCTCATGCTGGGCTTGACCCAGATCAATGACGCTGCACGCGCCTCAAAGAACAAGTCGACAGTTATGCGGAGGATCGAACATGCCATCGACATCGACGATCAGCCGGGAGATCGTGAAGGTCGTCAAGCCGGGGATGAAGATAAAGGACTTGATTGCGGCCGTTCGCCAGCGTTGGCCGCAGGTCTCCAAGAAGAAGATCCTGCGCTCGGCCTTTGCGGCACTGATCAAGACTGCGGGCAAGAAGGCGAAAAAGACCGGCTCGGATCATCACGACTCCGTGCAGCCGACGCCGACGCATTGAAGGCGGGGCTTTGCAGATGTCGAACGGGAGCCAGGCCGAAGTCGCCGACTTCCTGTGGCGGTCCCTGAAGGGATCCGGCCAACCGGTCGACATCATGCGCACGCACATTTCCGAGGTGTTCCTCGGCAACGGGCGCGTCTTCAAGCTGAAGCGGGCCGTGCGCTTCCCGTACCTCGACTTCTCCTCGGCCGAGCTGCGGCTCGCGATGTGCCAGGCCGAGTTCGACCTCAATCACAGAACGGCGCCATCTCTCTACATCGGCGTCCATCGGATCACGCGAGAGCCGGACGGAAGCCTTGCGCTCGACGGCCCAGGGACCCTGGTCGACGCCGTCGTCGAGATGCATCGATTCCCACAGGAGAACCTGTTCGATGCGATGGCCCAGACCAGCCGGTTGAGCCCGGACCTCGTCACCGCCCTCGCCCATCGCATCGCCGCCTTCCACGCCAGGGCCGAGGTCAGCCAGCAGCATGGCGGATCCGCGGCCATGGCCGCCCTCATCGACATGAACGACGAGGCTCTCCGGGCTTCCCGTCTCACGACCGCCCCCGAGGCCCAGGACCTCGCGACGCGCTTCCGTCAGGTCCTGCAGCGGCACCGGATGCTGATCGATGCCCGGCGCGTCGCCGGCAAGGTGCGCCGCTGCCACGGCGATCTCACGCTCCGCAACATCTGCCTCTTCGACGGGGTGCCGACCCCCTTCGATTGCATCGAGTTCGACGTGGCCATCGCGACCATCGACGTCCTGTACGACCTGGCCTTCGTGCTGATGGATCTCTGGCATCGCGAGCGGCGCGACCTCGCCAACCTCCTCCTCAACCGCTACCTCGACGAAGCCGACGAAACGGACGGCATCGGCCTCTTGCCGTTCCTGATGGCGCTGCGCGCCACCATCCGCGCACATGTCACGGCCGTGCAGGCGGATGGGAGAGCCGATGATGAGCGGGCCGAGAAGCTGACGGAAGCCAGAGCCTATCTGGATCTGGCCAAGTCGCTGCTCGACGAGGCCCAGGCAGGGCTGGTCGCCGTGGGAGGACTGAGCGGGTCGGGCAAGTCCACCGTGGCGGCCCTCCTCGCGCCTTGGCTCGGCGCCGCTCCCGGTGCGCGTATCCTTAGCAGCGACCGCATTCGCAAACGCCTGCACGGAGTGGCCCCGACGACGCGGCTTCCAGCCACGGCCTACGAGACCTCCGTCTCGGAGCGCGTCTACGCCACCCTCCGCCAGGAAGCGGGCAAGGTTCTGGAGGCGGGGCATTGCGCCATAGCGGACGCCGTTTTCGACCGGCCGGGGGAGCGAGCGGCGATCGAGGCGTGCGCAAGCGACCTCGGCGTGCCATTCCGCGGGATCTGGCTCCAGGCGCCGACGGCGACACTTTCGGCCCGGATCGAGAGGCGGCGCCTCGACCCGTCCGACGCGACCGTCGACGTCCTCGCGGCCCAACTCAAACGCGATTGCGGCCACATCGCCTGGTGGCGGGTCGACGCTGACCTCGCACCGGAAGCCCTTCGGGCCAAGCTGCTATCGGGGATCTCCTTCGGCGACCGGGACGAAGCGCAGGCCCCCCAACGCGACGAAGCCGTCGTGCCGGAAGCCGCTCTGGACGCCTCCATAACGTAGCGGTCGACCTTCCGGATCGACGATGCTTCCGCCTGCGGCCGTCAGGACGGCGCAACCCGCGGCGGTGTCCCATTCGCGGGTGGCGCCGAAGCGCGGGTAGAGGTCCGCCTGACCTTCCGCGATGACACAGAACTTCAGCGAGGAGCCCATCGGCCTGCGCTCCGACACGGGCAGCCGCCCGAGGTAGGTCTCCGTATGCGGGTCGATGTGCGAGCGGCTGACCAGCGCGGCAAGGTGATCGGGCGAGGGCAGGCGAACCTTGATCCGGCGCATCGCGGCGAGATCAGGCAATCCTGCACCCGGCGCGACGGTGCAGGTGTAGGCCGAAGCCCCGCCAATCCAGAGGCGCTCGAGCATCGGAGCGTAGATCGCTCCTGCCACCGGCCGGCCCCGCACGACGATTGCGACGTTGACGGTGAATTCCTTGCGCCCGGCGATGAATTCGCGCGTGCCATCCAGGGGGTCGACGAGCGCGAAGCGGGACCCGATCACCGGGGCATCCCCCGCCGCTATGCGCTCCTCGGAGACGATGGGCATTTCCGGGAATCGCTCCGACAGCCGGTCGCAGATGATGCGCTCGGCGGCGAGATCCGCATCGGTGACCGGTGAACCGTCGCCCTTCCACGTCAATGCGCAACCGGCCGCGAAGACGGCGGCCACGGTCGAGCCGGCGGTCACCGCGACGCAGGCGAGATCCCGTGCCAGTTCATCCCGGGCGCGACGGGATTCGGTGCCGTCGGTCTCGCCCATGCCTGCGCCTCGATCTCCGCCATCCGACGTGGCTCTCCGCGCGCCCGCCGGACGTCCCCCGGTCAATGTGCCAGGAACAGGGGCAGGGGGCTGCGATTGAGGAGGGACTGCGTCACGCCGCCGAGGAACCATTCCTGGAGGCGTGAATGCCGGTAGGCGCCCATCACCAGCATATCGGCGCCGACCTCGCCGGCCCGGCCCCTGAGCGTCTCAGCGACGTCGCCGACGACCGGCACATCGATTGCCGAGACCCTCACGCCATGCCGCGCCAGGTGGGGAGCGAAGGCGGCGCCGGCTGCGGATGTCGGAAGGTCCTTCTCCCCGACGACGGACACCACTTCCACCAAGTCCGCCGCGCGCAGGAACGGCAGCGCGTCGTTCGCCGCCCGCGCCGCCTGGGCGCTGCCATCCCAGGCCACAAGGATCCGCCGCGCGGCGTACGCCTCACAGCCCGGCGGAACCACGAGAAGCGGTCGCCCGCTCCGGAAGAGGATTCCGTCGATCAGGTCTCGGTCGAGATCGACCTCACGCGTCTCCGCATCGAGGATGGTCAGGTCCGCGAGCCGCGCTCTGGCGGTGAGCCGTGCGACCAGGTCCGTGTAGGCAAGGTATGGCGCCTCGGTCGTACAGGTCACACCCGCGCTGGCGGCGTCGGCCGCGGCGGATTCGGCGACGGCCTGCGCGAGCTTACGCAGACGCCTGTTTTCGGTCGCGACCAGGTCGTTCACGAACCCCCACGCCCCTCCGGCAACAACGGTGAGGCGCCGCGCCGCAGATTGTACGGTGAGGTGGGCCCCCGTCTCGGCGGCGAGCGAGAGCCCGTAGGCCAGGGCGGTTTCGGGCTCGTCGCCGCGGCCTTCCTCGGTCAGGCACACGAGAACGTCGCGGATTTCCGCATGGCAGGATGAGAGCGGAAGGGACATGCGGGGCTCCGGACGTTCTGGCCGCCCGAGTTTCGCACCGCGGGGCGGTTGCGTGTTGATCCATCGCAACGCCGGGCGGTCGGGACGCGGCGGCGCCGGGCCGGCCCGGCGGTCGTCATGCCCGGCCGGCTGGCCCGCGGCGGCCCATGGTTATCGTTCCGAGTTGGATAACGATGAGCGGTGCGACGCTCGCGCAGAGGATGATCGCCCACATGGTCGAGGTGGGCGGAACGAGCCCGAGAACATGTCCGACCGCAGGCAGGTAAGCCGGGCCGATGAGCAGCACCGCGCAGAGGAGCAGGGCGACCCAGACCCAGGGATTGCGGGTGACCTCGTTGCGAAACAGCCGCGCGCCGGAGGCTCGCATGCTGAAGACCTGCCAGAGCTGCGCGAAGGCGAGCGTCAGGAAGGCGACGGTCACGATCGAAGCGCGATCGAGGGCGAACCACAACTCGGCGACCGCCAGTCCCCCGAAGGTCCCGGCCGTCAGAATGGCGGCATGCAAGACGATCTGGACCCATTGCGTCCGCCCGAGGATGGGCTCGCGCGGGTCGCGCGGCGGTCGTGCGAGGATGTCGTCGCGTCCCTCGCACATCGCCAGGGCGAAGGCCGGAAACACGTCGGTCACCCCGTTGAGGTAGAGGATCTGCAACGGCTGGATTGGGAGTGGCAGGGCCGAGACGATGGCGAGCCCGACGACCATCACCTCGCTCAGGTTGCAGGCGAGGAGATAGGCGGCGAACCGGCGGATGTTGTCGAAGATGACCCGACCCTCGCGGATCGCGCCCACGATGGTCGGGAAGGCGTCATCCAAGAGGATCATGGCAGCTGCCTCGCGCGCCACGTCCGTGCCCCTCCGACCCATCGCCACGCCGATATCCGCCTGCTTCAGGGCCGGCGCGTCGTTGACGCCGTCGCCCGTCATGGCGACGATCTCGCCCCGCTCCTGGTACGCCCTGACCAGGGCCAGTTTTTCGGCGGGGCTCACCCGCGCGAAAACCGCAACCTCATACAGGCGATCCCGGATCGCGCCGGCGGTGCCGCCCTCGACGACTCGGTCCCCCGGTCGGGCGAGCCCGACCGCGTGAGCGATGCTCAGGGCCGTAACGGCGTGGTCGCCGGTCACCATGACCACGCGGATACCCGCGGCGCGGCAGGCGGCCAGAGCCTCCGGAACGTCGGATCTGGCGGGGTCCTCCAGGCCGACCAGGCCGAGAAACGTCAGCTCCTGGAAAGGCCGAGCCTCCGCGGCGTCCACGGACCGTTCCGCACAGGCGAGGACCCGCAAGCCCCGCGCGGCCAGGTCTTCGATGCGACGCCGCCACAGGTCCCGGGCGATGCCGTCGAGCGGGAGGTCCCGTTCTGTGCCGACGACAGCGTGCGAGGCGGCCAGGACGGCCTCAGGGGCGCCCTTGACCGCCATCAGGTGGCTCGCTCCGAAGGCATGGACTGTGGCCATCATGCGGGTGCCCGCATCGAAAGCGTGCTTCCGCACGAGCGGCCGGTCGCGCAGGATTGCCGCGCGGTCCAGCCCGACCGATCGCCCCGCCCGCAGCAGCGCCTGTTCCATCGGGTCGCCGCTACCGTGCTCGGAACCCCGCCCCAGTGAGGCGTCGTTGCAGAGGACCGCGACCCGAAGCAAACGCCGGGTCTCGGCGGCGGCGGAGCCCGGATCGGTCAGGTCGGCCTCCCCCGAAGGCAACGACAGCCATCGCACCATCATGCGGTTCTCGGTGAGGGTGCCCGTCTTGTCGGTGAGGATCACCGTGGTGGCGCCAAGGGTCTCGACGGCCGACAGGCGCTCGATCAACGCATTCCGCCGCGCCATCCGCCACATCCCGCGCGCGAGCGCGAGTGTCGCGACGACGGGCAAGCCTTCCGGGATGGCCGCGACCGCCAGCGCGATCCCAGCCTCGGTCATGAGACGGAGATCCTTGCCGGTTGCCACGCCGAGGCCGGCGAGGACGAGGGCAAGCGCCAGGATCACCCAGACCATCTGGCCGGACAGCCGTTCCAGGCGTCGCTCCAAGGGCGAACCATCAGGCTCTGCTTGCTCGACAAGTCGCGCGACGCCGCCGAGCTCGGTTCTCGAACCCGTTGCCACGACGATACCGAGGCCGCTGCCGCGCGTGATCAGGGTGCCCCGGAACAGCATGGAGGTGCGCTCGGCAAGGCGGGCGTCCGGCGCGACCGGATCCGGCGACTTGTCCACCGGCACGGACTCGCCCGTGAGGGTGGACTCGTCCACGCCCAGGTTGGACGCCTCGACCAACCGGATGTCGGCCGGGACGGCATCGCCACCATCGAGCAAAACGATGTCGCCCGGGACGAGATCCTCGACGGGAAGGATTCGGGCGTGCCCGTCACGGCGCACGCGGGCCGAGCGCGTCCCGAGTGCCCGCAACCCCTCGACGGACCGCGCCGCTCTCAGTTCGGTCGAGAAGCCGAGACCGGTGTTGATGGCCAGCACCACGATGATCGCGGTCGCCTCCTGCCAGTCGCCGAAGTAGAGCGAGAGCGCACCCGCCGCCGCGAGCAGATAGACGACCGGACTGGTGAACTGGTTCAGGAGCAGGGCGAGCTTGCCCGCCTTCTTCTTGGTGGCGATCACGTTGGGGCCGAAGCGGGCGAGCCGTCGTTCGGCCTCCGCATCCGTCAGGCCAGATTGTAGGAGGGTCCCGAAGCGGCTCGCAGCCTTATCGGCCGATAGCGCATGGACGGTCTCCTCGCCCGCCGGCATCGAACCGCCTGTGGCGCGCGCGTCGCAACTCGCGGCCTCGATGCCCCGTTCGATGTCTCCGTGCGCGGGGAAAGGGGGGGCGGGCTCGTTGGATACCAGAGCCGGATCGCACACCGTCCCAGGGCCACTGAGGGGTCGATCGCTTGCCATCTGAGCGCCCGGTCTGGTCTGACACGTCCCAGCCTCCCAGGTGTCGGCCGGCCGGACGTTGATCCGCCTCAAGCGCCGAGTGATCCTCCCCCCGGCTTCGCGGCTCTCCCGCGATGGCTCGGCCCGGCACCCGGTCATCCTGGACGAGATTCTTCTGCGAATCGGGGGATCGACTGACGGTATGCCGTCGACCTGATACCCTAACCGCTTCCCTCACGCGTTCACCTCCTGAGAATATCCAGAAGGGACGCCGATGACTCTCTCTCGCCTACTGATTTCCTCGCTCGGCGTATTGCTCGCTGTCACGGCGGGAGCGCGCGCGGAACCTCCGAAGGCCGCAGTCTTCGATTTCGAGCTTGCCAACCTTGGCTCCCAGGAGCCGACCGACGCGGACAAGGCGCGCCTGAAACCGCTGAGCGATCAGCTCCGCTCCTTATTGGAAGAGAGCGCCCGTTACGCGATCGTATCGACCGATCCCGTGCGGGAGGATGTCGCCAAAGGGTCGAACCTCCGGCGTTGCAATGGCTGCGCGGAGGAATACGCGAAGAAGCTCGGGGCCGACGTCGCGATCACCGGTGAGATCCAGAAGGTTTCGAACCTCATCCTGAACATCAACGTCTATGTAAAGGACCTTCGGAGCGGCAAGCCCGAGCAGGCCTACAGCGTGGATATCAGGGGCGACAACGACGTGTCCTTTGATCGCGGTATCAAATACCTCGTGAAGAACAGCATGCCTCCCGCTCCCTGAAGGCTTTGCCGGCATGCCGCGCGGCTGCGATGTGTGTATTTATCACGCGTCGGTTTACGGTCGAGCGGGCGCTGGGCGAGAACATCGGAATGTTTGCTGCAGAAGCCGGCTCACGATCGCGGTCCGGCGGCTTGAAAGGGTGTCGAGCCAGCGCCTGACCGATGTACGGAACTCGGCCGCGACCCGGCGCCTCCGGTGTCGGTGATCGCGACGACCGCCGCCCAATTGGCTGGCCAATGCAATCGGACATAGAACGGGACGGCAGCCCCGATCGGGTCAGGCAAAATTCTTCGCGACCAACGATAAGGTGATGCAAAGGCTCGGTCGTCGTCGAACGTGACTATCCGTGACTTGCAGCGTGGGTTAGACGCGCAGGACGAAATAGGATCCGGCCCAAGGATTTTCTGAATGGCGATGGACGGCACCGAGGTCCTGATCAAGACTGTCACCAGGGAGGAAGCCGCGATCCTCGACGCCTGGGTCGCGCTTCTGAAGGCCGGCGGCGCGCTCCAAACCGGCCGCATCCGGGAAGCCGAGCTTCAGACACAGGCCAAGTCGGTGCTCGGGCAACTCGGCCAGGCCCTTGCCTCGGGCGGCACGGATACGACCACGGACGCCTATGCGTCCTTGCGGGAAAGCCTCGCGGACATCTCCCGGTCCCGGGCCATCCAGGGCTTCACCCCGACCGACACCATCTCCTTCCTGTTCTCGCTCAAGGAGCCGATCTTCGACGCCCTGAGCCGGGCGTCCGGGACGGATGCCGCACAGGTGGCGGCTGGGATCTGGTCGGCCAGCAAGGTGCTCGACCAGCTCGGCCTGCACACCATGGAGGTCTTCCAGCAGAGCCGCGAGGAGGTGATCGGGCGCCAGAGCGAGGAAATCGCCGAACTCTCGACGCCGGTCGTGCGGCTCTGGGACGGCATCCTCGCACTGCCCCTGATCGGCACCCTCGACAGCGCACGAACCGGCGTGGTGATGGAGAACCTCCTGCAGGCCATCGTCGACGAGGAGGCGGAAATCGCCATCATCGACATCACGGGCGTTCCGACCGTCGACACGCTGGTGGCACAGCATCTGCTGAAGGCCATCGCGGCTGCCCGCCTGATGGGGGCCGACTGCATCGTGTCGGGTATCCGTCCCCAGATCGCCCAGACCATGGTCCACCTCGGCGTCGAGCTCAACGTGATCTCCAAGTCCACCCTGGCCGACGCCTTCGCACTGGCGCTACGCAGGACGGGCCGCAGCGTCGTTCGCAAGGCTCCATCCGCACCAGACGAAAGCCGTCGCTAGCATCATGGACCGCATCCCGATCCTCAAGCTGGGTGGCGCGCTGATCGTGACCATCCAGGTCGACATGCACGACCGTCTCGCGGTCGCCCTGGAGGAGGACCTCACGGCGATGATTTCGCGGACCGGCGCGCGGGGTGTGCTGATCGAGATATCGGCTCTGGAAATCGTCGATTCCTTCATCGGACGCATGCTCGACAACATCGCATCGGTCTCGCGCGTCCTCGACGCGGAGACCGTTGTCGTCGGCATGCGCCCAGCCGTCGCCATCACGCTGGTCGAGCTGGGCCTGACGCTGTCCGGCATCAAGACGGCCCTGAACGTCGAGCGCGGCATGGCGATCATCCAGGCCCGGCTCGACGAGGACGACGCCGAAGGCCTGAGGAGCGCTCGTGGCCGTTACGAGGACTGAGCGCAAATCGATCCACACCGGGGACGATGTCGTGCGCGTCCGCCAGGCCGTCCGGACCTTTGCGGTCGAGGCGGGCCTCGGCTTGGTCGACCAGACCAAGATCGTCACGGCGGCGAGCGAACTCGCCCGCAACACGCTGGACTATGGCGGCGGCGGCGAGGTTCGGATCGAGCTACTGCAGGAGGGACGCCGCCGTGGCGTGCGCCTGACCTTCGAGGACGAGGGCCCCGGCATTCCCGACATCGGACTCGCCCTCACCGACCACTACACGACAGGGGGCGGCCTGGGGCTTGGCTTGAGCGGTGCCAAACGCCTCTCCAACGAGTTTCATCTCGAGTCGACCGTCGGCATCGGAACACGCGTCGTCATCGCGCGCTGGAAGTGAACATGATCAGCGTCGCCGTCACCGAGGCAAGCCAGGTCGCCGAGGCGAGGCGCCGGGCGAGCGGCGTCGCACTGTCGCTGGGGTTCGATGAAACGGCGGGCGGCCGGGTCGCCATCGTCGTTACCGAACTAGCGACCAACCTCGTCAAGTACGGGACCGACGGGGAGATCCTCATCGGGATCTTCGAGGACGAAACCGGCACGGGCGTGCAGATCCTGGCGCTCGACCGTGGCACCGGGATCTCCGACGTCGCCGCAGTGCTGCGCGATGGCTTTTCCACCGGGGGAAGCCCCGGCACCGGCCTCGGTGCCGTCAGGCGCCAATCCCAGGCCTTCGATATCGCCGCGTGGCCGAGGCGGGGGCTGGCCGTGCTTGCGCGCATCGGCGGCACGGTGAGCAAGGGCTCATCCGGTGCTCCCGGTCCGATTCCCTATTTCGGCGCCGTGGGCGTGCCCTTGCGCGGCGAGGTCGTGAACGGGGATGCCTACTGCATCCGTCCACACGGCAAGGGGTGGACCGTGCTGGTGGCCGACGGACTCGGGCATGGACCTCAGGCCGCGCAGGCCTCGGACGCGGCCGTGCGCGTGTTTCGCGCGCACGATCAGGAGCCGCCCGGGCGCATCCTCGCGGCGGTTCATGCGGGGCTCGGCCATACCCGCGGTGGAGCGGTGTCGGTGGCGCGCTACGACCCTGAACGCGAGGTGCTGGTGTTCACCGGCATCGGCAACGTCGCGGGTGGCGTGATCACCGGTGGCGTGACCAAGCGCCTGGTTTCCCTAGCCGGAACCGCCGGCCTCGTCGCGCGCCGCATCCAGGAGTTCGAGTATCCCTTCACGCCGCAGAGCCTCCTCGTGATGTGCTCGGACGGCATCGGAACGAGTTGGTCCCTCGACAACTATCCCGGCCTGGCCGGCGCCCATCCGAGCCTCGTCGCGGGGGTGATCTACCGCGACTTCGCCCGGGGACGCGACGACGCCACCGTCGTGGTCGCCAGGGACCCGGCATCGTGAGGTGGCCTCTCGTGACGATGATGATCGCGCACGAGGATGACATCTTCACGGTGCGCCAGCGTGTCCGGCGCGTGGCGGGCCAGGTCGGCTTCGGCGCGCCGGACCAGACCCGGATCGCCACCGCGGTCTCGGAGATCGCCCGCAACGCCCACGACTATGCCGGCGGCGGTCGTGTCGAACTCGGGGTCGATGTCATCGCCGGGCGCCAGGCGCTCGTCGTGCGCATCGTCGATCAGGGACCTGGCATCGCCGAACTCTCCGCGATCCTGGAGGGCAGGTATCGCTCGGCCACAGGTCTCGGTATCGGCATCACCGGCTCGCGCCGGCTCATGGACCGGTTCGACGTTCTCACCAAGCCCGACGACGGCACGACGGTGACGTTGGGGAAGGTCATCCCCGCTGGCCGCCCTCCGCTCACCGGACCGGCGGTCGCCGCGCTGGCGGAGGCGATGCGGGGCTGGAGCGAGGGGCCACAAGCCGCGATGCGGGAGCAGAACCGCGAATTGCTCGCCAGCCTCGCGGACCTGTCCGAACGCGAGGAGGAAGCCCGGCGCCTGAACGCCGAGTTGGCGGAGACCAACCGCGGTGTGGTCGCGCTCTATGCCGAACTGGAGACCCAGGCCGGGCAGTTGCGCGAGGCCGGCGCGACCCTGGAAAGTCAGGTCTCGGAACGCACGATCGAACTCGCGCAGGCGAACGAACGGCTCAAGGCCGAAGCCGAGGAGCGCGAGCGCATGGGGGAGGACCTGCGCCAGTCCCAGAAGATGGAAGCCGTGGGGCAGCTCACCGGTGGCATCGCGCATGACTTCAACAATCTGCTCACCGGAATCGTCGGATCCCTCGACCTGATGCAGACCCGGATGCGGCAGGGCCGCACCGAGAACCTTCCGCGCTACATCGAGACGGCCATGGCCTCGGCCAATCGTGCCGCGGCCCTGACCCATCGGCTCCTCGCCTTCGCCCGTCGCCAGCCCCTCGACCCGAAGCCGACGGACGTGAACGCGCTCATCGGCGGCATGTCCGATCTCCTCCGTCGGACCACGAGCGAAGCCATCGCGTTGCGCGTCCTCTCGGAGCCTGCCCTCTGGCCGACCCTGTGCGACCCGCACCAGCTCGAGAACGCGATCCTGAACCTCGTCATCAACGCGCGCGATGCCATGCCCAACGGGGGTGTCCTGACCATCGCGACCACCAATGGGCGGCACGAGGCGAAGGACCCGGATCTGCGGAACTTGGGGCTGACATCGGAGTACGTCTGCATCAGCGTCTCCGACACGGGGACCGGCATGCCGCCCGAAGTCGTGGCGCGGGCCTTCGACCCGTTCTTCACCACGAAGCCGCTCGGCCAGGGCACGGGCCTGGGCCTGTCGATGATCTACGGCTTTGCCCGTCAGTCCGAAGGGCAGGCGCACATCGAGAGTGTCGTGGGGCGCGGGACCACGGTCACCATTCGCCTGCCTCGTAACGCCGCGAGCCATGTCGAGGTGGCGCCTATGGCGGAGATGGGCGAGCTCCCGCGTGGAGCGGGCGAGACCGTGCTGGTGGTCGAGGACGAGCAGACCGTGCGGGACCTCATCGTCGAGGTCCTCCATGACCTCGGCTACAAGACCCTTCAGGCCGGGGACGGACCCTCCGGATTACGGGTCCTGCAGTCGTCGGTGCAGATCGATCTTCTCGTCTCGGACGTGGGCTTGCCGGGCCTGAATGGACGGCAACTCGCGGATCAGGCGCGCGAAACCCGTCCCGACCTCAAGGTGCTGTTCATCACCGGCTATGCGGAAAGCGCGGCGACGCCGTCGGGATTTCTCGACCCCGGCATGGCGATGATCACGAAGCCCTTCGCGGTGGATACGCTGATGTCCCGCATCAGAGACATGATCGAAGGCGACGGCTCGTGACCGAGGCCGCCGGAATGCCGCCTGCACGACGGCTGAGCGAGAGCTCTTCTTCCAGGGGCTGTCCTGGACCCGCCGTCCGTTTCGCGGCCTGTTCGGGCCCGGGGCGGATGACGGCGACGATGTGGAGGTCTGCGAGAATGCTCGGTTAGCGCTCGGAGACCCGCGACGCGGCCCGCAGCCGCCGCTCCTCATCGGAAGGGGACGGACTTGGGGGATGGAGGCGGTCCCGTCGTCCGTGCCACGGCCCTCACGCGGCCTGGACTGCCGGTCCGAAGGCGAGCAGGGCATCGACCTGGAGAACGACGAGCAGTTTCGTGTCGAGCCGGTGCACGCCGAGGGCGAGACCGCGCCAGCGTGCGTCCAGGTTGGGCGGGACGGGCTCGAAGCTGTCGCGCGTGAGGCTCAGCACCGCGCCGATGCCGTCGACGACGAGACCGAAGGTCTCTTCGCCCTGTTCCAGGCCGATTGCCATGCCGCTTTCCCCGGATGTCGACGGCGCGAGGCCGAGCCGGCGGCGCAGGCAGAGCGCGGTGACCACCCGGCCCCGCAGGTTCAGCAGGCCCACCACCTCGGGCGGGGCGAGCGGGACCGGCGTGACCGAGGCCGGCTTGAAGACGTCGTGCACCCGGGCGATGGGCAGGCCGAACAGGGCCTCCCCACCATCACGGTCACGTAGTCATACGTCGCGCCGGACATCGCCGGAGGCTGGCCTGCGTACGTCATGGCTGGATCCCGTCGTTCAGGCCGCGAGGGCGATGGGGTCGGGCCTCGGCCCGGAGGTGGTGGGGAGCGGGCTCGTGCCGTCCGACAGCGACAGGACGTGTCCGACATCGACGAGGTCCGTGGCCCGCCCGCGCAGCACCAGCGTTCCCAAGATGCCGGGGCGGCGCGACGTGACCTCGACCTCCTCGCAGACGATGTCGACGATGCCGTCGACCAGCAGGCCGGTCGGACGCTCGCCCGCGGAGAACACCAGGAGGTCCTGGCTTCCCGCCCGGCGGACCGCCATGCCGGCCTCCGCCGGAACGAGCCGCATGAGACGGCCCCGGTACTGGAGCACCGGATTCTCGCCGAGCCACTCGATCCGCTCCGCCGCGACCGTCTCCAGGCGCGTGACCAGCGAGAGCGGTACCGCCCTGAGGTCGTTCCCGCTGCGGAAGACGAGGTAGCGCGCGGCCGTCCCGGCCGCCGTGGCGTTCCCGTCCGACCGGCGTGTCTCGGCCGATACCGTGGCGGCGACGCCGTTCGGATCGACGATGAGCACCACGGTGCCGTCGCCCAGGATGGTGTTGCCGGCGAAGAGCGGGATGCTCCGGAGCTTGGCGGACATCGGTTTCACGACGATCTCCTCCGTGTGGAAGACCGCGTTCACGAGGATGCCGAAGCGTCGGCGCCCGACCTCGGCCACCACCACGAAGCCGTCGTCCGCCACCGGCGCGTCGAGCCCCAGCGCGCCGGCGAGCGGCACCACCGGCAGCAACCGGTCGCGCAGGCACAGGACCGGGGCCCCGTTGATGCGCTCCACGGTCTGCGCGGACCGTGCCCCGACCCGGTACCGGCGAAGGGAGCGTGACGGGGTCAGGGCCCGATGCCGCCCAGAGGGCTGCCGCCAGTTCGTCGAGGGCCGCCCCCGGTTCGACCCGAGAGGACACAGGGACACGCTCGGCCGACGCGGACCAGGCCGCCGCGACCGCTTCCCCCCCGGTCATGGTGGCCTGCCCCGTCGCCAGCGATTCGAGGGCATCGATCAGGTCGGCGTCCTCCCCGGGCGGCTCGGTGCCCGCGACCGCGAGCGCATTCAGGATCTGCTTGAGCCGGTCGAGGGTGGCGAGCACCAGCGTCACCGCCTCCGACGTCGCCGGCAGCCCATCCCGGAACCTGTCCATCAGGGTCTCGGCGGCATGTGCCAGGGCCTCCAGGCGGGGCAGACCGAGGAATCCGCAGGTGCCCTTGATGGTGTGCACCAAACGGAAGACGTTGCGCAGCACCGCCGCGTCGGTGGGGTCGCGCTCGAACCGCACGAGCTCGGCGTCGACGGTGTCGAGGTGCTCGGCGCTCTCGGTCAGGAATTCGCGCAGAAGGTCGTCCATCGATTCGCTCCTGGTCTCGGGGATGGGCCGGCTCAGGCCGCCATGCTGCGCGAGGCTTCGCGGACCTGACGGGTGGAGGCATCGACCTCGCGGGTGGAGGCGGCGATCAAGCCCACGTTCTGGCTGATCTCGCTGACGGCGCTCGTCATCGCCTGCATGTTCGCCGACATCTCCTGGGCCACTGCGGCCTGCTGCTCCACGGCGGTCGAGATGGAGGCCGAGATGTCGTTCACCTGCCCGATGGTCTCGCCGATGCCCGCGATGGCGGTGGCGGCCTCCTTGGCGGCCGACTGGGTGCCGGCGATCTGACTCCCGATGCTCTCGGTCGCCCTCGCCGTCTGGGCCGCCAGGCTCTTCACCTCAACCGCGACGACCGCGAAGCCTCGGCCGGCTTCACCGGCCCGCGCCGCCTCGATGGTGGCGTTCAAAGCCAGGAGATTGGTCTGGCGGGCGATGTCGTCGATGAGTTCGATCACCTCGCCGATGGACTGGGCCGCCGTGGCGAGGCCGGCGACCACGGTCGAGGTGGCATTGGCCTGCTCGACCGCGCGTCCGGTGATCTGCAGGGCGCGGCTGACCTGCTTGCTGATCTCGCCGACCGAGGCGGCAAGCTCCTCGGCCCCTGCGGCGACGTTCTGGGTGTTGCCGGAGGCCTGCTCGGCGGCGCTCGCGGCGCTCACTGCCTGCTCCGAGGCGCGGGAGACGGACGCGGCGACGCCGTCGAGGTCGCTGTCGATGCCGCGCTGCAGTTCTGCCCGGCGGTGCCGCTCGATCACGGACGCGGTGATGTCGGTGGCGAACTTCACGACCTTCACCAAGCGGCCGGAAGCGTCCCGGACCGGGTTGTAGGTCGCCTGGATCCAGGCCTCGCGCCCGCCCTTGGCGATGCGCTTGAACTCGGCCTGCTGGAACTCGCCGCGCCGCAGGGCATCCCAGAAGGCGCGGTAGGCCGCCCGGTCTCGCTCGCCGGCATCGACGAACATCGCGTGGTGCTTGCCGCGCACCTCGTCGAGGCCGTAGCCGACGACCGCCAGGAAGTTGGCGTTGGCGGTGATGACCGTGCCGTCGAGGTTGAATTCGATAATGCCTTGCGAGCGGTCGAGAGCGTTCAGCTTGCCCTCGAAGTCGGCGGTGCGCACCTTCTGAGCGGTGATGTCGGTGGCGCACTTGAACACGCCACAGGGTTTGCCGTCGCGGCCGTAGAGCGGGTTGTAGCTCGCCTGGATCCAGACCTCACGCCCCCCCTTGCCGATCCGCTTGTACTCGGCGGCCTGGAACTCGCCCCGGCGCAGGGCCTCCCAGAACTGGCGATAGGGGATTCCGTCCCGCTCGGAGGGCTCCACGAACATGGCGTGGCTCTGGCCGCGGATCTCGTCGAGGCGGTAGCCCAGGGCATCGAGGAAGTTCTTGTTCGCGTGAACGACCTTGCCGTCGAGGTCGAACTCGATCAGCGCCTGGGACGTGTCGAGCGCGTCGAGCTTCGACTTCAGTTTGTGGCCCTTCCAGAACATCGTCATCCCCCATGCGACGGGCTCTCGGCCGCCGATGGGGTAGACTAGGCGGCGCGTCATAATGCTTGCGAAGCGAGATCCTCCAGACTCAGGGGTATTCCCGGGAATCGCCGTCTCATTTCCTGTCATTCCAACCCGACAGGAACGCTTGGCGCTACGACTGCGCGAAAATCGGTCATCGGTTCATCGGATGGCCATTCTGGCTGTCATATGGAGTCTGACGAGCCTGACCCATGTTCCGGTGTCTCTGAAGTCCGGCGGATCACCGCCGCGACGCCGTCGCACGGTCAGGTCCCGGTCGACCTGATTCGTCGAGGTCCGGCAGTGGAAAGCATCGATAAGCCTATTCATCGACACCTCTTGACGGGATCGGCCGTGAATTACGGATGCGCCGAAGACATCCCGAACCTTTGACCCTCGCTGCGTTGACGACGGCGCCGGCGGCATTCGGGTGCGCGGCGGGGTTCCAAGAATGCTCGCACGAATTTGACCTGATTGATGTCAATTAAGTAATGCGCAACCCCTGCGTGGCAGATAAAAATCCAAGGCAGGACCTAGCGGTCCCCTGGGAGATCCGGATGCCCACACGAGCTCTGATGCGCCCGCAGAAGACACCGGAAGGCGACGGCGTTCTCCGCGCGTTCTCGTCCCGCCACTTCCTCAAGCTCATCGAGGATACGGGCAAGGTCGGCTTCTGGTCGGCGGACCTGCGCACCGAGCGTCTCGACGCTTCGCCGGGTCTCTACCGCATCCTGGGGTTAGACCCGGCCTCCGTCGTGACCTTCGCCTTCGGCCTGGACATGATCCACCCCGAGGACAAGCCGGCCCATGCGGATCAGATTGCGGTGCTGCGGAGCGGCCAGCCCATCAACCGCGAGTTTCGCATCATCCGCCCGGACCGGACCCAGCGTTGGATCCTGCACCACGCCGAGGTGATCATCGGGCAGGACGGGCAGCCGAACCAGGGCATGGGCGTGGTGTTCGACGTGACCGCCCACCACGAGGCCACGAACGCCATGATGCAGCGGCACGACCGCCTCAACGCGCTGATCACCGCGACGGCCGCGGTGCTCTGGGTCACCCAGGCCAACGGCGAGCCGTCCGACATGACCCAGTGGATGACCCTGACCGGACAGAGCTTCGGCGAGATGCAGGGCCTCGGCTGGATGGACGCGATCCACCCCGAGGACCGCCCCCGGACGCATGCGGCCTGGATGACGGCCGTCGAGCATACGGCGACCTACAACACCGATTACCGCATCCTGTGCGCGGACGGGATCTACCGCTGGTTCAATTCGCGCGGGGCGCCGGTGCTGAACAAGGACGGCTCGGTGCGTGAGTGGGTCGGCGTGTGCCTCAACGTCCCGGGCCGGACCCGTTACGGCGCCTCCGGCACCGGAGTGTCGCCGGAATCATCCGTGCAGGCGAAGGACGCCGCGGACCCGGCGGAAGCCGGCCTGACCCCGGGGCAGGTGCGGGCCGCACGCGGCCTGCTCGGCCTGTCGAAGGACGATTTGGCCAGGCTCGCCAGCGTCTCCGTCTCGACCCTGAACCGGCTGGAAGACCCGTCCTCGGCCATCCAGCCCCGGCACGACACCGTCATGGCCGTGCGCCGCGCCTTTGAACTGGCCGGTGTCGAGTTCACCTTCGAGGCCGGAAAGAAGCCGGGCGTCCGCGAGGCGTGAGGAAAAGGGTTCCGGGTGCAATCGACAGGGGGCGGGGCGCGTTCGGGTATCGACGACGGGACGTTCGACACGGCCTGCGGCCCTCGATCCGTCTTCGCCATCAGGTGTCCCGCCGCTCGGCGCGAGCGTATCCTCTGCCGACCGGCGCATGAAGCCCGCGCGGCACCGCGGCATCACGGCGTGAGGCGGTCTCCGCTCTAGCAGGTCGCATGCCCGTTCCCGTCCGCGCGGCGCCGGACCCCGCCCGGGTCGGCATCCGCGCGGAACTGGGTCGGCGTCACGCCGTAATGCTGTCGGAACATCCGGCTGAGCTGGCCTGCGCTGCGAAACCCGAACGCGTCGGCGAGGAGTGCGATCGGATGCGCCTGCGCCGGCTCGCCGAGGGCGGCCCGGACCCGCTGGAGGCGAGCGGCGCGGATGTAGCGCTCGACCCCGCCGACGCCCTGGAACGCCGCGAAGAGGCGGGTCCGCGACGTGCCGATGGCGCGGGCGATCTCGGCGGCGCCGAGATCCGGGTTGCCGAGCGCGGTGTCGATATAGAGACAGGCTTTGCGGAACAGCAGCGCCGGGTCGGAGCGCGAGGTGCCGTGGCCCGAAGCCTGGGTGATGGCCCGGGCCAGCAGCGTCGCCGTGGTGGTGAGGGTCGCGACGTCGAGGGTGCTCTGGTGGGGCAGTCGCTCGCGCAGCCTCAGGAGGTGATCCGTGTAGGCACCGGCGATGTCCGGCGGAACGACGAAGCCGTGCAGCCGCTCGAGGGGGCCGAGCCAGCGCTTGGCGAAGGCCCGCGGCAGGCCGACGAAGTTGCGCTTCTGGAGCGGAAGGGCGGTGGTGTCCCGGACGATCACCGGACGGGAGAAGTCGATGATGTAGAGCGATCCCGCATCCGCCCGCACCTCGCGGCCGTCGAACTGGCCGACGATCGCCCCCGTCTCCACGTGCTGCACCACGATGGCGTCGAGGCCGTCGTAGCCGATCTTCTGCGCCGGACGGTGGAAGACGAAGGGCACGCCTTCCATGAAGTGGAACCGCATGTGCTCCGACCAGAGGCTGGTGATCTCCACGTGGAAGGGCGTGTGCAGCGGCGTGACGAGGGCCGAGCTCGCGAACAGAAGCTGATAGACGCCGGCCGCGTCCTCCGACGGGTAGTCCCGGCTGGAAAACGTCACGCGTCGCAGGGGAAAGGTGCCGTCCTGGTGATCCTCTGAGGTCGCGGGCAAGGGATAGACCCCATCGATCTGAGCCGGTTCGGCACATTCAAGATCAGGGCGTCACATTCGTTCCGGCAGGATGTCCGCGCGGTGGAAGGTTCGTCGCCCGAGGAGAACAGGCCATGTCCATCCGGAATGGTCCAGACGGATCACGCAAAATGCTGATTCAATAATCGGTTTGCCTAATCGGAGAAAAGCGCGTACACCCTCCCCATCAATCCAGCGAAAGTTCTTTTTCGGCGCGATTTCGATCAGAAATTGGGCTTGAAGTGTTTTTCCTCGGAGCGATGACGGAGACGGCCGCGCACGATCGCGTGGACCTCCGGGAAATAAGCCCGCAAGGGCGAAGGAATATGATGGCTGTCGGTACTGTTAAGTGGTTCAACGAGACAAAGGGTTTCGGTTTCATCCAGCCGGATAACGGCGGCAACGACGTGTTCGTGCACATCTCGGCCGTCGAGCGCGCCGGTCTGCGTGGCCTCGCCGAAGGGCAGAAGGTCTCCTACGAGATGGAAACCGACAAGCGCAGCGGCAAGCAGTCCGCCGGCAGCCTCCAGACCGTCTGATCCGGCAGGTCTCCGCGTTCGCGCGGCGTCCGGCTTTTTCAAGAGCCGCTTCCCGGAAGGGAGGCGGCTCACTTGTGTTCTCAGCCTCAATCTCCAGGGGAGCGCGACCGCCTCGCGGCCTCCCGCATCACAGGATCCTGTGTGAGCCAATTCAACCCGAACTCGATGACCGACCGCCTCAAGGCCGCCACAGAGGCTCGCGCCGCCGCGCTGGCACGTTTCCGCGACCGCCCGCCGGCGGATGATCCGGCCGTGGTCGCCCGCAAGGCGGAGCGTGCCCAGATCGCGCGGGAGCGGGAGATCCGCGTCGCCGCCCGCGAGCAGGCCCGGCTCGAAGCGGAAGCCCAGAGAGCAGCCGAGGCCGAGGCCGAGCGCGAGCGTTTCGCCGCCGAGGAGGCCCGCGCCGCCGAGGAGAAGATCGCCCAGGCCGCTGCCGCACGCCTGGAGCAGAAGGCCCAGCGCGATGCGCGCTATGCCGCCCGCAAGGCCAAGGCTCGCCGCTGATCAGGCTAGAGGCTCGGCCGCTCCGGCGGCCTCGTCTTCCTGCCTGCCCGCAATCGCATCCGGTGCGAGGCGGACATTCTCACAGGGCCGGATCGATCCGGCCTCCCGCCGAGGCGTGACCTGCGCCCGGCCTCCGATCACGGAGCCACGCACCATGTCCCACAAGTTCAAGCTCGGCCAGCGCGTGCGCCGTGCCCAGATCGGCTACGCCGCCAGCAAGGCCGACGTCTCCGACGTCTTCGAGATCGTCCGCCTCGTACCCGAGGACCAGACCGGCGAGCCGTTCTATCGGATCAAGTCCGGCTCCAGCGAGCGGGCCGTGCGCGAGGGCGAGATCACCGAGGTCTGAGGCACGCGACGAACGAAGGGGGCTCAACGGCCCTCAAGACATCTTTTCGCCGGCAGCGATCCTGATCGCTGCCGGCGATTTGCGTTTTGTCAGGTCAGCACGACCACGCGGCTGCCGATCTCGACGCGACCATAGAGGTCGATGACGTCCTGGTTGATCATCCGGATGCAGCCCGACGACACGCTCTTGCCGATCGAATCCGGCTCAAGGGTGCCGTGGATGCGGTAGAGCGTGTCCTTGTTGCCCTGCCAGAGATAGTGCGCCCGGGCGCCCAGCGGGTTGTGCGAGCCGCCGGGAACGCCGAGGCCGCTCTGCAGCTGCGAGACCGACTTCGCCAGCTTCGGCGTGCGGGCGATCATCTCCTTCGGGGGGTACCAGTCGGGCCACATCTGCTTCGAGTTGACCGTCGAGGCCCCCGACCAGGAGAAGCCCTGCTTGCCCACACCGACGCCGTAGCGCCGCGCCCGGCCGTTCGGCTGGACCAGGATGAGATGGTGCGCGCGCGGATCGACCACGATGGTGCCCGGGGGCTCCGAGCCCGTGTAGGCGATCTCCTGGCGCAGGAACGACGGGTTCGCCTTCCGCCAGTTGAAGGCATAGACCGGGAACGGCTCGTCGGTGATCGCCGCGTAGGCGCGGTTGTAGTCGATCGGCCCGTTGTCGACCGGCTTGGCGGGGGCCGCCTGCTGGGGCGAGGCCGGCGGGACTTGCCGGGGCGCGTAGAGGTCGGCATCCGGATCGTCCGCGACCGGCGCCCGGCCGCGCTGGCTCATGCGATCGGGATCGCGGTCGGCCCCGCGCTCGGAATAGGGCACGTACTGGCCGCCCCGCCGGCGATAGAGCCTGCCCGCCTCGTCGCGGTACAGGCGCTCGTCGTCGTAGGGCAGGTCGCCGTCGATGCCGTCGTTGAAGAGTCCACGGCCCTGGGCGAAGGCGGACCCGATCGGCGTGAGGAGCGCGAGGCTCGTCGTCGCCCCGGTGAGAAGCGTGCGGCGGGTCGTTTGAGGCATGGAGGGTCGCTCGAGCAGTCGTCGTGAATGTGGGTATCGTGGCTCCGGGCCTAGCAAGCCAATCACCGCGCGTCACGTCGGTTGACGACTGGGCAGCATTGCATGCGCACCAAAGATCCCGTGCGATGCATGAGGGGCACAACCTTGCCGGAGACTTTCCGTGCCGGAGACTTCCCGAGATCCCGTCCGGCTCCGGCAGCCCGGTTTTCACCATGACGCCGAAAACGTGCGGGACGGCACGCCGATCCGCTCAGCAAGCGATTGCAAAAATGCGGGCCGTACCGACATAGAAGCCGTGCCCGAACAGGGGCACCCACTCCCACACATGGAACGCGACCCGTGCCGGTCCCCCCGCGTCCCCGCTCCCGCTCGCGTCGTCCCCTGCTGGCGGCGCTGCTCCTGCTTGCCCTCGTGCCGGGCGAGGCCCTAGCGGGCCGCAGCCCGAGCGCGCGTCCCCCCGAACCTGTCGCGCCCGACACGGCCTGGACCTCCAGCGAGCCGGAGCCGGCCGCCTGCCAGCGCAGCCGCCGCAAGCTGTGGCAGCCGGGTGAGGGCTGGGTCGTGCGGAACGTCACGGTCTGCCGCTGAAGGGCGCCGATCTGAGCGCAGCCCCCGCAGGGTCGACGCCGTAGGGGCGGGTCCGCGTGCCGCCTGGCGTTAGGACAATCGCGGTCGAGCGCGTACAGGGAGCGAGGCTCTGCCTTCGGCCGCGAGGCCGACGCGCATGCGCCCGGAGGGGTGATTGAGTACGACCGGCGACGAGATCGATCCGCGGCGCGCGGTGCTGGCGCGCTACGACATTCTCGATACCGCTCCCGAGACCGCGTTCGAGGACGTCGTCCGCCTCGCCGCGATGCTCCTCGAGATGCCGGTGTCGCTCGTCTCCCTCGTGGATGCCGATCGCCAATGGTTCAAGGCGCGCATCGGCTTCCCGCGCTCCGAGACGACCTTGAGCGAATCGATCTGCGCGCACGCGATCCAGGGGGACGACCTCTTCGTCATCCGCGACACCACGCAGGATGCGCGCACGGCGGACAATCCCCTCGTGACGGGTGAGCCGCACGTCCGCTTCTACGCCGGCATGCCCCTGCGAACGCCGGAGGGCGAGGCGCTCGGGACGCTCTGCGTCCTCGATACCCGCCCGCGCGATCTCACCCCGGTGCAGGCCTTCACGCTGCGGACCCTGGCGCGGCAGGTGATGACGGAGCTCGACCTGCGCCGCGCCCTCAAGGAGCGGCAGGAATCCGACCGGCGCAACGCGGCGATCATCGAGAGCGCGATCGATTACGGCATCATCGCCATGGATCTCGCGGGCCTGATCACGAGCTGGAACGTCGGCGCCGAGCGCGTCCTGGGCTGGACCGAGGCCGAGATCCTCGGCCGTTCCGCCGACCTGTTCTTCATCGAGGCCGACCGGGCGAGCGGTATCCTCGAGCGCGAGATGAGCACGGCCCGCGCCATGGGCCGGGCCAACGACGAGCGCTGGCACCAGCGCAAGGATGGAACCCACTTCTGGGCCCAGGGCGAGATGATGCCCCTCCGGGACGGGAGCGAGGCCCATATCGGCTACCTCAAGATCCTGCGGGACCGTACGGTCCAGCACCGGGCCGAGGAGGCCCTGGAGAAGCAGACGGCGCTGCTCCAGACCGTCACGGATCACCTCAGCGAATCGGTCTTCCGCCTCACCCGGGACGACATCATCACCTTCGCCAACCCGGCGGCGGAGGCCATGCTGGGCTGGGGGGAGGGGGAACTGATCGGGCAGAACCTGCACGACGTCGCGCACCATCACCACGCCGACGGGCGCCCCTTCCCGAGTTCGGACTGCGAGGTCGTCCGGTCCTTGCGGACGGGCGAACCCTTGCGCGAGCGGGCGACCACGTTCTTCCGGCGGGACGGCACGCCCATCGACGTGATCACCACCAACGCCCCGATCATCGAGGCGGGCCTCGTGCAGGGCGCGGTCCTGACGGTGGCGGACGTCACCGAGCGCAAGGCGGCGAGCGCGCGCCTGCGCCGGAGCGAGGAGCGCCTCGGCCTCGCCCTCGGCGCGTCCGGCATGATCGGGACCTGGGACTGGGATTTGCGCGAGAACGTCGTCTACGCGGACGCCAACTTCGCCCGGATCTACACAGTCGATCCGGAGCGGGCGGCCCTCGGCGCGCCGCTGGCGGACTACACCCGCAACTTCCACCCCGACGACGTGGCGATGTTCCAGGCGGAGCTCGACCGCCTCTTCGCCGGAGCCGAGGAGTTCGCCTGCGAGTACCGGATCGTGCAGCCGGACGGCTCCCACCGCTGGGTGATCGCGCGCGGGCGCCTCGTGCGTGCGCCCGACGGCACGCCGCTGCGGTTCCCGGGCGCCTCCGTGGACATCACCGAGCGTAAGCGCTCGGAGGAGCGCCAGGCCGCCCTGGTGGAGCTCGGTGAGCGCCTGGGGGCATTGCACGATCCCACCGAGATGGCCTACGCGGCCGCCGAGATCGCGGGCCGCACCCTGGGGTTGACCCGGGCCGCTTACGGAACCCTCGACGCGACGGGCTGCCACCTCGACATCGCCCGCGACTGGACGCTGCCGGGCGTGACCAGCATCGCCGGCCGGCATCGCTACGCGGATTACGGCAGCTACCTGCCGGAGCTTCGGCAGGGGCGGGCGGTCATCGTCGACGACGTCGAGGCCGATCCGCGTACCGCCCCGCAGGCCCGCGGCTTTCGTGCCCTCGACGTGCGCACCGTGATCAACCTGCCGCTGCTGGAGCGCGGGCATCTCGTGGCGGTCCTCTGCCTGCACGATGCGAAGCGGCGCAACTGGACTCCCGACATCCTCGACTTCGTTCGCAACGTGGTCGACCGCACCCGCGCCGCCGTCGCCCGCCTGCGGGCGGAGGAGCAGCAGGAACTCCTCAACCGCGAACTCAGCCACCGGATGAAGAACTTGCTGGCGATGGTGCAGTCGATCGCCACCCAGACCATGCGTTCGGCCGTCGACGTCGACACCGCAAAGGAGGTGCTGGCCGGCCGCCTCATCGCGCTGGGCCAGGCGCACGACCTCCTGATGGGGGGCGCGCTGGGCAGCACCCTGATCGGCCCCGTGGTGCGCGGCGCCCTGAAGCTGCACGAGGACCGCAGCGGACGCTTCCACCTCGACGGTCCCGACCTCGAGATCGGCGCGAAGCCCGCCCTGTCCCTGGCGCTGATGCTGCACGAACTCGCCACCAACGCCGCCAAGTACGGGGCGCTCTCGCGCGAGGACGGCCACGTCGCCATCCGCTGGTCGGTCCGCCCGGACGCCGACGAGGCGCACCTCGTGTTCTCCTGGGCGGAGGTCGGCGGACCGCCGGTGATCAAGCCGGCGCGCAAGGGCTTCGGCTCCCGCTTCATCGAGCGCGGTCTCGCGGGCCAGGTCGGCGGTACCATCGCCCTGGCCTTCCCGCCGGACGGCGTCACCTGCACCATCGCCGCCCCGCTCGCCGCCTTCCAGTCCGACACCTGAAAGCCGCCGCAAGGCCCGGTTCACGCCCGATCCGAGCGATCGGGCCGCAGGCCTAACGAATGGGCAATGCCGCGTCGCGCGGCACGGGCCAGCATTCCGGATGGGCAGCGCGGGCATCGACGGCCCGAAACGTCGAGGGCGCTGCAACTGGCACGTTCGATGCTCATGGTGCTGCGTCGCCTCATGGCGGCGGGCGGAGCAACGGCGCTCCGCAGGCGGACGGCGTGAGTCCGGATCCCTTGGCAAGAGCGGCCGCCGCGCGGCCGCCAACCTCGAGACGCACTCCATGGCCAGTTTCAAGACCGTGATGAAATCCGGTCACCCTCCGACCCTGTTCGCCGCGTTCCTCTACTTCGATTTCTGCTTCGCGATCTGGGTGCTCAACGGCGCGATGGGCCCGTTCATCACCGAGACCTACAAGCTCACCCCGGCCCAGACCGGGTTCATGATCTCGCTGCCGATCCTGGCGGGCGCGATCATGCGCTTCCCCCTCGGGGTGCTCGCCCAGTATATCGGGCGCAAGAATGCCGCCATCACCGAGATGGCCATCATCATGCTCGCGATGGCCTACGGCTTCTTCTACGTGAACACCTACGACGAGGTGCTCGCCATGGGCGTGCTGCTCGGGATCGCCGGTGCGTCCTTCGGCGTCGCCCTCTCGCTCGGCTCGGGCTGGTTCCCCAAGGAGCACAAGGGTCTGGCGATGGGCATCGCCGGCGCCGGCAATTCCGGCACGGTGCTGGCCGTGCTCTTCGCCCCGCCGCTCGCCCAGGTTTACGGCTGGCAATCCGTCTACGGCTTTGCCGGCTGCGTAATGGCGATCCCCCTCATCGTCATGATCGTCTTCGCCAAGGAGCCGCCGGACGCGGAGCACCAATCCTTCAAGGAGCACGTCTCCTGCCTGTTCCAGAAGGACGGCTGGGCCTTCAACCTCATCTACATCATCACCTTCGGGGGCTTCATCGGCCTGTCCAACTTCCTGCCGACCTTCTTCTACGAGCAGTTCGGCGTGACGAAGGTGGAGGCCGGACGCCTCACCATGCTGGCCGCCCTGATGGGCTCCGGCATCCGCGTCGTCGGCGGCTACTTCGCCGACCGCATGGGTGGCATCCTGGTGCTGTCGGTGGTGCTGCTGGCCGCCGTGGGCTCATTCCTGCTCCTGACCGCGACGCCCTCCCTCGCGCTGACCACGGCCCTGTTCATGCTCTGCTTCGCGGCGCTGGGGGCCGGCAACGGCGCCCTGTTCCAGCTCGTCCCCCTGCGCTGGCCGGCCAACACCGCGGTCGCCGGCTCCATGATCGGCGAGGTCGGCGCCCTCGGCGGTGCCATCCTGCCGAACGTCATGGGCCTGTCGAAGCAGTATACCGGCTCGTTCGCCTACGGCTTCGTCGGCTACGCGGTCTTCGCGGCGGTGGTGCTGGGCTGCCTGCTGGTCTGGCAGCGCAAGTGGGTCGGCACCTGGGTCGGTCCGCGCGGCAAGGTGCTGACGCCGGCAGCCCCCGAATCGGGGCATGCGGCCCCCCTCGGCCCCGTGACCGCCTGAGGGCGGGCGGGATCTTCGAAAGCCGGCCGGTACGGACGGGGACCTTCGGGTCCCCGTTTCCGTTCGGGCGTGCGTCAGCCGACCTCGCCCGAGACCAGCGCGAAGGCGAGGACGTCGACGGACGCTGCGCCGGCGCGCAGGAGGACCCGCGACGCGGCGTTCGCGGTCGCCCCCGTGGTCATGACGTCGTCGATGAGCAGGATGCGGCGCCCCTGCAGCGCGGCCCGCGCGGCCTCCGGGACCCGGAACGCACCCTGGAGGTTCGTGGCGCGGGCGACGCGGCTCAAGCCGACTTGCGAGCGCGTCGCCTTCACGCGGGCGAGGTATCCGGGTTCGCTCGGCCGCTGCGCGATACGCCCGACGCGCTCGGCGAGGAGCGCCGCCTGGTTGAAACGCCGCCGCCACAGGCGGAAGCGGTGAAGCGGGACGGGCACGAGGCAATCGGCCTCGCTCAGGAGCTCCGATCCGGCACCCGCCATCATCCGCGCCAGCACGGGGGCGAGATCGAGGCGATCCTCGTATTTCAGGCGGTGGACGAGGTCGCGGGCGCCGCCCTCGTAGAGGGTGACCGCCCGGGCCCGATCGAAGACCGGTGGATCGGCGATGGCGCGCGGCGAGAGGAGCGGGCCGGTGTCGTGATCGACGGCGAAGGGAAGTCCGAGCCGCTGGCAATAGGGCCGCTCGATCATTCGCAGGCCCGACCAGCAGGTGGCGCAAAGGGCGTGCGGATCAGCGATGGCCCCGCCGCAGCCGGCGCAGGTGGGTGGATAGACTAGGGACACTGCGCCGCCCCAGAGGCGGCGCAGTCCGGCGAAGGCGATGCTGGACGCAGGGGCCATGCCGGCGACCCTACCCTCCGCATCGCGCGGAGGCGACCGGGTCTGCGCCTCAGCGCGCCGGCTGCGCCTGATTCTCCTGGCGATCGCGCTTGTTGGCCTGGTGGCGCCCGACCGCGCAGCCCGCCGCTGCGCCGAGCACCCCGTGCCCTGCCACGTGACCCGCGAGGCCGCCCACGACCGCGCCCTTGATGCAGCCCTTCGCTTCCGCGCCGGTGGTGGCGAGGGAGAGGCCTGCGACGGTGAGGGCCGCGCCGAACAGAATGGCTTTCATGGCTTTGATCTCCGGATTCGCTGTCGAATCGTAGGCCCTCAACAATCGGGGCCGGTTTCGCGTTCCGGGTGCTGGCGCCACACGTCCGGGCGCGCCATGTCATCCCGCATGTCTTCCCATCATTCCGCATGTCTTCCCAGATGACGCCGCCACCGCTGTTCGATACGGGCCTCGCCCGCAGCCGCCTCGCCCGCGCCCGCCGGGCCGGCTACGCCGATTTTCTGCTTCGGCGGGTGGTGGAGGATCTCGACGACCGGCTCGCCGCCGTATTGCGGACTTTTCCGACCGCCCTCGATCTGGCCACGCCGACGCCCCTGGCCGCCGATCACCTTCGTGCGAGCGGGCGGGCGGATCAGGTCCTGCGCCTCGCCCCGGTGCCCGAGCGCGGCACCGTCCTGGCCGATCCCGAAGCGTTGCCCCTGCGGGCTCAGAGCCTCGACCTGGCGGTCTCGCTCCTGGCCCTGCAGCACGTCAACGACCTGCCGGGAACCCTGGCGCAATTGCGCCGCGCGCTGCGTCCGGACGGGCTGTTCATCGGGTGCCTGCTGGGTGGACGCACCCTCACGGAGCTGCGGCAGGTCCTCGGGCAGGCCGAGAGCGAGTGCGAGGGCGGGATCAGCCCGCGCGTCGCACCCTTCGCCGAAGTGCGCGAGATGGGAAGCCTGCTCCAGCGCGCGGGCTTCGCCCTGCCGGTGACCGACGTGGAGACGGTGACCGTGCGCTACCCCGATCCGTTCGCCCTGATGCGCGACCTGCGCGCCATGGGCCTCACCAACGTCCTCACGGAGCGGCGGCGGACTCCCTTGCGGCGGGCGACCCTGATGCGCGCCGCCACCCTCTACGCCGAGCGCTTCGCCGATCCGGACGGGCGCCTGCGCGCCAGCTTCGAGATCCTGTGGCTCTCGGGCTGGGCCCCGCACGAGAGTCAGCAGAAGCCCTTGAAGCCCGGGACCGCGCAGGCGCGTCTCGCCGATGCGCTGGGCACCACCGAGCGGAAACCCGAAGGACCGAATTCATGAGACAGCCCGGACCGGACCACCCCATCCACATCGCGCCGTATCCGGGGCGTGTCCGCGTCAGCCTCGCGGGCACGCTGCTGGCCGAGACCGACGCCGCCCTGGTCCTCCGGGAGGCGGACTATCCGCCGGTGTTCTACATTCCCCGCGCGGATGCGCGCTGGGCGCACTTTACCCCGAGCACCCGGCGCAGCCACTGCCCCTACAAGGGCGACGCCGCCTACTTCAGCCTGACGACGCCGGACGCCGGCGCCACCGACGCGGTCTGGAGCTACGAGGCCCCCTATGCGGCCGTCGAGGCCATCGCGGGACACTTCGCCTTCTACCCGGACAAGATCGACCCGATCGCGGCGACCTGAGGCGTCGGGAGGAGTCCGGCGGACCGGACGCGATCAGGCCCGGACCTGGGACCAGAAGGCGGCCTTGCGGCCGTGCCGGCGGCGCAGGTCGTTGCGGTAGAGATCCGGGTCGGGGCTGATGGCGCCCGGCGCGATCGCGTCCGCGAGGTCGTCCAGGGCGGCGAGGTAACGGGCGGCGTGGCCGTAGGCCCCCGAGTAGGCGTGGTCCAGGATGTTGTCGACGAGGATGCGGTACAGTTCGGTGGCGGCCAGCGGCTCGCGATCTTCCAGGGCCTCGGCGGCGGGGGCCAGGACTTCGTAGCGCCAGCCGTCCCAGGTGCCGCGATACCGTTCCACGATCCGTGCCGCCCGGGCTGGGTCCGGCCAATGCGTGAAGAAGGCGAGGGCGCCGTACGGGTCGGGATGCGCTTCGGCGATCGCGAAGGCGCGCTGCAGGGCCTCGTCGTCCTCGAAGTCGGGCAGCTTGGCGAGGTAGGCGCGCAGCATGTCGCGGTCGAGGCTGTTCTCGAAGGTCCGCCAGCGCAGGTCCTGCGCGGCCTTGGAGTCGCCGAGGGCGTCGTGAATGCGGACCTCCAGGGCGATCTTCACCCGCTCCGGGACGGAGGTGTCGAACCGCCCCGTGAGCAACTGCTCCCGCGTGACGATGGTGGTGCCGCGCTTCTGCGGACGGCGGATCCATTGAAGCGCCTCCCGAGCCCGGCCGGCGGCGAGCAGGCGCTCCGCGATCTGGACGTGATCGGGCGGCTCCGGCGCGCGCCCGGTCTCGAGGGCGATGAAGGCATCGACGTCGCCGGTGCGGTCCGCGATGGACTGCCGGAGCCGCATGAGGCGGCTGCGCTCCGCCTCCGTCAGCCAGTCCCGCTCCTTCGTGCCGCTGGCGGGGGCCGGCGGCGTCGCCTGGGCGAGCGCGTCGTCGAGGGGGACGAGGGCGGCCTCGGGCAGGCGCGGGATGAGGCCGTGCATCAGACCCTCGATCAGCCCGTACCCGTCGGTCTCGAGCCGGGTCACGAGGCGCACGGCCATGGCGGTGGCATTCGCGTCGTCAAGATCGACGATGAGCGCGGCGGCGGCATCGGCCGCCCGCTCGTACACACCGTGGATGCGGCCGCTCGAATCCTCGGCCCGCCCCAGCACGTCGCCGGCCCCGCCGAGGAAGCGAACCAGCCTGTCCAGGGCGGCGTCGGGGGCGAGGGCGGCGAGTTCGCCCACCACCGTGGTGAGCATGGCGTCGAGGTCCAGGGCGAAGGCGCGCTGCTTCATCCAGTCGATGTAGCCGCTGGCGCGCTCGAGGGCGGTCAGGCGCCGGTCGATCAGGGCCGCGACGGCGTCCGGCCCCTGGAGGGCCGCGACCGCCGCCGTCACCACCTTCTTGAAGTTGGGATTGTGCGATGCCTCGGTGAGCACGAGGGAGATCAGGCGCTCGATCCCGAGCTTGGTCAGCGTCTCATGGCTCGGCGTGGTCTTTCGGGATGCGCGCTTCGGCTTGGCCGGCTTGGCTGCCGCGTCCGCCACGGCCGGCGCCTCGATGTCCGGCCCGTCGACGTCCGCGTCATCCCGTTCCTCGGCGGTGATTCCTGAGGTCACCGCTGCCTTGCGCCCCATGTTCCGCACTCCCCCGACACGGCCCGCCGGCCAGCGATGCACAAACGCCGCGCGAATCCAAGGGGACCGCGGGTGTAGGCGAACACGGTTGCAACCGGATCAGGGGCCGAGGAGATCGAGGAGGAACGGGATCAGTGGGGCATCGGCCGGCGGCATCGGCTGGTCCTTGAGGTCGCGCGGGCGCACCCATTTCAGCGCCTGGCCTTCCATGGAGCGCGGCAGGCCCTCCCAGCGCCGGCAGACGTAGAGCGGCATCAACAGGTGGAAGTCCGGATAGGTGTGGCTCGCGAAGGTGAGCGGCGCGAGGCAGTCCTGCTTCACCGCGATGCCGAGTTCCTCGGAGAGTTCCCGGATCAGGGTCTCTTCCGGCCGCTCGCCGGGATCGACCTTGCCGCCGGGGAACTCCCACAAGCCGGCGAGCTGCTTGCCCGGCGGGCGTTGGGCCAGGAGGACGCGCCCGTCGGTGTCCACCAGCGCGACGGCGACCACCAGGAGAATGCGAAGGGGCGCGCTCACGGGGCGATCGCGAAGGTCGCCGTGACGTCGGCGCCGGTCTCGATGGTTCCGGCCGCCAGGGGCACCGGCGCGCCACCGCGCTTGGCGCGCATCGGCGCGGGCGCCGCGAGGGCCATCGGCGGGGCGCTGGCCGAAGCCGGCGACTGGATCGACACCACCCGCCCGAGGGTGACGCCCGCCGCCTCGGCCAGCCGCTCGGCCTGTGCGCGCGCGTCCTTCATCGCCGCGCTGCGCATGGCGGCCTCGGCTGCCTCGGGATCGCGCAGGCCAAAGCCGACGCCGTCGATGCGATTCGCGCCGCCGTCGAGGGCCCGGCGCATCAGTTCGCCGAGGCGTGCCATGTCGGCGAGGCGCAGCCGCACCGTGTTGCCGGCCCGGTAGCCGTCCGGCTTCTCGGCGAAGGATCCGTCCGCCTGACGGATCGAGCGGGTGACCGGCTGGAGCGTGACGGCGGAGGTGCCGAGATCCGCCTCCGGCACCTTGAACTCCCCGGCCAGGGCCAGGATCGCCTTGGCGGCGGCGCTGGCGCCGTCGAGGGCCACGGCCGGGCTCGCACCCCTGGCCTCGACGCCGATCTCGACCGCGGCGAAGTCCGGCACCACCTCGGCGCGGGCGCGGCCGACGACATGGATCCGGCCCTCGCCCGATCCCGGCTTCTCCTCGGCGCGGGCGTCACCCACGGACCCGAGCAGCGCCAGCGCGATGAGAGGGGCTAACCTTACGCGCCTCACGAGCGGTAATCCCCGTTGATCTCGATGTAGAGCTTGGTCAGGTCGCAGGTCCAGACGCGCGCGGCGCCGTCGCCGAGGCCGAGATCGACCCGCACGGTCACGTCCGATTCCCGCATCACCGCGCTCGCCGCCGCCTCGCTGTAATCGGGATCGCGGGCGCCCTCGCGGGCCACGCGCACGTCGCCGAACCAGATTGCCAGGCGGTCGCGGTCGGCGGGCTCGCCGGCCTTGCCCACCGCCATCACCACCCGGCCCCAGTTCGCGTCCTCGCCCGCGATGGCGGTCTTCACCAGGGGCGAGTTGGCGATGGACATGGCGATGCGATGGGCCGAGGCGTCGCTGGTCGCGCCCGTGACCCGCACGGTGACGAACTTGCGCGCGCCCTCGCCGTCCTTGGCGACGAGCTGCGCGAGTTCGACGAGGAGCTCGTCCAGCGCGGCGCGGAAATCCGACAGGCGTGGGTCGTCGGCGGCCGAGACCGCGGCGTTGCCGGCCGCGCCCGTGGCGAACAGCATCAGCGTGTCGGAGGTGGAGGTGTCGCCGTCCACCGTCACGCAGTTGAAGCTCGTCGCCGTGCCGGCGGCGAGCAGCGCCTGCAGCACGTCCTGGGGCAGGGCGGCGTCGGTGAAGACGAAGCTCAGCATGGTCGCCATGTCCGGGGCGATCATGCCCGCGCCCTTGGCGATCCCGTTCAGCGTCACGGTCGTCCCGTCGATGGCGGTCCGGCGCGTCGCGAGCTTGGGGAAGGTGTCGGTTGTCATGATCGCCTGGGCGGCCGCGGCCCAGGCCGCGGCGCCGTCCTCGGTCCGCCCGGCGCAATCGGCCAGCACGCCCCGGAACTTGCTGGCGTCGAGGGGTTCGCCGATCACCCCCGTCGAGGCGATGAAGATGTCCTGCGGGCGGCACGCCGCGGCCTCGGCGGCGATCTCGGCCGTCAGCGCCACGGCCTCGCGCCCGCGAAGGCCCGTGAAGGCGTTGGCGTTGCCAGAATTGACCACGAGGGCGCGGGCACCCGCGCTGCCGAGGGCCTCGCGGCACCAGTCCACCGGGGCGGAGGGGCATTTCGAGCGGGTGAACACGCCCGCCGCCTGCGTGCCCTCGGCCAGCGCCACGTAGAGCACGTCGGTGCGGCCCGAATAACGGATGCCGGCCTGCGCTGTGGCGAGGCCGACGCCGCGAATCGGGGGCAGGTCGGGCTGGCTTTGCGGGGCGAGCGGCGAAACCGGCGGGCTCTTGGCGGATGACATGGGCTTCACGACTCCGGCTGTCCGCCGCTGCGTGGCATGCGCGGCGAGGGCGGTGTTGCCCCGCGCGGCGCCCTTGCGTCAACCGGGGCGCCCGTCATGTGGCTGTCACATCACGGCAATGTCCCCGAGACCGCTTCCGGTGCCGGGATCGCGCGGCCGGATCGCGCGTCGCCTTGGCACCATCATTGCCCGAGGCCCGTGCACGCGCTTGCATGCGGGGGCTTGTCTGTGTCGGCGGACGTGACATAGCATGCTGCGACGCACAGTCGACGAAAGGTCTTCGGCACGGATGTTCGGGCGCGAGAGGGATGTCTCGACGATGGAACTACCGACCTCGCCTTGTGGCGCTTACGGCGTCCAGGTTCTCATCGCCGGGCGCCAGAAGCATTGGCGCGATGAAGTCTCGTCACAGATCCGCCGGGCCGGCTTCGCCGCCACCACGGTCGATTGCGGCGTCGATGCCATGACGGTGCTGGCCCTCGGCCTGCCGGTGGACGTCCTCGTCACGGATGTGAGCCTTCAGGGCAAGCTGTGTTGCCTGAAGCTGGCCCAGGAAGCCCGCGCCCTGCGGCCGGACCTGCGCATCGTCTTCGCGAGCGACCTCGGTCTCCAGCCGGACGAGGACGCGTCCGACCCGATCGACACCCTGTTCGAAGGCGATCTGCCCCAGCACGCGCGCGCCGGCCTCCTCGCCGTGCGGCGCATCGATCATGTCGCCTCCACGGTGTGGGACGCCCTGCGCAGCGCGAGCTGATCGCTCCCCCGGACACGACGCCGATCCGTGACCCCGGCGGGGTCGATCTTCGCTGCCGCGGGCGGCGCTTCGCGCAATGGACGCCGACATCCGGGAGACCGGATTGCCGGCCGCCCGTCGGTTCCGCCGTCGCGAGGCGCCCCTATCCCGAGCGAAGCCGCTACTGCGCCTTGGGTGCGTCGGCCGGCTTCGGGTCCGCCGGCTTGGCGTCCGCGTTCGACTTCGCCTTGCCGAGATAGACGTATTCCGGCGCGGCGCGGAGCTGGTCCTTGTTGGTGTCGATCGTCGCCTTGAGGGTGTTGTCGTCGACGCGCGCCAGCTTGAGGGCGCTCGGGTCGATGGCGACGTACTTGGTGCCGATTCCGAGAAAGCCGCCGACGCCGACCACCCAGGACTTCACCGTCATCTTCTCGTCGAGCACCACGTCGGCGATCTCGCCGATGGTCTCGCTGGCCCGGTTCTGGATGGTGAGGCCCACCAGCTTCGAGGTGACCATGTCGCTCTTGTTCTGCGCCACGAAGGTGGGACGCAGGTCGTTGGCGAGGGTGGCCGGCGCGGCCGGGACCGGGGCGGAGGCGTTGGAGCCCGGGGCCGGCGTCTCCGGTGCCTGGGCGAGGGCGAGGGTGGCGCTCGCGACGAGAAGGGTCGTTCCGAGCAACAGGCTGCGCATGGGCGAAGTCTTTCCGAAGGTCGGACCCGAAATAAGCGCCGGGTCCAAGATGGCACACGCTCAAGCTCAGGCCTTCCCGAAAGGTTCCCGCCAAATCGCCGGCCCCGATGGACGAACGACGCGGGGACGTTAAGTTCCCCCGGACAGGACGGTGGAGCGTTTCCCCGCGCCTGACGGGAGCCGCGCCATGTCGAAGATCCTGATTTCGGAGGTCACGCCGTCCGCCAGCCTGTCGCGGCGACCGGCGCATCCCATCGGCCGGCGCCACGCCCTCGCGCTGCTCGGCGGGGCCGTCGCCTGGGGCATTCCCGGGGCGCGCGCGGGCGAGATACGCGCCGGGGCCTTCGCCTTCGAGCGACCCGAGGGCGGTACCCTGCCGCTGGACGCCTATGCGGGCCGCCCCATCCTCGTCGTGAACACCGCCACGGCCTGCGGCTATGCCGGGCAGTTCTCCGGACTCCAGGGCCTCTGGACCCGCTTCGGTGACCGGGGCCTCACCGTCATCGCGGTCCCGTCGCCCGATTTCGGCAACCAGGAGCCCCTCGACGGGGTCGCCATCGCGGAGGCCGCGCGCAAGAATCACGGCGTCACCTTCCCGGTCACGGCCAAGACCCACGTGCGCGGGCCGGCGGCCCATCCGTTCTACCGCTGGGCCGCCGCCGAGAAGCCCGGCAGCACGCCGAACTGGAACTTCCACAAGTACCTCGTGGACCGGGACGGCAGCCTGCTCGGGGCCTATCCCTCCTCCGTCGAGCCCAACGATCCGCGCATCGTCACCGCCATCGCCAACGCGCTCCCCGCCGGCTGAGACCTCAGCGGGGAATGTCGCGCGGCGGCCTCGGCGCCTCGGCCGGCGCGTTCCGCCGGACGCGGCGGGGACGCTCGGCCGAACCGCGCACCGGCGGCGAGGCGTAGTTCGACGCGAACGGATTGGCGGGCGTGCGCTCGGCGCTGCCGAACAGGCTGAACTCCGCGCGAGCCGGGCCTGGGGCCAAGAAAGTCACGGCGAAGAGGCCGAGGACGAAGGGGTTCGGAACGGGACGGGTGGGGCGGATCGGTGGCATGCGGTTCCTGCGCGGGGATCGACCGGACGGGGCTTTCGCTGCGATACCCCAAAGCCCCACATCCGGCGAGGCGCCGCAGCGAGCGCCCGGGAGACGGATCATGGAACCCCATCGCTTCGAGCAGGCGGGCGCCGCCTACGAGGTGGCTTTCGAGCGTGCGCCGGAGGGCTGGCTCGCCCGGATTCGCCAGGAGGGCAGCCCGACGGTGCACGTGGTCGGCTTTCCCGACGGGCCGGGCTACGATCCCGGGGACGTGCGCGGATCGCTGGTCGCGGGTTGCGAGGCGGCCGTCGCCAACCTCGCCTGGGCCCCGCCGACGCGGCATTGAGCGGGAACCTCCCGAACCGCGCCGGGTTCGCCCTCCCACAGGTTCACGCTCTGAGTGAAGGACGCCACCATGACCGAGGTCACCTATCGCATCGTCGAGCACGACGGCGGCTACGCCTACAAGGTCGGCGACGTCTTCTCCGAGACGTTCCCGAGCCACGACGATGCCCTCCAGGCGGCGCAGGCGGCGGCCGCCGAGCAGCAGGTTCCGGGCTCCACCGAGCCGATCCGCTACCAGGACGGCAAGGGCGCGTGGCACGACGAGACGGCCCAGGGCAACGATCGCCCGACCGCCAAGGTCGTCGATTGAGCGTCCGCCGGGCGGTTCGCCGCCCGGAGCGCTGTCCATCGGGCGGAACGGCCTGGGTCGAATGGCCGATTGCCTCGCCGGCACAACCTCGTGCATGGCAGGGCGATCGCGTGGCATACCCTGAGAGGGGTACGGCTTTCGCAGGCGGATGACGGGCCGGGGAAACGGTGCCGCGTCCCGCGAACCTCGCCCAGGAGCCCTTTCTTGACCACCCAGAACCCTCGCCGGCCCGACCACGCCATCGACCCGCTCTTCATCGAGCGCTGGTCCCCCCGCGCCTTCACGGGCGAGGCGGTTCCGGAATCGGAACTGCTGCGCATGTTCGAGGCCGCGCGCTGGGCGCCGTCCTCGTACAATTCCCAGCCCTGGCGTTTCGTCTACGCCGTGCGCGATACGCCCGACTGGCTGCCGTTCCTCGACCTGCTGGTGCCGGGGAACCGCAAATGGGCGGAGGGCGCCGGTGCCCTGGTCATCCTCGTCTCCAGCAAGCTGATGAAGACCGGCGACGGCCTGAAGCCCTCGGCGAGCCACTCCCTCGATACCGGGGCCGCCTCGGCCAACTTCCAGCTCCAGGCGATCCGCCAGGGCTGGCATGTGCACGGCATGGGCGGCTTCGACAAGGAACGCGCCGTCACGCTGCTCAACGTGCCGGCGGACCATCAGGTCGAGGCCGCCTACGCGGTCGGGCGCGCGGCGGACCCCGCCGACCTCACCGAGGAGCAGCGCGCCAAGGAAGTGCCGAACGGACGCCGGCCGATCAGGGACTTCGCGTTCGCGGGCGCCTTCAAGGCCCGAGAGGCCTGAGTCCGCCGCCGTGCTGAAGCCTGCCGCCGACTATGCCGGGCTCGTCTCCGGTTTCACCTGGGACATCCCCGAGCGCTACAACATCGGCGTCGATGTCTGCGACCGCTGGGCTGCGCGCGCGCCCGACCGCGTCGCGATCCAGGAGGTGGTGGGCGCGACGGTCACGGAGACGACGTTCGGACAGTTGCGCGCGCGCTCCGACCGCTTCGCGGCGGGCCTGCGGGCGCACGGCATCGGCCCCGGCGACCGGATCGGCGTGCTGCTCCCGCAATCGGCCGCCGTGGTGGTCGCCCATGGCGCCGCCTACAAGCTCGGGGCGATCGCCCTGCCGCTCGCCGGCCTGTTCGGGCCGGATGCCCTGCGCTACCGGCTGAGGGATGCCGGCGCGCGGGTGATCGTCACCGACGCGGCGGGGTTCGAGAAGCTCGAAGCCATCCGGGCCGACCTGCCCGACCTCGACCTCGTCATCCGCATGGACGGCGCCGGCGCAGGGGCGGTCGATGCCGAGGCCCTGATGGCCGAGGCCCCGGAGGGCTTCACCGCCGTCGACACCCGGGCCGACGATCCGGCCCTGATGATCTACACCTCCGGCACCACGGGGCCGGCCAAGGGCGCGCTGCACGCCCACCGGGTGCTGCTCGGGCACTTGCCCGGCTTCCTCATGATGCACGACTTCCCGCCCCGGCCCGGCGACCGGATGTGGACGCCCTCGGACTGGGCCTGGGCCGGCGGACTCCTCAACGCGACCCTGCCGAGCCTGCATCTCGGCGTGCCGGTGGTGGCCTGCCCTGGTTTCCGGTTCGAGCCCGAGGCGGCGTTCCGGCTCATCGCCGAGCGGGCGATCACCACCGCGTTCCTGCCGCCCACGGCCCTCCGGATGCTGCGCGGCGTCTCCGACCCGCGCGGACGCTTCGATCTGGCGGGCCTGCGCAACATCGCCTCCGCCGGCGAGGCTCTCGGCCCCGAGACCTTCGACTGGGCGCGCCGCGAACTCGGGCTGACCATCGGCGAGGCCTACGGCCAGACCGAGTGCAACCTCGTGCTGGCCGCCTGCACGGCGGCCGGGGTGGCGCGGGCCGGCTCGACGGGGCGCCCGGTGCCCGGGCACCGCGTCGCGATCCTGCGCGCCGACGGCATCGAGGCCGGCATCGACGAGCCCGGCGAGATCGCCGTCGCGCGGCCCGACCCGGTGATGTTCCTGCGCTACTGGAACCAACCGGAGGCGACGGAGAAGAAGTTCTCCGGCGACTGGATGCTCACCGGCGACACCGCCCGGCGCGACGCGGACGGCTACGTCCACTTCGTCGGGCGCGAGGACGACCTCATCACCTCGGCGGCCTACCGGATCGGCCCCACCGAGATCGAGGATTGCCTCGGTTCGCATCCGGCGGTGGCGCTGGCCGCCGCCGTGGGAAAGCCGGACCCCTTGCGCACCGAGATCGTTAAGGCCTTCCTCGTCCTGCGCGATGGCTACGTCGCCTCGGACGCACTCGCCGCCGAGATCCAGGCCTTCGTGCGCACGCGCCTCTCCGCGCACGAGTACCCGCGCGAGATCGCCTTCCGCGATCACCTGCCGATGACGACCACCGGCAAGATCATCCGGCGGCAATTGCGCGACGAAACGTGAGGCCGATCGCCGGGACGGGCGCTGCATGCCCCGGGGAGCGGTGCCGGTCCGGCTCGACCGACGCAGGCTGGAATCCGTCGCATAAAGACATCTTTATATCTTGATTGCTTCCTGGGGGCGGCCCTGCTATAGCCCTCGCCGACACGCAACGAGACACGGAGCGAACACGCAATGGCCCAGGATTACATCGTCAAGGACATCGGTCTGGCCGATTACGGCCGCAAGGAGATCTCGATCGCCGAGACCGAGATGCCGGGCCTGATGGCCACCCGCGAGGAGTTCGGTCCGTCGCAGCCCCTGAAGGGCGCGAAGATCGCCGGCTCGCTGCACATGACGATCCAGACGGCCGTGCTGATCGAGACCCTGAAGGCGCTGGGCGCCGACATCCGCTGGGTCTCCTGCAACATCTACTCGACGCAGGACCACGCCGCCGCCGCCATCGCGGCCGCCGGCATCCCGGTCTTCGCCATCAAGGGCGAGACCCTCGAGGAGTACTGGGACTACACCTCGAAGCTGTTCGACTGGCATGACGGCGGTATGCCGAACATGATCCTCGACGACGGCGGCGATGCCACCATGTTCGTGCACCTGGGTCTCCGCGCCGAGAACGGCGACACCGCCTTCCTCGACAAGCCGGAATCCGAGGAGGAGGAGATCTTCTTCGCGCTCCTGAAGAAGAAGCTCGCCGAGAAGCCGAAGGGCTGGTTCGCGGGTCTCGCCGATTCGATCAAGGGCGTCTCGGAAGAGACCACCACGGGCGTGCACCGCCTCTACAACCTCGCCAAGGAGGGCAAGCTGCTCTTCCCGGCGATCAACGTGAACGACGCCGTCACCAAGTCGAAGTTCGACAACCTCTACGGCTGCCGCGAGTCGCTGGTCGACGGCATCCGCCGCGGCACCGACGTGATGATGGCCGGCAAGGTCGCCATGGTCGCGGGCTTCGGCGACGTCGGCAAGGGCTCGGCCTCTTCGCTGCGCCACGCCGGCTGCCGCGTGCTGGTCTCCGAGGTCGATCCGATCTGCGCGCTCCAGGCCGCCATGGAAGGCTACGAGGTCGTGACGATGGAGGACGCGGCACCGCGTGCCGACATCTTCGTCACCGCCACGGGCAACAAGGACATCATCACCATCGAGCACATGCGGGCGATGAAGGACCGCGCCATCGTGTGCAACATCGGCCACTTCGACAACGAGATCCAGGTCGCCGGCCTGAAGAACCTCACCTGGTCGAACATCAAGCCGCAGGTGGACGAGATCACCTTCCCCGACGGCCACCGCATCATCCTCCTGTCGGAGGGTCGCCTGGTGAACCTCGGCAACGCCACCGGCCACCCGTCCTTCGTGATGTCGGCCTCGTTCACTAACCAGACCCTGGCCCAGATCGAGCTCTGGACCAACCCGGGCAAGTACGAGAAGCAGGTCTACACCCTGCCGAAGGCCCTCGACGAGAAGGTGGCGCTCCTCCACCTCGAGAAGATCGGCGTCAAGCTCTCGAAGCTCCGTCCCGATCAGGCCGCCTATATCGGCGTCTCCGAGAACGGCCCGTTCAAGCCCGACCACTACCGCTACTGAGGCCGGCCGACGCCCCTCCCGGGGCGTCGCACGACCGCCATCGACGATCGAAGCCCGGCCTCCGTGCCGGGCTTTTTCGTGTCCGGCCTCCCGCGCCAGGACCCCCGCGAGCCGTCGGCCAGTGTGGCTTTTCTGCGCCCCCTCGCGGCCGATCGCGTCCGGATGGTTTAAAGTTAAGCTTAACCCTCTTCCTCCACGATTCCCCGTCGCGCTAGTGTGGGCGGATTCCTCAGATGGAGTGGCTCGCACCCGGCCTTCGGGCGGATGCGGGAAGGGCGCGCTTTGGCGCCTCATCGAAGATTCGTGGAGGCGGGACGGATCATGAGGGTCGAACGAACGGCGCGCGCGCTCGTGTGCGTCGGCTCTCTCGTCGTCGCTGTAAACGCGCACCCGGCGCACGCGATCGCGGCGGGCCTGGACGCCAGCGCCGTCGCGGCGGGCTTCGGACAGCACACCCACAACGCCGCGGGTCTCGCGATCCTGATCGGCCTGACGGTCTTCGCGACCATCGTGGCCCTGCTGCACATGCGCGAGCGCAGCCGCTGGACACGGCGGGAGCGCGACCTCCTGAGCGAGCTTGCAATGCTGCGCGGCGCCCACGACCGGGCCGAGATGCTGCTCAACGCCGAGCGCCAGATCCTCGTGACCTGGTCCGGACGCGGGGCCCCGACCGTGGAGGGCGATACCGGCCTCGTCGACGGCAAGCGGATGCCGGGCGATGTCCATGCGGCCTTCCTGGCCTTCGAGACCTGGCTGCACGCGGTCGATGCCGACGCCCTGAACAGCGCCGTCGAGACCCTCCGGGCGCGCGGGACCGGATTCCGCCTCAGCCTGCGCGCGCAGAACGGGCGCTTCATCGACGCGCACGGGCAGGCCCTGTCCGGCCGCGCCGTGCTGCGCCTGCGCGAGACCACCGACGAGAAGCGTGAACTCATCGACCTGCGGCTGACGCTCTACGAGGCCAAGCGTGGCCTGTCGGCCCTGAGCAGCCTGCTCGACGCGATTCCCCAGCCGGTCTGGCGCCGCAACCGCGACGGCGTTCTCGCCTGGGTGAACCTCGCCTACGTGGCGGCGGTGGAGGCCGGCACGCGCGAGCACGCCCTCGAGGGCGGCGTCGAACTCCTCGACCGGCAGGCGCGCGACCTCATCGCCCGGGACGAAGGCGCGCGCCTGGCCGCCGGCGGACGGGCCGCCCACAGGCTTTCCGCCGTGGTGGCCGGCGGGCGGCGGACCCTCGACGTCAGCGAGACCGCCATCGAGACGGGCCGCGTCGGCATCGCGGTCGACGTCTCTGAACTGGAGAGCGTGCGCGCCGATCTCCAGCGCCAGATGGACGCCAACGTCCGCACCCTCGACCAGCTCCCCACCGCCGTGGCGATGTTCGACGCCCGCCAGCGCCTGATCTTCCACAACGCCGCCTACCGCCAGCTCTGGGACCTCGATCAGGCCTTCCTCGACGGCCGCCCCCTCGACGGCGAGATCCTCGACCGGCTCCGCGCCGCCCGGAAGCTGCCCGAGCAGGCCGACTTCAAGTCCTGGAAGGCCGACGTGCTCGCCGCCTACCGCGCCGTGGAGGCCAACGAGGGCTGGTGGTACCTGCCCGACGGGCGGTCGCTCCGCGTCGTCGCCGATCCCAACCCGCAGGGCGGCCTGACCTACCTGTTCGACGACGTGTCGGAGAACATGAAGCTCGAGTCCCGCTACAACGCGCTGATGCGGGTGCAGGCCGAAACCCTCGACACCCTGAAGGAGCCCGTGGCGGTGTTCGGCGCCGATGGCCGGCTGACCTTCGCCAATCGCGCCTTTGCCACCCTGTGGCGCCTCGACCCCGAGACCCTGGGCGAGCGCCCGCGCGTCGATGCGGTCATCGCCGCCTGCCAGACCCTCTCGCCCGACGAGGATCCGTGGATCGACATCCGCGGCGCCATCACGGGCCTGGAGAGCCGGGCCGGCCTGACCTGCCGCCTGGAGATCGTCGACGGCACCGTGCTCGACTGCGCCGCCCAGCCCCTGCCCGAGGGCGCGACGCTGCTCACCCTGATCGACGTCACCGCCAGCGTGAACGTGGAGCGGGCGCTGACGGACAAGAACGATGCCCTGGAGCGCACCTCGCAGCTGCGCGACACCTTCGTGAACCACGTCTCCTACGAGCTGCGCTCGCCGCTCACCAACATCATCGGCTTCACCCAGCTTCTCGGCGACGAGACGGTGGGCGCCCTCAACGAGCGCCAGCGCGAGTATTCCGGGCACATCATGCGCTCGTCGGGCGCGCTGCTCGTGATGATCAACGACATCCTCGACCTCGCCTCCATCGACGCAGGCTCCCTCGAACTCACCCGCGAGGTCGTCGACGTCCGCGCCACCGTCGACGCGGCCGTGCGCGGGCTGGAGGACCGGCTCGCCGATTCCGCCATCACCCTCGACCTCGACGTGCCCGACGACGTCGGCACCTTCGTGGCCGACGGCAAGCGCGTGCGCCAGATCCTGTTCAACCTCTTGTCGAACGCCGTCGGCTTCTCGTCGCCCGGTCAGCAGGTCCGGGTCGAGGTCCGGCGCGACGCCTCCGAGCTCACCCTCACCGTGGCGGACCAGGGCCAGGGCATGCCGCCCGACGTCGCCGCGCGGGTGTTCGATCGGTTCGAGAGCCACACGCTGGGCACCCGCCATCGCGGCGTCGGCCTCGGGCTCTCCATCGTGCGCTCCTTCGTGGAACTGCATGGTGGCCGGGTCAGCCTCGATTCCGAGCCCGGCGTGGGCACCCGCGTCACCTGCTCCTTCCCGATCTCCGAGAGGGCGGCCCATCAGGATGCCGCCGAGTAGGCGGAGGCCGCGGCCGGCCCCCCTGCGTCGCTTTGGGAGCCTTCGGCAGGGTCCGCGATTTGGTTAAGGATGCTCCGTTATGAACGCGAGGATCCGTGCGATCCCGCCGATCGCGGCCGAGGAGGAGTTGGGCGTTGAACGAGGATGGTGCCGACACGCCCCGGCGTGAGGTGAAATCGGCCTGGGAGATCATGCTTCCCGACGAGAGCGCCACCGAGGATCTCGGCCGCTTCCTCGCCGAGTTCCTGGTGGCCGGCGATATCGTCGCCCTGTCGGGCGGTCTCGGCGGCGGCAAGACCACGCTGGCGCGCGCGCTCATCCGCGAGCTCGCGGAGGCCCCGACCCTCGACGTGCCGAGCCCGACCTTCACGCTGATCCAGCCCTACGAGGCGGCCGACGGCCGCGCCATCGTGCATGCCGACCTCTACCGGCTGCGCAGCCCCGACGAACTCGTCGAACTCGGCTTCGACGAGATGGCCGAGACCGCCATCACCCTGGTCGAATGGCCCGAGCGCCTCGGCCCCCGCGATGCGCCGATCCTGTCCATCGACCTTTCCCTGCGGGCCGAGTTCGGCGACGGCGCCCGCTTCGCTCGCATCGACGGCAGCGGCGGCATGGCCGGGCGCCTGCGCCGGGCGCGGGCCCTGCGCGTGCTCCTCGTCCGCAGCGGCTGGGACGAGGCGACGCGCATCGCCATGCAGGGCGATGCCTCCTCGCGGGCCTACGAGCGCCTGGTGAAGCCCGACGGCAAGAGCGCCGTCCTAATGATCTCGCCGCCCCGGGCCGACGGGCCGCCGGTGCGCAACGGCCGCCCCTACAGCGCCATCGTCAAGCTCGCCGAGAGCGTGCATGCCTTCGTGGGCGTCGACCGCGGCCTGCGGGCGCTCGGCTTCTCGGCCCCCCGCATCTACGGCGAGGACCTCGCCGAGGGTCTGCTCATCATTGAGGACCTCGGTTCCGAACCCGTGGTCGATGCCGCCGGCCCCCGGCCGGAGCGCTACGCCGAGGCGGTGCGCCTGCTGGCCAAGCTCCACGCCACCGAGCTTCCGGGCGTTCTGCCCGTGGCCGACGGCATCGACCACGTGCTGCCGCCCTACGACCTCGAGGCCCTGGTCTTCGAGACCGAGCTGCTGCCGGACTGGTACTGCCCGGCGATCCGGGGCGCCGAGCTTCCGGGTCCGGCCCGGTCCGAGTTCGTCTCCCTCTGGGCCGAGGTCCTCGACAGCATCACCCCGGCTCGCCCGACCTGGACCCTGCGGGACTACCATTCGCCCAACCTGATCTGGCTGCCCGAGCGGGAGGGGCTGGAGCGCATCGGCGTCATCGACTTCCAGGACGCGGTGCTCGGCCACCCCGCCTACGACGTCGCCTCGCTGCTGCAGGACGCGCGGGTGGATGCCTCGGCCGAATTCGAACTGCGCCTGCTCGGCCTCTACGTGCGCGAGCGCCGGGCCCGCGAGCCCGATTTCGACATGCACGCCTTCGCCCGGGCCTACGCGGTGCTGGCGGCCCAGCGCGCCACCAAGATCCTCGGCATCTTCGCCCGTCTCGACCGCCGCGACGGCAAACCCGGCTACCTCGCCCACCTGCCGCGCATCGAGGGCTACCTCGCGCGCAACCTCAACCATCCGGCCCTGACGCACCTGCGCCTCTGGCACGAGGCCCACCTGCCGCATCTCGTGCCGAAGCCTGCCGCAGCCGAGCCGGGCGAGGGCGCCTGAAGGACCCGCGAGACCCGGGCGCGGGCCGCCGCGCGGCAGCCTGCGCCCGCCCGAGACCTTCCCGACGAGACGAAGCCGATATGTCCGACACCCCCCCCATCACCCGCGCCTTCGTCCTCGCGGCGGGCCTCGGCAAGCGCATGCGCCCCATCACCGCGACGGTGCCCAAGCCCCTCGTGGAGGTGGCCGGGCGCGCCCTCCTCGACCACGCCCTCGACCGGGCCGCCGAGGGCGGCATCACGCGGGCGGTGGTCAACGTGCACTACCTCGCCGACCTCATCGAGGGGCACGTGGCCAAGCGCCGGAGCGCCCCGGACATCGTGATCTCCGACGAGCGCGCCGCCCTGCTGGAGACCGGTGGCGGCGTCAAGAAGGCCCTTCCGCTCCTCGGCGACGGGCCGTTCGTGGTCTTCAACGCCGATTCCTTCTGGCTCGAAGGGCCGGATTCCAATCTCGCCCGCCTCGTCGCCGCCTGGGACCCGGAGGCGATGGACATCCTCCTCCTCGTGGCCCCCACGGCGACCAGCCTCGGCTACGAGGGCGGCGGCGACTTCGTCATGGATTCCGGCGGGGCCCTGGAGCGGCGCGGCGAGCGCGAGGTGGCGCCCTTCATCTACGCGGGCGTCGCCATCCTGAAGCCCGGCCTGTTCGCCGACACCCCCGAGGGCGCCTTCTCCCTCAACCTCCTGTTCGACCGCGCCATCGCGGCCCGCCGCCTGCACGGCCTGCGCCTCGACGGACAATGGCTCCACGTCGGCACGCCGGAGGCGATCACGGCCGCCGAGGCGCGGGTGAAGGCGAGCGCGCAGCAGGCGCTCTGAGGCGCGGGCGCCCGGCCCGTCAGCCCGCCCATTCCAGAACGGCGGGATTGGTGGCATGGAACATCGATGCCGATTTCCGATGCCGCCGGATCCCACGTCTTCACCATCCCCCCCGGGGCGCCCTTCCTGGAGACCCTCGCCGAGGCGCTGATCGCGGGCCGGCTCGTGGGCGACATCGGCGCCGATCCGTTCGCGCTCGCCTCCGTCACCCTCTACCTGCCGACGCAGCGCGCCGTCCGGGCCCTCTCGGCGATCCTGGCCGCCCGCCTCGGCCATGCGGCGCTGCTGCCGCGCATGGTGCCCCTCGGCGAGGCGGACGAGGCGGAACTCGATCTCGCCGCCAACCCCCTCATCGAGAACGGCCCCGACGTGCTCGCCCCGGCGATGCCGCCCCTGGAGCGCCGGCTGATCCTCGCGCGTCTCGTCCAGGGCTGGGCGGAGGCGGTGGACCGCACGCTGCTGCCCATCGACGACGACGTACCCTTCCTCGTGCCCTCCTCGCCCGCCGACGCGATCGGCCTCGCCGCCGACCTCGAACGGCTGATGGACGCGCTCACCGTCGAGGGCCTGCCCTGGGCCGAGATCGGAAGCGCCGTCGAGGCCGAGTATTCGCGCTATTTCGGCCTGACCCTGGATTTCGTGAAGATCGCCGCCGAGGCCTGGCCCGGCATCCTCGCCGAGCGCGGCATGAGCGACCCGGTCTCGCGGTCGCGAAAGCTCGTGCTCGCCGAGGCCGAGCGCCTCGCCCGGGATCGTCCGGCCGAGCCCATGATCGTCGCGGGCTCGACCGGCTCGGTTCCCGCCACCGCCCGGCTGATCGCCGCCGTGGCGGGCCTGCCGCGCGGCGCCGTGGTGCTCCCGGGTCTCGACGGCGAGCTCGACGCCGCCGGCTGGGACGCCATCGAGACCGGCGAGGGGGTTTCGCGCGAGACCGCGCACGGCCATCCGCAGGCGATCCTGCACCGCCTGCTCGGGCCGGGATGCCTCGCCCGCGACCGGGCCGACATCGTCGGCCTGGGCGCGCCGTCCGCCGAGGCCCGGGCCCGCTTCGCCCTGCTCTCGCAGGCCCTGCGTCCGGCCGAGACCACCGAGGCCTGGGCCGAACTCGATGCGCGCGCGCGCGCCGACCTGGCCGAGGCGGGGATGCGGGGTCTCGCCCTGGTCGAGGCCGCCGACGAGCGCGAAGAGGCGCTGGTCATCGCCATCGCGCTGCGCGAGACCCTGGAAACTCCCGGCGCCACGGCGGCGCTGATCACCCCCGACCGGGGGCTGGCGGTGCGGGTCGCCGCGGAACTCGCCCGCTGGGGCATCGTCGCGGAGGATTCCGGCGGCGAGGCCCTGTCGCGCAGCCGCGCGGGGCGCCTCGCGCGCCTCGCCGCCGAAGTCGCGGCCGACCTTCAGCCGGCCCGGCTGATCACGCTCCTGTCCCATCCCTACGTGCGCCTCGGCATGCCGCGCAGCGACGTGGTCCGGGCGGCTGCCGCCCTGGAGATCGGAGCCCTGCGCGGGCCCGCGCCGGCGCCGGGCTTTGCCGGATTGCAGCAGGCCCTGGCCGACCAGCGCGCCGGCACCGGGCGACGGCCCCGCGCCAAGCGCCGCCTCACCGAACGCGACTGGGACCTCGCCGCCGACCTCCTCGACCGGCTGCAGGTGGCCTTCGACGGCTTCCTCGACGTGGATCATCGCGGCGTCGGCAACCTCGTCGCCTACGCCGCCTGCCACCGCGCCACCTTCGACCGGCTGATCGACGCGGCCGATGGCGAGGCCGTCGACGACGCCTCCCTCGGCGTGCTCGACAGCCTGTTCGACGACCTCGAACTGGCCGAACCCGGCCTGCTGCCCGGGCGCTTTTCCGATTACCCGGCCTTCTTCAGCGCGCTGGCGCGGGAGCGGCTCGTGGCCTGCAGCGACGGGCGTCCGCACCCCCGCCTGCGCATCCTCGGCCTCCTGGAGGCGCGGCTGATGCACGTCGACCGCGTGGTGCTCGGCGGCCTCGACGAGGGCGTCTGGCCGATGAAGACGACCACGGACGCCTTCCTCAACCGGCCCATGCGCGAGCGCATCGGCCTCAACCCGCCCGAACGCCGCATCGGCCAGAGCGCGCACGACTTCGTCCAGGCGCTCGGCCATCACGACGCGATCCTGACCCGCGCCGCCAAGCGCGAGGGCGCCCCCACCGTGCCCTCGCGCTTCCTCCAGCGCCTGCGCGCCTTCGCGGGCGAGGCCCGCTGGACCGAGGTGACCGAGGCCGGGCGCCGGTACCTGAGCTATGCCGCCGCCCTGGACCAGGGCACCGGCCCCGCGCAGCCGCGTCTCAAGCAACCGAAGCCCCGGCCCGACCCGGCCCTGTTCCCGCGTTCCCTGAGCGTCACCGAGGTCGAGACCCTGGTGCGCGACCCCTACGTCATCTTCGCCCGGCACGTGCTCGGCCTCGATCCCCTCGATCCCGTGGCGGCCGAGCCGGGCGCCGCCGATCGCGGCACCCTGATCCACGAGATCCTGGGGCAATTCGCGCAGGCCCACCCCGACGCGTTTCCGGACGCGGCGGTGGAGCGATTGTTCAACCTCGCGCTCAACGCCTTCCGGCCGATCTCCGACACCTATCCGGAGCTCTATGCCGAGTGGTGGCCCCGCTACGAGCGGCTGGCCGCGAAATTCCTGGACTGGGAGGCCGAGCGGCGCGGGCAGGTGGCGAAGGTCCATCCGGAGATCTCCGGCAAGTGGGTGATTCCGATGGGCACTGAGAACTTCACCCTGCGGGCGCGCGCCGACCGGATCGAGCGCCGCCGCGACGGCGGCGCCTGCATCGTCGACTTCAAGACCGGCCTGCCGCCGAGCAACAAGGAGGTCTTCGCCGGCTTCTCGCCCCAGCTCACGCTGGAAGCGGCGATGCTCATGGCCGGCGCCTTCGACGGCTTTCCCGCCAGCACGCTGACGCCCGACCTCCTCTACGTGCACGCCTCGGGCGGCCGCAAACCCTTCGAGCCGCTTGCCGTGAAGCCCCCGCGCGGCGAGGAGCGCGAGGTCGCCGCCATCGTCGACGAGCACGTCGCCCGCTTCCGGGGCCTCGTGGCCCGCTTCCTGGCCGGCGAGGCCGCCTACACCTCGCGGCCATACCCAAAATACGCCAAATCCTACGGCGACTACGACCACCTCGCCCGGGTGCTCGAATGGTCGCTCGGCGGCGAGGGAGAGGACTGATGTCCGTGCGCGAAGCGTTCGTCGTCGACGATCTCACCAAGGACCGTCAGCGCAAGGCCGCCGATCCGCGTGCCTCGGCCTGGGTCTCGGCCAATGCGGGGGCCGGTAAGACCAAGGTGCTCACCGACCGGGTGGTGCGCCTGCTCCTCGACGGGGCGCCGCCGGCCCGCATCCTCTGCCTCACCTTCACCAAGGCCGCGGCGGCCAACATGTCGATCCGCGTCTTCCGCGTCCTCGGGCGCTGGGTGACCCTGGACGACGCCACGCTCACGGCCGAACTCACCGAACTCACGGGGGAACGCCCATCGCGAACGACCCTGCGGGTGGCCCGGCGGCTGTTCGCCCGCGCGGTGGAGACCCCGGGGGGCCTGAAGATCGAGACCCTGCACGCCCTCTGCGAGCGGCTCCTGCACATGTTCCCGTTCGAGGCGAACGTGCCGGCCCGCTTCGTGGTGCTCGACGAGACGCAGGCCGCCGACGCCTTCCGCATCGAGACCGGCAACGTGCTGGCCGACGCCATCGGCGGCCGCCATCCGCATCTCGGCGAGGCGCTGGCCGTCGTCGGCCCCGAGGCGACGGGGGATGCCCTGCGCAAGGCGATCCGCAACGCCATGCGGGCCCGCGACGTGCTCGACGGCCGCGCCGGCCTCGACGGTCCGTTCGCGGGGCTCGCCGAGGCCCTCGGCGTCCGCCCGGGCGAGACCGCCGACGCGATCGAGGCGCGGATGCTCGACGGCGTCCTGGGGGATCTCGGCGCGCTGGCCGCGCGCCTGCGCACCGGCAAGGCCACGGATGACGGCATCGCCGACCGGCTGCTGGCCGTCGAGGCCGCCGGGACGCGCTCCGATGCCCTCGAGACCTATCTGGGCATCTTCTTCACCAAGGAGGGCTCGCCGAAGGCCGACAAGAGCCTCGGCACCAAGGCCGTGCCGGAGGACGTGAAGAGCGCGCTCTGCGAGGAGCGGGACCGCCTGGAACCCCTGCGGGATACCCTGCGGGGCGTGCGCGCCCTGGAGCGCACCCGCGCCCTGTTCACCCTGGCGGGCGAGATCCACCGCCGGGTCGAGGCCCAGAAGGCCCGCCTCGGCGCCCTCGACTTCGACGACCTCATCCACAAGACCCTCGACCTCCTCGGCCGGGTCGATTCCACCTGGGTTCTGTACAAGCTCGACCGCGGCGTCGACCATGTGCTCATCGACGAGGCGCAGGACACGAACCCGCACCAATGGGAGATCCTGCGCCGGATCACCGCCGAGTTCGCCTCCGGCGAGGGCGCCCGCGAGGTCGCCCGGACCCGCTTCGCCGTCGGCGACCCCAAGCAGTCGATCTACAGCTTCCAGGGTGCCGAGCCCCGCGAGTTCGAAACCACCCGCCGGGCCTGGCAGCGGGCGACCGAAGGCGCTGGGCTCGCCTTCGCGGACGTGAACCTCACCCTGTCGTTCCGCTCGGCCGGGGGCGTCCTGCGCGCGGTGGACGCGACCTTCGCGATCCCCGAGCACTACGAGGGACTCTCCTTCGACGACACGGCCGTCGGCACCAGCCACAGCACGGCGCGGACGTCCGCCCCCGGCACGGTGGAGCTCTGGCCGATCGAGGAGCCGGCGGACGAGCCCGAGCCCGATGCCTGGGCCGCCCCCGTCGATGCGCCGGAGACCAACGCGCCCGCGATCCTCACGGCCCGGCGCGTGGCGCGGGCGGCGCTCGCCTGGATCACCACCGGCGACGAGACCGGCCGGGTCTGGCGTCCGGGCGACATCCTCATCCTGGTGCGCAAGCGCTCGGCGGCCTTCGAGGAGGTGATTCGCGCCATGAAGGCCCTGGGCGTGCCCGTCGCCGGCCAGGACCGCCTCGACATCGCCGCCCACATCGCCGTCAACGACCTCGTGGCGGTGGGCCGGGCCGGGCTCCTGCCGGCCGACGACCTGACCCTGGCCGGCGCTCTGAAGACACCGCTCGTCGGCCTCGACGACGACGACCTCGTGCGCATCGCGTCGCGCCGCGAACTGCACGAGACCCTGGAGGACGCGCTCGCGCGGCACGCCGCCGGCGGCGACCCGGCCGCGATCCGGGGTCACGCGGCCCTGCGATCCTGGATCGACCTCGCGGCCTGCGAGGGACCGTTCGGGTTCTACGCCACGCTGCTGGGCGCGCGGGGCGGCCGGCGTGCCCTGGTCTCGCGCCTCGGCGGCGAGGCGGGCGATGCCATCGATGTGTTCCTGATGACCGCGGCCCAGGCCGAGCAGGGCACGGACGCACCGTCCCTCGGCGGCTTTCTCGCCCGCTACGACACCGTGCCGGGGCGCGGGGAGGGCGGCCACACGGTCAAGCGCGACCTCGAATCGGGCCGGGACGAGGTCCGGGTGATGACCGTCCACGGGGCCAAGGGGCTCGAGGCGCCGGTGGTCATCGTCATCGACGGCTGCGAGACCCTCGGGCGCAACGATCCGCCCCTCCTCGCGATGGCGCCCGGATCCTTGTCCGAGCCCCGGTTCGGGCGCGGCGCCAGCCCCCTCCCGCCGATCTGGGCCGGTGCCAAGGCGGGCGATTGCGCGGCCGTGACCGAGGCCCGCGCCGCCCTGCAGGCCCGCGCCCGCGAGGAGCACAACCGCCTCCTCTACGTCGCCATGACCCGGGCGGCCGACCGCCTCGTGGTGGCCCCCTATCGTGGCCACGAGGCGCCGACGGAGGCGGCCTGGTGCGAGATGATCCGCAGCGGGATGGAGCGTGCCTTCGGCGCGGGCGAGGTCATCGAGGCCCGGTACGGCCCGGCCACCCTGTGGCGCGAGGGCGGTGCCGTGATTCCGGCCGAGCGCGCCGCTTCCGCGCCCCCGCCACGGCCCGCGCTTCCGGCCTGGCTCGAAGCGCCCGTGCCCTCGGAGACCGATGCGGCGCCTCCGGTGACGCCCTCGCGCGCCCTCGGCGCGGCCGATACCCGCCGCGAGCCGGGCCGGCGCCAGGCCGACAGCGAAGCGCGCCGACGCGGCACCCTGATCCATTCCCTCGTCGAGCACCTGCCCCGGATCGAGCCCGGCCAGCGCGAGGCGGCGGCCACCAGCTTCGTGCGTGCCCGCGCCCCGGCGCTGGAGCGGCCCAAGCAGGCGGCCATCGTCAGCGCGACCCTGCGCCTGCTGGAAGAGCCCGATCTCGCGCCGCTCTTCGCCCGCGATGCCCGGGCCGAGGTTACCCTATCGGGACGGGTGACGGCAGGGGGCATCGCCCGCCCGGTCTTCGGCCGGGTCGACCGCCTGGCGATCTCGGGCGATACGGTTTGGGTGGCGGATTTCAAGACGGGCCGGCCGCCGGCGGCGGGAGCCCCTCTGCCCCGCGCGGAGGCCGGGCAGATCGCCCTCTACGCCGCGCTGCTGGCCGAGATCTACCCGGCGCACCGGGTCGTCCCGATGCTGGTCTGGACCTCGGGGCCGACGATCCGCCGGCTTTCGGCCGACGAGATCGCGGACGCCCTCGAGACCCTGGCGCAGCGCGCCGCGTGAGGCGCGCCGAGGCGGACTTGCCTTGGCACGCCAACGCAAGTCCGCCTCGATTTTTCGTGTATCGCAGATTTTGGTTGCAAGATCGGCGACCACTTTCGCGAAAGTCGCTTAGCGGCGTCCGCCCGCCGCCTTGCGGCGGGGCGCGGCGCCGCCGGCATCCTCCTCGAACAGTTCGGCGAGCTTTTCCGTCATCGCGCCGCCGAGTTCCTCGGCATCGATGATGGTCACGGCGCGGCGGTAGTAGCGCGTCACGTCGTGGCCGATGCCGATGGCCAGCAACTCCACCGGCGAGCGGGTCTCGATGTCCTCGATCATCCAGCGCAGATGGCGCTCGAGATAGTTGCCGGGGTTCACCGAGAGCGTCGAGTCGTCGACCGGCGCGCCGTCCGAGATCACCATCAGGATCTTGCGCTGCTCGGGGCGCGCCAGCAGGCGCTTGTGCGCCCAGTCCAGCGCCTCGCCGTCGATGTTCTCCTTGAGCAGGCCCTCGCGCATCATCAGGCCGAGGTTCTTGCGGGCGCGCCGCCAGGGGGCGTCCGCCGACTTGTAGACGATGTGGCGCAGGTCGTTGAGGCGGCCCGGCGTGTTCGGCTTGCCGCCGGCCAGCCACGCTTCCCGCGATTGTCCGCCCTTCCAGGCCCGCGTGGTGAAGCCGAGGATCTCGACCTTGACGCCGCAGCGCTCCAGCGTGCGCGCGAGGATATCCGCGCAGGTCGCCGCCACGGTGATCGGGCGCCCGCGCATGGAGCCGGAATTGTCCAGCAGCAGCGTGACCACGGTATCGCGAAAATTCGTGTCCTTCTCGCGCTTGAAGGAGAGCGGCTGGAACGGGTCGGTGACCACGCGCACGAGGCGCGCGGGATCGAGCTGGCCCTCTTCGAGGTCGAAGTCCCAGGCGCGGTTCTGCTGGGCCAGCAGCCGGCGCTGCAGCCGGTTGGCGAGGCGCCCCACCACGCCCTGGAGATGGGCGAGCTGCTTGTCGAGGTAGGTGCGCAGGCGTGCGAGCTCCTCCGCGTCGCAGAGGTCCTCGGCGTGGATGATCTCGTCGAAGCGCGGGTTGAAGACCCTGTACTCGGGCCCGCGCGGCTCGTTGGTCTTCTGCGACGGCGGCCGCCACGCTTCCGAAGCCTCCTCCGAATCGGCGTTCTCGGCCTCGTCGGGCAACTCGCCGGAGGGCGCGTCGGCGGCCTCGGTGGCGCCTTCCTGCAACTCGTCGGTCGCCTCCTGCGAGGTCTCCATCTCGGAGCGGTCGCCCTGCGACTGTTCCTCGGCCTCGCCCTCGCTCGGGGTCTGCTCGTCGTCCTGCGCCTCGTTCTCGTCGTCGTTCTCGTCGTCCTCGGGGTCGAACGGCGTCTCGTCCGCCATATCCAGGGAGGTGAGGAGGTCGCGCACCGAGCGGGCGAAGGCGCGCTGGTTCTCGATGGCACCGATGAGGCCGTCGAGACTCGGGCCGGCCTTGTCCTCGATGTGCGAGCGCCAGAGATCGACGATCTTCTTGGCGGCCGCCGGGGGCGCCGCCCCGGTCAGGCGCTCACGCACCATCAGGGCGACGGCATCCTCCATCGGAGCGTCGGCCCGGTCGGTGATGTCCTCGTACTTGCCGCCGCGATGGTAACGGTCCTCCAGCATCGCCGAGAGGTTCGCGGCGACGCCGGCCATGCGCCGCGAGCCGATCGCCTCGACGCGGGCCTGCTCGACGGCGTCGAACACCGCGCGGGCTCCGGCATTCTCCGGTGCGAGGCGCCGGTGCACGGCGACGTCGTGGCAGCCGAGCCGCAGGGCCATCGAGTCGGCGTTGCCGCGCAGGATCGCCACGTCCTCGGGCGTCAGCTTGCGCGGAGGCTCGGGCAGGCGCGCCTTGTCGCCGGTCAGGGCCGGCCGGTCGCTGGCATAGACCACCTCGATCTCGGCGCGCTTGGCGATGGCGCGCAGGCACCCCGCCACCGAGCGCTTGAGCGGTTCGGCGACGGGCTCGCGCCGGTCGCCGGGCTTGCGGTTGGAGATGCTCACGGGGCTATTTCTTCACCGAATCAAAATCGAAGGGGCGGTTCAGGATATCGTCCCAGGCGTATGGGCATTCCGCGGGAAACTCATCCGGCGGAATGTGGGTCTCGTCCGAGGCCCAGTCGCGCGCGTCGGGATAAGCGTGACGCAAGGCCTCGTCGATACGAGGCTTGAGGCCCGGATTGGTCGCCAGGATTCGCGCGTAGCGCCGCCGCTGCTCGCGAATCGAGAAGATCCAACTCGGCGTGCGATGCTCGGGCTGCTGGTCCCATTTCAGCATATGCATGACGAGAACGCGCAAGGAGCTTTGGAGCTTGGCGAACTCGCTCTTTGACAATCCCTCCAGCTCCTCGGCGATATGTTCAAGGTCGAGCGCATCGACCCGTCCGGCCCGGAGCAGCGCGACCTGCTCCTCGACCCAGGTATAAAGGTCGTCCTCGTAGCGTGTCCGAGCCGAGATGGCTGCTCCACCTTCGGTCGGTTCACCCTTCAGAGCCGGCTCGCCCATCGCGTCCTCCGCTCAAAATCCCCTAGCTCAGCGCGACGTTCGACGCACTCTCCGGCAGGTCCTTGCCGAAGGCGCGCTGGTAGAATTCGGCCACCAGGGTCCGCTCCAGCTCGTCGCACTTGTTGAGGAAGGTGACCCGGAAGGCGAAGCCGATATCCTTGAAGATATCGGCGTTCTCGGCCCAGGTGATGACCGTGCGCGGGCTCATGACCGTGGAGAGGTCGCCGTTCATGAAGGCGTTGCGGGTCAGGTCCGCCACGCGCACCATGCGGTTGACGATGTCCCGGCCGTTGTCGCGCCGGTAATGCGCCGCCTTAGAGAGCACGATGTCCACTTCGCGGTCGTGGGGGAGGTAGTTCAGGGTGGTGACGATGGACCAGCGGTCCATCTGGCCCTGGTTGATCTGCTGCGTGCCGTGATAGAGGCCGGACGTGTCGCCCAAACCCACCGTGTTGGCCGTGGCGAACAGGCGGAAGGCCGGGTGCGGGCTGATCACGCGCTTCTGGTCGAGGAGCGTCAGGCGGCCCGAGAGTTCGAGCACGCGCTGGATCACGAACATCACGTCGGGCCGGCCGGCATCGTACTCGTCGAAGACGAGCGCGACGTTGTTCTGAAGCGCCCAGGGCAGGATGCCGTCCTGGAAGGCCGTGACCTGCTTGCCGTCCTTCACCACGATCGCGTCCTTGCCGACGAGGTCGATGCGCGAGACGTGGCTGTCGAGGTTGATCCGGATGCAGGGCCAGTTCAGGCGCGCGGCCACCTGCTCGATATGGGTCGACTTGCCGGTGCCGTGATAGCCGGTCACCATCACGCGGCGGTTGCGGGCGAAGCCCGCCAGGATCGCCAGGGTGGTCTCGCGGTCGAAGATGTAGTCCGGATCGAGGGCGGGCACGTGCTCCTCGCTCTGCGAGAAGGCCGGCACCTGGAGATCGAGGTCGATGCCGAAGGCCTCGCGCACGGAGACGGTCCGGTCGGGCAGCGAGGCGGGCGTGACGTCAGAAAGCATAAGGACCTCGTCGGAGCGCGGGTGCCAGGTCTTCAGGCACGAACCACGCAGGCTGTGTCGGGTTCTGGTGTCCGCCGACTCGATTCTCGAGCCGCGCGCGACCGCCATCTAAGGGTCGGCGCCGGGAAGCGCCAAGGGACTTGGCCACGATATAGGGCTTCGCGCGGCAATTGCCCCCCGTCGAGACCGTTCAGTGCGGTGAAAACCTGCATCGATCGTGCCGCGGGGACGCAGTTGGTCAGCAAAGACCGGCGGTGCGCAGGGCGTCGTGCGCCCGGATGATGTCCCGCAGCCGCTCCTCGAAGGAGCGGTCGCCGCCGTTCGCGTCGGGATGGAAACGCTTCACCAGGACCTTGTACTGCGCCTTGATCGCGGCGGAATCGGCGTTCTCGTCGAGGCCGAGCACGTCGAGGGCCTTGAGGGTGGCGGCCGAGTGCCGGGGGCGGCGCGGCTCGGGCGCCTTGCGGCGCGCGGTCTCGCCGACACCCTCCGCGCGCAGGATGTCCAGCGGGTCGACATAGGCCCAGTCGCGCTTGGGCGCGCCCTTGCCCTTGGCGCGCCCTTCGGCGGTGGCGGGGTTCACCCCCATCGCCCAGGTCGGGCGGTGCCCGATGATCGCGTCCTTCTGGTAGGCCTGCACGGCGGCATCGTTCATGCCGTCGAAGTAGTTGTAGGTGGCGTTGTAGGCGCGCACGTGGTCCATGCAGAAGCGCCAGTACTGCCCCTCCGCCTTGCGGCCCTTGGGCGCGCGGTAGAGCCCGGCGTTCTTGCACCCCGGGGTCTCGCAGGTCTGGGCCGCGGCCGTCTTCGGCTCGTCGCAGGACGGCTTGATGCGGATGCTGTCGAACAGGGGCGAGTTGAGATCCATGATGGGGCGATTATGAGGGGGCGGTCCGCAGACACAAGAGCGGCGGGCCTGATGCCGCATGCGGCCGCCGGGGGTTGACGCGCGAGACCGCACGAAGGCTCCCGCGCCGGGACAATGGAGACGCCGACATGAGCGAGACCGGAACCCTGAAGGCGTGGATCGCCGAGACGCTGCAGGCCGAACTGGCCCCGCAGGTTCTCGAGGTGATCGACGAATCCCACCTGCACGCGGGCCATTCGGGCGCGCGGCCGGAGGGCGAGACGCATTTCCGACTGAATGTTGTGGCCGCCGCCTTCGAGGGGAAGAGCCGGGTGGAGCGCCACAGGCTCGTCAACGCCGTCCTCGATCCGGCCTTCAAGCGGGGCCTGCACGCGCTGGCGTTGCGCGTCCGCACGCCCGCCGAGGCCGTCTGAGGACCCGCCGCCGTGGCCCTGCAATGCACGCCCCACATCGCCATCGACGAGGCGGAGCTGGAGGAGACTTTCGTGCGCGCCTCGGGCCCCGGCGGGCAGAACGTCAACAAGCTCTCCACCGCCGTGCAGCTGCGCTTCGATGCCCGGCGCTCGGCCTCCCTGCCGGACGCCGTGGCGGTGCGGCTGATGCGACTCGCGGGCCGGCGCCTCACCGTCGACGGCGTCATCGTCATCAGCGCCCAGCGCTTCCGGACGCAGGACCGCAACCGGGCCGATGCCCGCGAGCGGCTGGCCGAGCTGGTGGCGGAGGCGGCGGTGCCGCCGACCCCCCGGCGCGCCACGCGCCCGACGCTCGCCTCGAAGAAGCGCCGCCTCGACGACAAGTCGAAGCGGAGCGCCACCAAGCG
>NZ_JAIEOF010000174.1 GCF_019750675.1 Methylobacterium sp.
GCCCGCGCCTCAGGCGAAGACCGCCCCGGAGGCCAAGCCCGCGACCGAGGCCAAGCCCATGACCGAGGCCAAGCCCACGACCGAGGCGAAGCCCGCCGCATCGCCGGCCCGTTCGGGCCAGTCGATCAACGTGGTCTCGGCGCCCGCCGCCACCCGCAACGCCGAGATGCTCCGTCCGGGCAGCGGCCCCCGTGCCGACCAGCGCGGCGGCGACAACCGCGGCTGGCTCTCGGACCTGCTCACGCGTGCCTCCCTCGACGACGAGCCGGAGGCCGTGCCGAGCAGCCGGGCCCCCGCCCAGGCACCCGACGACGCGCAGCGGAACGCGGCTGAGCGGGGCCGTACCGCCCTGGAGACGATCTCCAGCGACATCGCCAAGATGATCGATCACCAGACGGCGGTGGATCTGTGGACGCGCTATCGCCGGGGCGAGCCGAACCTGTTCGACCGCCGGATCTACACCGCGCAGGGTCGCCAGACCTTCGAGGAGGTCCGCCGCCGCTACGCTGCCGACGCCGATTTCCGCCGCACGGTGGACCGCTACGTCGGCGAGTTCGAGCGCCTGCTCGGCGACGTCTCGAAGAACGACCGCGACTCCTCGCGGGCGGACGCCTACCTCACCTCCGAGACGGGCAAGGTCTACACGATGCTGGCCCATGCCAGCGGCCGCTTCGACGGCGCCTGATACCGGGCCTCGACGAGCCTGCTCGTCGAGGCCTCCTCGCGCGGCGGCCCTCCGCCGGATCTCAAGGCGACTCGGCCTCGGCCGCGTGGTGTTCGCCAGATGAGCCCCGAACGCGACAAACCCCGCCTCCCCCCGGAGGCGGGGTTTGTCATGGGCAGTGGTCGGTCGCTCAGATGAGCCCGAGACCGGCGAGTTCGCGGCGCAGGGATTCCGGCATCTCGGCGAGGCCCCCGGCGGTGCGGGCGTCGAGATCGGCCGGGGCATCGTCCGCCTTGAGGTAGCGCCAGCCCTGGAAGGGGCGGCACGGGCGTGGCGAGACCGCGGTGACGACGGGGTCCAGGATCAGGCGGCAGCGGCCGATGCCGTCCGCATCCGTGAAGGGCGTGATCGCCCGGATGGATTGCCGGCAGAGCAGCGTGCCCTTGATCACCCAGTAGATCGAGCCCCGGCCGACGATGTCGCCGGCGCGGGTCGGTACCATGCGGGTGGTATGCACGGGCGCGGGATCGCGCCCGAGGCGACGCGCCTCGTCGACGTTGCGGGCGATGCGCTCCTCCAGCTCGCCGATGCCGGCCGGACCGACGCAGAGCTTGAGGAGATGAAGGGGCGCGCGAGCGGACATGGCGGCCTTGTAGCAGCCGCACCGGCCGCGCGCTCGGGCCGCGGCAGCGGCGCGACCCCGCGCCGCTATGGGCGGGATCAGGAGAACAGGGCGCGCTTCTCGTCGTCCGAGAGGGCGTCGATCTCCGCAAAGGCGCTGGCGATGTCGGTCTGAACCGGGGCGGCGGACGCCGCCATCTTCAGGGCGACCGGATCCACCGGCGAGGCGGGCTCGGCGTCCCCGGCCGGCTCGGGCTCGTGGCCGGTCGCCTCCGTCGCCGGGTTCGGGACCGGCGCTTCGGCGGCCGGGGCGGGCTCGCGGATCTCGGCACGCAAGGCGACCGCTTCCTCCGCGATATCGTCGGCCGGCTCCGCCACCGCAGCGTGGGCGGGCTCCGCATCCTGTGCGAGGATATCCGCAGCCGGCGCCTCCGCCTCGGCGAAATCGGCCGGCTGGGGCTCGGCCAGGGGCGTGGCGGCGGACGCATCCGGCGGGACCGCGTCCGTGGCTTCGAGGAACACGATGTCGTCGTCGACGGAGAGGTGCTCCGGCAGCCTCGAGGCCGCGACGGGGGCATCGGCGTCACCCGGGGACGCCTCCCCGTCGATGTAGCGGTCCACGTCGCTCTGGCAGAGGTCGGTGGGCAGGGTCCCGCCCTTGGATTCGCCGGGCGCGGGCGGAACCGATTCCACGGCATCGCCCCAGATCGCCATCATGGCGGCGAGGCGCTCCTCGAGATAGCGCAGGGTGTGGATGATCCGCGCCGTGCGCTGCGCGGTCAGGTCCTGGAAGGAGCAGGCGGTGTAGATGCCGGTGGCGCGCCGGTCGAGCTCGTCGCAGATCGCGGCGTCAGAGCCGGATTCGCGCAAGGTCCAGGCGGCCTCCTGCACGTGCTCGGCGGCGCTGAGGATCTCGGAGGTGGCGCGCTCGGTGGAGCGCACGATGGCGTCGAGGGCGGCGGAGGCACCGCCGAGGCGGCTCTGGTCGTGGTCCGGCGCGCTGATCGCCGCGATCTCGGCCTTCGTCCGGGCGATGGCGTGGGCCATGTCCATCAGGTCGCCGCGCACGCGCCCGATCTGGTCCTGTTCCCGCTCCCCGGTGACGGCCTTTTCAAGCCGCGCGATCGCATCGAGCAGGATACCGGTGTCGTGCGCGCGGTTGCGGCGCAGATACGCGTCGAGAAACCAGCGCCCCCGCTCGCTCTCGCTCATCGCGGCCTCGATCCGATCGTATTCCGACACGTCGATCGACGTCAGCGATTGGGAACTCGACATCACGCACACGTCCTTGGCGAGGCTGCGGCCGACAAGCGATCGCTGGTTTCCAAGCGACTGGAGATTGACAGCATCACTTTAACGCCGGCTTTACGCTGCCATCGCCTGGGACGATCGATCCACAGGCCTCCTCATCATCGCCCGTCGCGTGTCCGATCCACTTTCACCGCATGCGGAGCCGAAGGCGTTCCGCCTCTCGGTTCTCTACGCCGTCATCTTCGTCGAGATCGGAATCGCGATGCCGTTCATGCCGGTCTGGCTGAACGCGCTCGGGCTCGATGCCGCGCTGATCGGCCTGCTGCTCGCGCTGCCCATCGCGATCCGGATCGTGGCGACGGCGCCGCTGGTCGGGCTGATCGACCGGGGCATCGCGGCGCAGCGCATTCTGCTCGTCGGCAGCCTCGTGCTGGCGGCGACCTACGCGCTGATGCCGGCCGGCGCGGCGACCGGCTGGCCGCTGCTGGCGCTCCTCATCGCCCTCAACGCGGTGGCCGCCGCCCCCCTCGTCCCGAGCATCGACTACATGACGCTCGGCGCCGTGCGCCGGAATGCCCGGCTCGACTATGCCCGCATCCGGATGGCGGGCTCCATCGGCTTCCTCCTCGCCAACCTCGCGGGCGGGGCCGTACTGGGCGCCATGGGCGAGCGGCTGGCGGTCCCGCTCATCCTCACCGCCCTGGCACTCCTCGCCGCCGCCGTCGCGCTGGTCGCCCGTGTCGACGGACCGGCGGCGCCACCCCGCGACCCAGGTGCCGGGCGCCCGCGAATGCCGGGCGTGCTCTGGCTCTCCATCGGAGCGGCGGCACTGATCCAGTCGAGCCACGCGGCGATCTATGCCTTCGGCAGCATCCATTGGAGCACGCACGGGATCGGGACGGCGTGGATCGGGACGCTGTGGGCCATCGGCGTCGCCTCGGAGATCGTGCTGTTCGCCCTGATCGGCCGTGTGCCGGCGCGCTGGCGCGGCCCCTTCGCCCTGCTCGCCCTCGGGGGCGGGGCGGCCCTGGTGCGGGCGCTCGGCATGGCCTTCCTCGGCGACCGGCTCGGGCCGGTCGTCGTCCTGCAGGTGCTGCACGGGCTGACCTTCGGGGCGACGCAGCTCGGCGCCATGGCGGCGGTGTCGCGCTTCGCGCCGGAGGGCGCGCGCGGGCGGGCGCAGGGCACCGTAAGTTCGGCCGGCGCGCTGGCTTCGGCGAGCGCGACCCTGCTCACGGGCGCCGCCTACGGGGCCGGGGGCGGCCCCCTCGCCTTCGCGCTGATGGCGCCGCTCGCCCTGTGCGGCCTGTGCCTCGCGGCACGCGCCGCGCAGTCTGCCCGCGCTTTCGGCCTTCACACCACCACGTTTCTGGGCCAGCACCCGCAACAGCGCGATCGATCTTGACCCTCCGGTAACCGTGATCGGTGATGCGTGATGGGGAGATGGAGCGCTGCCCCTTTGGCTAGAGCCGAGACCAGGACCCACCCCGACACCGCCGACGCCACCCTCCTCGAGGGCGGGCGCGTCGGGCTGTCCGGGCGTTGGACCGCCGACCAGGGCGCCGCCGTGGAAGACGCCGCCGCGCGCATCGCCGGCAGCGCCGCCGGCGCGCCGGTCCTCGTCGACCTCAGCCAGATCAGCCGCCTCGACACCCTGGGCGCCTGGGTGCTGGAGCGGACCCGGGCCGAGATCGAGGCCGCCGGGGGGCGCCTCGCCTATGCGGGGGCCGCCCCCGAGCACCGCATCCTGCTCAGCGAGGTGAAGCTGCGCGCGGCCGAGCCGGCGCCGGCCCCGCGCGGGCGCCTCTACGGTTTCCTGGAGGATCTCGGCAAGCGGGTGGTCGGCGCGAAATCCGACCTCGTCACGGGCCTCGCCTTCTTCGGCGAGGTCGTCACCGCCTGCATCCGGGTCGCGGCCCGGCCCGGCACCTTCCGGGGCACGGCCCTGGTCAACCAGATCGAGCAGGTCGCCTTCCGGGGCGTGCCGATCATCGTGCTGATTTCGTTCCTCGTGGGCGGCATCGTCGCCCAGCAAGGCATTTTCCAGCTCCAGCGCTTCGGCGCCCAGAGCTTCGTGGTGAACCTGATCGGCCTGCTCATCCTGCGCGAGCTCGGCGTGCTCCTCACATCGATCATGGTGGCGGGCCGCTCGGGCTCGGCCTTCACCGCAGAGATTGGCTCCATGCGCATGCGCGAGGAGGTCGATGCCCTACGCGTCATGGGCCTCGACCCGATCGAGATCCTGATCGTTCCGCGCATCCTCGCCCTGGTGATCGGCCTGCCGATCCTCACCTTCCTGGCCTCCCTGGCGGCGCTCGCGGGCGGCGGCCTCACGGCCTCCCTCTACGGCGGCATGACGGTGGACGCCTTCCTGGCCAGACTCCAGGCGGCGGTGTCCCTCCACCACGTCGCCGTCGGCCTGATCAAGGCGCCCTTCATGGCGCTGATCATCGGGATCATCGCGACGATCGAGGGTTTTGCCGTGGAGGGTTCGGCCGAGTCGCTCGGGCGCCACGTCACGGCCTCAGTTGTGAAGTCAATCTTCATGGTCATCGTCCTGGACGGATTGTTCGCCGTCTTCTTCGCCGCCATCGATTTCTGAGGCGCCCGTTCCGACAACCATGACAACCCTGTCCGCCATACCGGTTCACGCCGCGCAGCAAGCGCCCGTCCATGGCGAGACGGCCCGCGCGGGCGCGCCTGAGCCGATCATCCGCGTGCGCGACCTCGTGGTCGGGTTCGGCTCGAAGATCGTGATGAAGGGGCTCAACCTCGACATCCGGCGCGGCGAGATCCTGGGCTTCGTCGGGCCGTCCGGCCAGGGCAAGTCGGTGCTGACGCGGACCATCCTGGGCCTCGTGCCCAAGCGCGCCGGCACCATCGAGGTGTTCGGCGAGGACGTGGACGGCCTTACCGTGGCGCGCCGCCGCCAGATCGAGCAGCGCTGGGGCGTGCTGTTCCAGCAGGGCGCATTGTTCTCGGCGCTCACAGTCAAGCAGAACATCCAGATGCCGATGCGCGAGCATCTGAACCTGTCCGAGCGCCTGCTCGACGAGTTCGCGCGTCTCAAGATCGAGATGGTCGGCCTGAAGCCGGACGCCGCCGACAAGCTGCCCTCGGAGCTTTCCGGCGGCATGATCAAGCGCGCGGCGCTGGCCCGGTCCCTGGCCCTCGACCCCGAGATCCTGTTCCTCGACGAGCCGACCTCCGGCCTCGACCCGATCGGCGCCGGCGAGTTCGACGACCTCGTCGCCACCCTCAAGCAGACGCTGGGCCTGACCGTGTTCATGGTCACGCACGACCTCGACAGCCTCTACACCGCCTGCGACCGGATCGCCGCCCTCGGCGACGGTCAGATCATCGCGCAGGGCACCATCGCGGAGATGCTGGAGAGCGACCATCCCTGGCTGCGCTCCTACTTCCACGGCAAGCGCGGCCGCGCGGTCGTCCCGCAGGGAGGCCGCCGTGCACAGGCCTGACGCGCCGGGTGCGGCCTCGCACCGCGCGGTCCCCATCCCGCCAAGGTATCGCTGATCCCATGGAGACTCGTGCCAACTACGCCCTCATCGGCGCCTTCACCCTTGCGGTCCTGGTGGCGGCCTTCGGCTTCGTGTTCTGGCTCCAGGGCGGCTCGCGCAGCCAGGTCCGGCAGGCCGTGCGCATCGTGTTTTCGGGCAGCGTCGGCGGTCTCGCCAAGGGATCGACCGTGGCCTTCAACGGCATCAAGGTCGGCGAGGTGATGGACGTGCGCCTGCTGCCGCAGGATCCGCGCCGCGTCGTCGCCGTGGTCGAGGTCGAGCGGACCACGCCCCTGCGCGCCGACACCCGCGCGCGCCTCGATTCGGCGATGCTGACCGGCGTCTCCACGATCTCGCTCTCGGGCGGCAACGCGGACTCGCCCGTGCTGCCCCCGGGCTCGGGCGACCAGATGCCGACGATCTTCGCGGATTCCTCCGACATCCAGGACATGATGGCGGCCGCCAAGCAGATCGCCCAGCGGGCCGACGACGTGCTCCAGCGCCTCGACAAGGTGGTGGCCGGCAACGAGGGCGCGATCACGCGCACGCTCGCCAACGTCGAGTCGTTCTCGAAGACCCTCGCCGAGGCCGGCCCGGCGGTGAGCGGCCTCGTCAAGGCCATCGACGGGCAGAAGCTCAACCGCGTCATCGACAATGCCGACCGCTTCTCCGGGGCGCTGGCGGCCGGGAGTCCCGACATCGAGGGGGCGCTCAAGGACGCGCGTTCGCTGGCCGCCAAGCTCAACGCCTCGGCCGACCGGGTCGATTCCGTGCTGAAGGGCGCCGAGGGCTTCCTCGGCTCGGCCTCGGGTTCGGCCGGCACGAGCACCTTCACGGAGGTGCGCGAGGCCGCGATCTCGGTCCGTGACGCCGGCAAGGCGTTCCGGACCCTCAGCGAAAACCTCGACAAGCGCACCTCGAACATCGCCACCAGTTTCAACCGTCTCAGCGGCACCGGCCGCCGCGAGGTCGAAGCCCTGTCGACGGACGGGCAGCGCACGCTCAACACCCTGAACCGCACGGTCAAGAGCCTCGAGCGCGACCCATCCCAGGTGATCTTCGGCGGCAAGCCGTCGTTGCCGGAATACAACGGTGGGCGCTGAACTGTGCTCCACCGGGCCATGCGTGCTGCGGCGCACGGCACCAATCGCCCGGGCCGCTAGTTTACGGCCACGCTGCGCGTCTGTGCGGCGACGGGTTTCCGGAATGCGTATGTCCCACTACAGAACCGCCCCCGCACTCGTCGCGATGCTCCTCGCGGCCACCCTCGGCGGCTGCGGGGGCGGCGCTGTGCCGCTGACCTTCGATCTGGCCGCCTTGCCGTCCAACGGCCGGGTCGGCACCTCCGCGCGTTCGTTCAGCGTGGCCGAGCCCGTGGGCATCCAGCCCTTCGAGGCGGACCGCATCATCGTGCGCGAGCCGGGGGGCGCCCTGTCCTTCCTGGGCGGCGGCCAATGGGCCGACCGTCTGCCGCGCCTGATCCAGACGCGGCTGATCCAAAGTCTCGAAAATTCCGGCCGCCTGAAATCCGTGAGCCGTCCCGGCGACAAGGTGGTCTCCGAGTTTCAGCTCATCAGCGAGATCCGCGCCTTCGACATCGCGGCCGGCTCCGGCGAAGCGGTGGTCGACATCTCCGCCAAGATCATCGCCGAGGGCACCGGCAAGGTCGTGGCCGCCCGGATCTTCACCGCGCGGGTGCCGGTGCCGAAGGTCGATGCGGGGACCGCCGCCGTGGGTCTCGATGCGGCGCTGGCCCGGGTGCTCGCCGAGATGGTGGCCTGGGTGAATTCGGGGCGCTGAGCCCCCTCACTCCATCACGGCGGCCTTCATGATCACCACCATGATCGCCTTGGCCGGCTCCGGTCCGATGCAGCGCACGGTGTGCGGGCGGTCGCAGCGGTAGCGCAGGGTCTCGCCGGCGCGGGCGCGCTGGGTCGTGCCGGCCACCTCCACCTCGAGCGTGCCGGCGGTGACCGTCAGCGATTCCACCGAGCCGCGCTGGTGCGGGTCGGAATCGAGCTGCCCGCCCGGATCGGCGGAGACCTCGTACCATTGCAGCCACTCGACGGTCTTGATCCAGCCGACGATGGCGAGACGCACCTTGCCGTCGTCCGAGACCAGGATCGGCGTGTCGGCCCGCGAGGTCTTCTCGATGAAGGGCTCCTCGTCGCTCGTGGCCAGCACCCGCTCGATGGAAACGTCGAGGGCCTGGCTCAGGCGCCAGATCGTGGCGAGCGTCGGATTGGTCTCGTTGCGCTCTATCTGGCTGATGATCGACTTTGCGACGCCCGACTGCTCGGCGAGTTCGGACAGGGACAGGTTGTAGGCCTTGCGCAGGCGCTGGATCGTCTTGCCGAGCTGGCCGGAGAGAACCTGCGCGCCGTTCAGGATATCACGCTGCCGCCCGCGTTCGGGCGTCGTCAACTGGTTGTCCATGGGTCCCGAGATCCGCGCGTCCGTTCCGTTAAGCGGACGCTTGTACGGTACTTCAAACGCAAACGGGACGGCGGCGCAAGGCTGGGTCAGGTCCAGAGGGCGTGGAAATGGTGCACCGGTCCGTGCCCGCGCCCCACCGCGACGCCGTCGGCTCCCGCGATCGCCGCCGAGACGTAGCGCTTGGCCTGAGCCACCGCCTCGACCATCGGAAGACCCCGCGCCAGCCCGGCCGCCACCGCCGCTGAGAGGGTGCAGCCGGTGCCGTGCGTGTTGCGCGTCTCGATGCGCGGCGCGGCGAAGCGGCGGAGCGTACCGTCGCTGCTCATGAGGTGATCGACGCTCTCGCTGCCGACCCCATGCCCGCCCTTCACCAGCACCGCGCGGGCGCCGATGGCGAGGAGGCGCCGGCCCTGCGCAACGGCGGCGTTCTCGGTGTCGGCGGCGGGTTCACCGATCAGGGTCGCGGTCTCGGGCAGGTTGGGGGTGACGAGGTGGGCGAGCGGCAGGAGGTGTCGACGCAACGCCTCCACGGCCGTCTCGGAGATCAGGCGGTCGCCCGAGGTGGCGACCATCACGGGGTCGAGCACGATGGGGATCCGGCCGGCGTGGCGGGCGAGCCCCGCCGCCACCGCCTCGATGGTGGCCACCTGGGACAGCATCCCGATCTTGACCGCCGTGACGGCGAGGTCCGAGAACACGCTCTCGATCTGCGCGGCAACGAAGTCGGCCGGTACGTCGTGGATCGCCTGGACCCCTTGGGTGTTCTGGGCCGTCAGGGCGGTGATCACGCTGGCGCCGTAGACCCGCAGGGCCGCGAAGGTCTTCAGGTCGGCCTGGATGCCGGCCCCGCCGCTCGAATCGGAACCCGCGATGGTGACGGCGATCGGTGTCATTGGGGGGTGTCCTCGAGGCTTTGTGGGAGCTTAGGCCGCGACGCCCCGCGCGGCGAGGGCCGAATCCACCCGGTCCCGCAGATCGCGCGCGCAAGCCTCGACGGAATCGCCGGAGAACAGCGAGGCGATCACCGCGATCCCGTCCGCCCCGGCCCGGATCACGGACGCCGCGTTGCCCGCGTTGATGCCCGCGATGGCGCCGAGGGGGAACGCGGCGCCCCGTGCGAGGCGTCCCCGGAAGACGATGCGGGCGAGCCCGTCGAGCCCCACCGGCGGATCGGGATTGTCCTTGCTGGCCGTCGCGAACACCCCCCCGATGCAGGCGTAGTCGACCGGCAGACGGTAGAGTTCATCGGCCTGGGCGGCGGTCTTGAGCGTGAGGCCGATGATCGCTTCGCGCCCGAGCAGGCGGCGCGCATCGGCCGGGTGCAGATCGCCCTGGCCGAGATGCACGCCCTCGACCCCGGCGGCCAGCGCGAGGTCGACCCGGTCGTTGACGAGGAGCGGCACGCCCCGGCCCGCGATCGCCCCGTGGATCGCCCGGATGCGGGCGAGCGCCGCGCGGGCATCCGCGATGGACTTCTCCCGGTACTGCAGCAGCGTGCAGCCCCCCTGAACGGCCTCGGCCGCCATCGCGGCCAGCCGCGCGCCGTCATGGCCCGACACGCCGGTGTCGATGAGCCCGTAGAGCCGCAGGTCGACCGCCGGCCCCGGGCCGCCCGCTTCCTTCTGTCCGATCACGCGGCGCCTTCCTGAACGTCGTGGCAGGGATGTTGGGTCTTGTCCCCACAGTCTAGGGCCCTCGCGGCCCGCTCGGAAGACGGGTGTGCCGCCGGGAGCCCCGGGCCTGCCACGGCGTTACCGCCGCAGCCTTCCTCGGAGACGCAGCCCGCGCATGGACCGGACACCCAAACAGAAGATGCTCGCCGGCGACCTCTACGATCCGGACGATCCGGAGCTTCACACCGACAACCGGACCGCGCGAGCCTGGATGGCGCGCTACAACGCCGCCGCCACCGAGACGCCCGCGACCCGCCGCGAACTCCTGCGGGAGCGCTTCGCGTCGGTCGGCGACGGTACGGTGGTACGGCCACCCTTCCATTGCGATTACGGGCTGCACATCAGCCTCGGCGCGCACGTCTTCCTGAATTTCGGCTGCGTGATCCTGGATTGCGCTCCCGTGAGCATCGGCGACCGGACCCAGATCGGTCCCGGGGTGCAGATCCTCACGCCGGACCATCCCCGCGAGCCGGGGCCGCGCGAGGCGGGCCTGGAATTCGCCCGGGCGATCCGGATCGGCCGCAACGTCTGGATCGGGGGCGGCGCCCTGATCCTGCCGGGCGTCACCGTGGGCGACGACGCCATCGTGGGCGCCGGCAGCGTGGTGACTCGCGACGTGCCGGCCGGCGCCACGGTCGTGGGCAACCCGGCCCGGGTCCTGGCCGCCCGAACCCCGCCCGCTCGGGAGGCCTGACCGGGGCGGGACGGTTTTTCGCGTTCATCGCGCGCCCGCAATGTGCGATGAGCAGGCGCGAAGCGATGGGCGAGCAGCGGGCGAGGATCGGGCAGCGTGACCACGGCGCAGGAGACCGAACGGGCGGCGGACTCCGCGCTCTCCAATCCGTCCGCCGTGGGGCTCGTGGCCGTCATCGTCGCGGCGACTGACGGGGAGCCGCGGGCCCTGACCGTGCAGGTCGGCGGCCAGGCCCGGGGCCGTTCCGACGGCCTGCCCGCGGGGCCGCTCGTGCCCGAGCACCCCACCCTGGAGCGGGGCCTGCGCGCCTGGGTGGAACGCCAGACCCACCAGCGCCTCGGCTACGTGGAGCAGCTCTACACCTTCGGCGATCGTGACCGGCAGGGCGACGACGGCGGCGGTCTGCACTCGCTCTCGGTGGCCTACCTCGCCCTGGTGCGCGAGCTGCGGCCGGCCGGCCTCGCCGAGGCCGCCTGGCGAAACTGGTACCACTACCTGCCCTGGGAGGATTGGCGCGCCGGGCGGCCTGATTCCCTCGGCGAGATCGAGGCCAAGCTCCTCGCGTGGGCGGAGGGCACTGGAGACCCGAAGCAGCGGCGTCGCCGCGAGGACCGCCTCGGCCTGACCTTCGGGCTCTGCGGCGGCGCCTGGAACGAGGAGCGCGTGCTGGAGCGCTACGAACTGCTGTTCGAGGCCGGATTGATTCCCGAGGCGCAGGGGCAGTCCGGCGAGGCACGCGACGCTGACCTGACCGTGACGGGCCAGCCCATGGCCCTCGACCACCGCCGGGTGCTCGCCACGGCGATCGGGCGCCTGCGCGGCAAGATCAAGTACCGCCCCGTGGTCTTCGAGCTGATGCCGCCGACCTTCACGCTGTTCCAGCTCCAGCGCACGGTGGAGGCGCTGTCGGGCACCAATCTGCACAAGCAGAACTTCCGCCGGCTCGTGGCCCAGCAGGGGCTGGTGGAGGAAACGGACGGCGTGACCTCCGGGGCGACCGGGCGACCGGCCCGCCTCGTCCGCTTCCGGCGTGAGGTGCTGCTGGAACGCCCCGCCCCCGGCTTCCGCCTGCGGCCCGCGCGCCGGCCAACTTGATCGCCGTGCCCCGGCGGGGTGGATGACAGTTGCACCGCAACGTCATTCTCGCATCGCAAAAACGTTATGCTCAAAGCCTGCATATCTAGACAAGCCACCGTGGCCCGCCTACGTTAGTCGGCACAATGCTCAGTTTGAGCATAAGTGAGGACGCGTCAATGGCGGCGACCAGTCTCCCGATCGGCAGCAATCGTGCGGGTGTCCCGAGTGGCCTTCCCCTGCCGCACATCTACGAGCGCGTGAGCCGGCACGTGCCGGCCATCGAGTGGCCGGCCCTGGCCGACGACGTGGCGGCGATCCTCGAACTGAAGAAGACCCGCAACGCGGTCATCCTGGCCCACAACTACCAGGCGCCGGAGATCTTCCACACGGTTGCGGACATCGTCGGCGACAGCTTGGCCCTGGCGCGCGAGGCCGTGACGGTCGACGCCGACGTCATCGTGCTGGCGGGCGTCCACTTCATGGCCGAGACCGCCAAGCTCCTGAACCCGGGCAAGACGGTGCTGATCCCGGACACCCGCGCGGGCTGTTCCCTCGCCGATTCGATCACGGCGGCGGACGTGCGCGGCCTGCGGGCGAAGTATCCGGGTGTTCCGATCGTCACCTACGTCAACACCTCGGCGGCGGTGAAGGCCGAGTCGGACCTGTGCTGCACCTCCGGCAACGCGGTCGAGGTGGTGCGCTCGCTCAACGCGCCCCGCGTCCTCATGATCCCGGACGAGTTCCTGGCCCAGAACGTCCAGGCGATGGTGCCCGAGGTCGAGATCCTGACCTGGGCCGGGCATTGCGAGGTGCACGAGCAGTTCACCCCCGCCGACATCCGCGAGGTGCGCGAGAGCTACCCCGGCGTCACCGTCATCACCCACCCGGAATGTCCGCCGGAGGTAGTCGCCGAGGCCGATTTCTCGGGCTCCACCGCGATGATGATGAACTTCGTGCTGGAGAAACGCCCGAAGCAGGTGGTGCTCGTGACCGAGTGCTCCATGGGCGACAACATCGCGGCCGCCAACCCCGACATCGAGTTCATCAAGCCCTGCAACCTGTGCCCGCACATGAAACGCATGAGCCTGAAGAACATCCGCCACGCCCTGGAGACCATGACCCACGAGGTCACGGTGGAGCCGGAGCTCGCCGAGCGCGCCCGGATGGCGGTGGAGCGCATGCTGGCGGTCCGCACCCGATGAACGCGCACGCTCCCCTCGCCTTCGCGCTCCCGGGCGCCGATCGCATCGTCGTCGTGGGCGCCGGCATCGCGGGCCTCGCCACGGCGCTCCGCCTCGCGCCCCGCCCCGTCACCCTGGTCACGGCCGCCCCCCTGGGCACCGGCACCGCCACGGGCTGGGCGCAGGGCGGCATCGCCGCCGCCATGGGAGCGGACGACGCGGCCGCCCTCCACGCCGCCGACACCCTGGCGGCGGGCGCCGGCCTGACCGAGGCAGACGTGGCTGCCCGCGTCGCCGCCGCCGGACCGGCGCTGATCGAGTGGCTGGTCGGGCTCGCCGCTCCGTTCGACCGGGACGCCGCCGGAGCCCTCGCCCTCGGGCTCGAGGCCGCCCATTCCCGTCGCCGCATCGTGCGGGCCGGCGGGGATTCCACCGGCCGGCTCGTGCTCGAGACCCTGGTGCGGGTGGTGGGCCGGACGCCCTCCGTCACCGTGCTGGTGGCGTCGGCGCGGGAACTCCTGCGGGACGCGGGCGGCGCGGTGGCCGGCCTCGTCTGCGAGCGGGAGGGCGCGCGCTTCACCCTGCCGGCCCGCGCCGTAGTGCTGGCCACGGGAGGCACCGGCGCGCTTTACGCCGCGACCACGAACCCGCGCGGCGCCACAGGGCGCGGTCTCGCCCTGGCGCTGCGGGCCGGCGCCACCTTGCGCGACATGGAGTTCGTGCAGTTCCACCCCACCGCCATCGCCACCGGCGCGGACCCGATGCCCTTGGCCACCGAAGCCCTGCGCGGCGAGGGGGCCCGCCTCATCGATGAGACCGGCGCCCCCGTGATGGCAGGAATCGCCGGAGGCGACCTCGCACCCCGGGACGTGGTGGCGCGCGGGATCTTCCAGGCGCTGTCGCGCGGCGCGGGCGTGTTCCTCGATTGCCGGGGCGAGCTCGGCGCCCGCATGGCGACGCGGTTTCCCACCGTGGCGGGCCTCTGCGCGCAGGCCGGCATCGACCCCCACCGGCAGGCCATCCCGGTGCGACCGGCGGCCCACTACCACATGGGCGGCATCAAGGTGGATGCCTGCGGCGCCAGCACGGTGCCGGGCCTGTTCGCCTGCGGCGAGGTCGCCTCGACGGGCTTGCACGGGGCCAATCGGCTGGCCAGCAACTCCCTCCTCGAAGCCATGGCCTTCGCGCCCTGGATCGCCGAGGCCGCGAGTGCCCTGCCCGCCCCGGGCCATGCCCTGGCCCAGCCGGAGCGGGCGCGCGCCGCGACCGATCTCGACGCCCTGCGCGGGGTCATGGACCGGCAGGTCGGCGTCGTGCGCGCGGCGGAGGGCTTGGCAGATGCGCTTCGGCAGCTCGCGCCGGCCGCACGGGCCGGCGGAGACGCGGCGCTGACCGCCTTCGCCATCGCGGCCTCGGCGGCCTCGCGCCGCGAGAGCCGCGGCGCGCACTGGCGCAGCGATCACCCCGGGCAGGAGCCCGCGCGCCACACCGAGGTGACGCTGGCCGAGCTTCAGGCCCTCGCCGCGGCGTACGCGCCCGATCGTGACGTCGTCGCGGCCTGACACGGAGGGGGCGAGCCGGCACGACCCGCCCCGATGACGCGAAGACTTCGACCGAAGGACGATCCATGACCGACCGCACCGATCTTCCCCCCCTGCCCCGCCTGATGGTGGAGCCCATCGTGCGCGCGGCCCTGCTAGAGGATCTCGGCCGGGCCGGCGACATCACCACGGACGCGATCGTCCCGGCGAGCGCCCGCCTCGAAGGCGTCATCGCCGCGCGGCAGGACGGGGTCATCTCGGGCGTCGACGCGGCGGTGATCGCCTTCGGGCTGATCGACCCGGCCGTCGCCGTGACGGTGGAGCGCGGTGACGGCAGCCGGGTCAAACCGGGCGACGTGGTGATCCGCCTCGCCGGTCCGGCCCGCGCCATCCTCACCGCCGAGCGGGTCGCCCTGAACCTGTTGTGCCGGATGTCGGGGGTCGCCACCGCCACCGCCTCCCTGGTCGACGCGGCGCGGCCGCACGGCAAGGCCCGCATCGTCTGCACCCGCAAGACCACCCCGGGCCTGCGTTCCCTGGAGAAGCACGCGGTCCGGGCCGGGGGCGGCTCGAACCACCGCTACGGCCTCGACGACGCCGTGCTCATCAAGGACAACCACGTGGCGGTGGCGGGCGGCATCGTGCCGGCCATCGCGCGGGCAAGGGCCTATGCCGGGCACCTCGTGAAGATCGAGGTGGAGGTCGACACCCTGGAGCAGCTCGAACAGGCGCTTTCGGTGGGCGCCGACGCCGTGCTCCTCGACAACATGACCCCCGATCAGCTCGCCCGGGCGGTGGCGATGATCGACGGGCGGGCCATCGCGGAGGCCTCCGGCCGCATCAACCGCGAGACCGTGGGGGCGGTCGCGGCCTCCGGCGTGGACCTGATATCCTGCGGCTGGATCACCCACAGCGCACCGATCATCGACCTCGGCCTCGACGCGGTCTGATCGCGCGCCCGGCGTACCTCCCACGCGGGCGATACGGCCAAGGTGCCACGGTGTTGCCACGAAATCACGACGCTCCGGCAACCGACGCCGGGGCGGGAATAGAGCTTGGCTTTGAAGGGCGAGCGTTTACGTCTTGGGCAGACTTCGCGCCGTAACGTGCGTCGAGTTTTCCTAATCCGCTCCACAGATTTCGTTCGCCTTCGAGAGGCTCCGATGCGCCGTTTCGCCCCCGCCCTGACCGGGCTCCTCTGCGCGCTGGGCGCATGGGCTTCGCCCGTGGCCGCCTACGAGATCGATCCACTCACACGCCAGCCACTCGACAACGCCCTGGTCATCCGGGTGCGCCCGCAGGCCACGCCGGTGGCCCTGCCCACCGCCAACGCCTCGCTGCCCGCCGATCCGATGGCACCGTCCTCCGCCGTGCCGCAGATGTCGGCGATCCAGCGCGAGGAAGTCGTCTATGCGGGCGGCTACGCGGCCGGCACCATCGTGGTCTCCACCGCCGAGCGCCGCCTGTACTACGTGCTGGGTGACGGCAAGGCCCTGCGCTACGGCGTCGGCGTCGGCCGTCCGGGCTTCACCTGGGGCGGCGTGCAGACCATCACGATGAAGCGCGAGTGGCCCGATTGGCGTCCCCCGGCCGAGATGCTGCGCCGCCGCCCCGACCTGCCGCGCTTCATGAAGGGCGGCATCGAGAACCCCCTCGGCGCCCGCGCCATGTATCTCGGCAACTCGATCTACCGCATCCACGGCTCGAACGAGCCGGAGACCATCGGCACCGCCGTGTCCTCGGGCTGCATCCGCATGACCAACGACGACGTGGCCGACCTCTACACCCGCGCCAAGGTGGGCGCGAAGGTCATCGTCCAGCGCTGACCGGCGCGAACCCAAGTCAGGTAACGACGAGGGGTCGGCGGAAACGCCGGCCCCTTTCGCGTTGGAAACCTACTTCGACACCGCGAAGAACCGCGACAGCAGCCAGAGCGGCACCACCACCACGGCGCCGGCCAGGATCCAGCGGCCGAAATCGTGGAAGGTGGCGAGGCCGAGGTCGATCAGGGTCCGCACCGCGTCGTAGGCGTGCCAGAAGAGGAGGCCCGGGGTGACGCCCAGGGTCGCCATCACGGCGCCGACCAGCACCGACAGGAACAGCAGCTTCATGAAAACGGCGGCGGGCGAGCCGCCGAGGAAGCGCCGCAGGGCCGAGCGCCGGCCCTGATCCGGGAACGGTGCGCCGGCATAGGGCTGGCCCGGGTAGGGCGAGGGACGGCGCGGATCGTGTTCGGGGGTCATGCCGGAGGTCATGCGATGTTTCCTGGGAACGCCCGGCCCGTATCACGGCGGCGCGCTTGAGCCCCTTCTCAACCCGCCGATCCCGGCGGAACCGTGACGCGGACGCCACAGGACGGGAGGAAACCCAACCGGGCTTGAGGCGTTGGGCGATTTCGCACAAGCCACGGATGGCACCGATGCCCGCGCGGTCCCATTCTAGGGTCTGGAGTCGGTGGCGCGCGTCGCGACGGCCGACCTGTCAATGAAACGAACGGATTCATGATCGACCACGCCCTGTTCGATCCGGCGATGATCGAACCGGAAACCAAGCGCCTGAACGCCGAGATCGTGGCCGCCCATGCCGCGCAGGGCGACCCGTGGTCGATTCCGATGACGGAGGTGCGCGCGCGCCGTCGCCAGGGCACGCAGGCCTCCCCGGCCATGCCCCGCAGCGCCCGGGCCGAGACCCTGACCATCGACGGGCCCGGCGGTCCGCTGGACTTGCGCGTCATCCGCCCGAACCCCAAGAAGTGGGCGAAGCTGCGCGGCGCCTACCTGCACATTCATCGCGGCGGCTGGGTCTGGGGATCGGCAGACGAGCAGGACCCCTGGCTGGAGCGCATCGCCGACGTCTGCGGCTTCGTCTGCCTTTCGGTGGAGTACCGGCTGGCGCCGGAGCATCCCTATCCGGCCGCCCTCGAGGACTGCGAGGTGGCGGCCCTCTGGCTCGCCGGTCCCGGCAAGGCGGAGTTCGGCATCTCCGCGCTGACCATCGGCGGCGAATCGGCGGGCGCGCAGCTCGCCGTGATGGTGCTCCTGCGCCTTCGCGACACGCACGGCCTGCCCCGCGCCTTCCGGGGCGCCAATCTGAACGCGGGCTTCTTCGATCTCGGGCTGACGCCCAGCGTGCGCAACTGGGGCGCGGAGCGCCTCGTGGTGAACACCGAGGACCTGACGCGCTTCGCCGACGTCTACGTGCGCGACGGCATCGACCGGCGCCGGCCCGACGTCTCGCCGCTCTACGCCAACCTGAAAGGCCTGCCCCCGGCCCTGTTCACGGTGGGGACGCACGATCCGCTCCTCGACGACACGCTCTACATGTCGGCGCGCTGGGCCGCGGCCGGCAATGGCGGACACACCGCGATCTATCCGGGCGGGTGCCACGTCTTCGTGCGCTACCCCGGCGCGATGACGGAGCGCGCCCTCGAACTGATGGACCGGTTCCTGATGGCCCTGGCCTGAGCACGACGCCCGAGACACCGACGCCCGAGACACCGCTGCCGGAGCGCTTCGCGGCCTGGTTCGCCGCGCGCGGCTGGGCGCCCCGGCCGCACCAGCTCGAACTCCTCGACCTCGTGCGCGCAGGCCGATCCGCCCTGCTGGTGGCACCCACCGGGGCGGGCAAGACCCTGGCGGGCTTCCTGCCGAGCCTGACGGCGCTTGCCGAGCACCCCGCCTCGGCGGGGCGCCCGGCTTCGGTCAAGGCCCGCGGGCTGCACACGCTCTACATCTCGCCCCTGAAGGCCCTGGCGGTGGACATCGCCCGCAATCTCGAGGCGCCCATCGCCGAGATGAGGCTGTCCATCCGCGTCGAGACCCGCACCGGCGACACGCCCTCGCACAAGCGCACCCGGCAGATCGCGCGCCCGCCCGACATCCTGCTGACCACGCCGGAACAGCTCGCTCTGCTCATCGCCCACCGCGAGGCGGCCGACCTCTTCGCCGGACTGTCCTGCGTCGTCCTCGACGAACTGCACGCCCTGGTCACCTCCAAGCGCGGCGATCTCCTGTCCCTGGCGCTGGCCCGGCTGCACCGCCTCAGCCCGGGGCTGACCGCGATCGGGTTGTCCGCCACCGTGCGCGAGCCGGACGAGCTGCGCCGGTATCTGGTGCCGCAGCAGCCCGCCCCGCCCCCATCCCTCGTGGAGGGCAGCGGGTCCGGGGTGGCGATGGCCGACCTCGTCGTCGTGCGGGGTGGCGCCGCGCCCGATCTCCACATGCTCGACACCGGCCTGACCCTGCCCCTCGCCGGCCACACCGCGTGGCAGGCCATGCCGGCGATCTACGACCTGATCGGCCGGCACCGCACGGTTCTGGTCTTCGTCAACACCCGCCTCCAGGCCGAGTACACCTTCCAGGAACTCTGGCGGATCAACGACGCGAACTACCCCATCGCCCTGCATCACGGCTCCCTCGACGCCACGCAGCGCCGCCGCGTCGAGGCCGCGATGGCGGCGGGGCAGCTGCGGGCCATCGTCTGCACCGCCACCCTCGACCTCGGCATCGACTGGGGCGACGTCGACCTCGTGGTGAACATCGGCGCGCCGAAGGGCGCGAGCCGGATCATGCAGCGCATCGGCCGGGCCAACCACCGGATGGACGAGCCGTCGAAGGCCTATCTGGTGCCGGCCAACCGCTTCGAGATGCTCGAATGCCAGGCCGCCCTCGACGCCGTGGAGGCCGCCGCCCAGGATACGCCGGACGCCCGCCTCGGCGCCCCCGACGTGCTGGCCCAGCACGTCCTCGGCATGGCCTGCGCGGATGCCTTCGACGCGAACCTACTCTACAATGAGATCGTCTCGGCCGCGCCCTACGCGACTTTGTCGTGGGAGGATTTCGAGGCGGTGGTCGATTACGTGGCGACCGGCGGCTACGCGCTCCGCGCCTACGAGCGCTTCGCCAAGATCCTGCGCGGGCCGGACGGCCTCTGGCGGGTGCGCGATGCGCGCATCGCCCAGCAATACCGGATGAACGTCGGCACCATCGTCGAGTCCGCCAAGGTCAAGGTGCGCCTCGCCCGGGGCGTGCGCGGCAAGCCCGGCGCGATCCTGCCCAAGGGCGGGCGGGTGCTCGGCGAGATCGAGGAGGATTTCGCCGACACCCTGACGCCGGGCGACACCTTCCTGTTCGCCGGCGAGGTCCTGCGCTTCGAGGGCCTGTCCGAGGACGAGGCCCTGGCGACCCGGGCCGGACCCGGCACCGACCCGGCCATCCCCTCCTACGCGGGGGCGAAATTCCCGATCTCGACCTTCCTCGCCGCGCGGGTGCGGGCGCTCATCGCCGATCCGTTCGAGTGGGACCGGCTGCCGCGACAGGTCTCGGATTATCTCCTGCAGCAGCGCACCCGTTCCGTCCTGCCCGGCCCGACCGGTCTGCTGGTGGAGACCTTTCCCCGCGCCGGGCGCTACTACCTCACGGCCTTTCCCTTCGAGGGCCGCCTCGCCCACCAGACCCTGGGAATGCTGCTGACCCGCCGCCTGGAGCGGGAGCGGATGCGGCCGCTGGGCTTTGCCGCCAACGATTACGGCATCGCCATCTGGCTCACCCGGGATGTCGGCGAGCGCATCGGCCGCGAGCCGGACTTTCTGGAAGCCTTGTTCGCCGAGGACATGCTGGGGGACGACCTCGAGGCCTGGCTCGACGAATCCGCCATGATGAAGCGCACCTTCCGGCAATGCGCGGTCATCGCCGGGCTGATCGAGCGGCGTTATCCGGGGCAGGCCAAGACCGGCCGTCAGGTCACGATCTCGACCGACCTCGTCTACGACGTGCTGCGCAAGCACCAGCCGGACCACCTCCTCCTGAAGGCCGCGCGCCAGGATGCGGCAACCGGACTCCTCGACGTGAAGCGCCTCGGTATGATGTTGAGGCGCATCCAGGGGCGAATCATCCACAAGGCGCTCGATCGCGTCTCGCCCCTCTCCGTGTCCGTGATGCTCGAGATCGGGCGCGAGCGGGTCTACGGCGAGGGCGCGGACGAGATCCTGGCCGAAGCCGAGGCGCAGCTGCTCGAAGAAGCGCTGGGCTGAGACGCGGTGAAGCCCCCCTTCCAGAACTCAGAGGATGCGGTTTTGGCGCTCGGCCAGAGACTTGAGAAGACCACCCGGGCCCCCGGCCTGACCCTCGCCGGAGAAACCCTCGCCCTCGACCTCTGCGGCGGCCTCTGGCTCGGCGCGCACCGGACCCTGATCGTGTCCGATCTCCATCTGGAGAAGGGCTCGGCCTTTGCCGCGCGCTCGGGCCAGTTCCTGCCGCCCTACGACACCCGCGAGACCCTGGCCTGCCTGCACGAGATGGTGGTTCGTCTCGACCCCGCACGCGTGGTGGCGCTGGGCGATTCCTTCCACGACGCGCGCGGTCCCGAACGGATGGAGCCGGGCGACCGCGCCATGGTGGCGGCCCTGCAGGAGGGGCGCGACTGGGTCTGGATCTCGGGCAACCACGACCACGCCGTCACCGAGGGCGTCGGGGGGCGCTACGCCGAGACCCTGGCGCTCGGCGGCCTGACCCTGCGGCACGAGCCGACCGCCGACGCCCCCGAGGGCGAGGTCGCCGGCCATCTGCATCCCTGCGGCAAGGTCGCGATGCGCGGGCGGGCGGTGCGCCGGCGCTGCTTCGTCACCGACGGCAAGCGCCTGATCATGCCGGCCTTCGGGGCCTATGCGGGCGGTCTCAACGTGCGCAATCCCGTCTTCGAGCCGCTGTTCCCGGCGGGCTTCACGGCGCATCTCCTCGGCGACGGCCGCGTCTTCGCCATCGGCAAGGCGATGCTGAGCAAGGACTGATAAAGGTCCTTTCCGCTCAGGCGGCCACCAGCAGGGACGCACCGGCGACCCCGGACAGGACGAGGCGCAGGCGCCCGAGCCAGACCGGGACGAGGCCGCGCCGGGGCAGATCCTGGTCGACGAGGCCCCAGGCCAGCACGAGGACGCCGAGGACGCGCAGGTCCCACGGGGCGGGCGCGGCCAGCGCCGCCCAGGCGACGAGGGACGGCAGGATGGCGATGGCGTAGTCCGCGCCACCCGAACCCCGCGCGGCGGCCGCCCCCCAGCGGATGCCGCCGAGGAACGACGCGATGACGGCGCCGTAGGTCGAGAGCACGAGGCGGGGACTGAGGCCGATGGTGCCGAGCCCCGCATCCGTCCCGCTGACGGAGAGCAGGGCGAAGCCCAGGAACGGAATCAGGCCGGCGATCCCCAGGACGAGGGCGGCCGGTGGAACCGCTGTGACACGCGCCATCGGGTCTCCAGGCTTGGTGGCCACCCCGGTCGGCGGCACGGGCATCGGGAACGAGGGGCGGGCGTGACCCGCCCCTCCAAACCCTAACGCCCGGAGGCCTCGTCCGCTGCATCGCGAACGGGCGGCAGAAGCCCGCATGCCGGTGGGCGCGGGCTCCCGTCAGATGCGGCGCGCCGGGGGCGTGGCGCCGGGGCTCGGCGGCGGAGCGCCGAGCAGGCTCATGGAATTTTCGATCGCGAACGGAGCCGGCGGCTCGTTCGCGGCCGGGTCGGGCGTGCGGGCCTTGAAGGCGGCGACCTGCGCCTTCGCGGCGGCCAACGCCTTCGGATCGAGCTTGGCGGCCACGTCGTCCCGCTTCTTGGCCGCATCGCTGTCGCCCTGGGCCGAGGCGGCCGAGAACCAGAGGTAGGATTGTTCGAGATCCTGCTGGACGCCGAGGCCGCGCGCGTAGAGCACCGCGAGATTGTACTGGCTGTCGCGCAGGCCGAACTCGGCGCCGCGCTTGAACCATTGCGAGGCCGTGGCGAAGTCGGGCTTGCCGTTGGCGGTTGGGGTCTCGGCGTAGATCACCGCGAGGTTGTGCATGGCCCGCGCGTTGCCGAGTTCCGCCGCACGGCCGTACCAGAGCTTGGCCTGGACGAGGTCGCGGGGCAGGCCCACGCCCTTCTCGTGGAGGCTGGCGAGCTTGTACTGCGCCGGGGCGTATCCGGAGGCAGCCACCTTCTCGAGGATGCGGGCCGCCATGACATTGTCGCGCGGCATGCCCCGGGCCTCGGAGGCGCGGGTCGCGAGGTCGTAGGCGGCGGCCGCGTCCCCGTCGAGGGTGGCCTGCCGCAGCTTGCCGAGGGCGGGCGGCACGCCCGCGAGGTCGCCAGACAGGCTCGCCAGAGCCGGGACCTTGGGCGGCCCGGCCCGGTCCGGGCCCGACTTCGCGGGGTTCGCCGGGATCGCGGCGCCGGGTGTCTCGGCCAGGGACTGGGTGGTCTGGGGCTCGGCCGGCGCCTTCGCCTCGGCTGCCTTCGCCTCGGCTGCCTTCGCGGGGGCGGGCTCGTCGGCGACGGCCTGGGTGGTGGCGGGCGCGCTCTCGGCGGCCGGCGGCAACGTCGCCGCCTCGGACATCGCTGGTTCCACCGCGCCGGTCGAGCGGCGGGCGTTCACGGCCTGGAGGGCGCCGAGGGCGAGGACGATGGCGGCCAGGCCGAGGAGCAAGGGCTTGCGGCGGCGATCGATCTCGCCGCGCAGGCGCGCGAGACGGCCCCCGCGCTCGGGCGCCTGGGCGGCGTCGCGGGCCTCGGGGGGGTCGAGGGGAATGGACTGGCCCGCCGCCTCCGCCTGGGCGGCCTGGGCGGCCCGGCGGGCGGCGGCGATGAAGCTCGTCTTGATGTCGCTGTCGGCCACGGCCGGCGTCTCGACGGACTCGGTCGCGCGCTCACGGCCGGGCCGGCCGGCCCCGGGCTCCAGGGGCAGGTCGGGGCCGGTATGGAGCGCGGCGGGAATCGCGGGCCGGCTTCCCCGGGGTCCGTCGCTTCGGGGTCCGGCCCGGTCGAGGGGCGGGCGTTCCGAAGGCATGCGCTCCGGAATCGAATCGCGGCCCAGGCGGCCGGAACCTGTCGAGGCGGCCTCCCCTTCCAGGGTGCCGAGGCGGCCGACGAGGCGCTCCAGGGCCGAGTAGACGCCGTTGAGGGTCGACTGCATCCGCTGCTCGGAGGCGACCTGATGCGCGCGCAGATCGGCCAGGCTGGCCCGCAGCAGGCCGACCTCTTCCGGATCGGCGACGGCGCCGATGCTTTCCGCGACGGCGTTGCGAGCCGCGCGCTCCACCGCCGCCTCGATCGGCGCCTCGGCCCGCAGGGCCGACACCTGATCGAGGAGGTCGCTCATGGTGCGCTCGAGGCCGGCGAGCGCCGGATCGGCGTCGCGGGTGTCGATCCGCTGGGCCAGCGCCAGGACCTGCTGCTCCAGCGCGTCGAGGCCCTCGTCGCGAGGGCCATCGCCGGTGCCGACGCGGTCGAGCTTGACCGTGAGGTCGTGCAGCATGCTCCGGATCGAGGCGAAATCCTCCTCCGGCGCTGCCGGACGGCGCAGCGTCGCCCCGAGGTCTTCGAGACGGCCGATGAGGTCGCCCACCGGATTGATGTGGACCCGCTCGACCTGCTCGGAAAGCGCGTCGAGGCGGTGCAGGATGGCGTCGGACTGCGCCCCGGTACCCATCGGCGCGCTGCCGCGCAGGGCATCGAGTTTGGCGCCCATCTCCTGGATCTGCTCGCCGATTCCGGAATCCGGGCCCGAACGCAGACCGCTGCGGATCTCCTCCAGGAGCGGACGCAGTTCGGCCAGGCTCCCGGCCTCCCCGGGCTTGCCATCGTGCAGCTGCGCGATCTGGGTGCTGATGGTCTGCAGGCCCGAGGCGAGGCTCTGGATGCGCTCGGGGCCGGCAAGCGCGCCGATCAGGCGACGGATCTCGTCGAGCTCCCGGAACAGGCCCCCGAGCACGTCCTGCTCGGCGAAGCCCGCCGGCGCGCTGTGCAGGGCCCCGTCCACCTTGGCGGCGAGGCGCTCCACGTCCGCCGCGACGCGGGCATGGACGTTCTCGGCCACGTCCTCGGCCAGGCGCGCGACCTGGACCCGGATCAGTTCGATCGGGGCCGCGATGGCGGCGAGGTCCGACGGTGCCTGGGCGCGCTGCACCCCGGCCGCCAGGGCCCGCATGGCCTGCTCCAGAGCGCCGACGTCGCGGCCGCTGGCGAGGCCGCCGATGGATTCGCGCAGGCGCGAGGTCTCGTTCTGGAGTTCGGCGATGGCCGGGGAGCTCGCCTTGGGAGCCTGTCCTTCGGGAGCCTGTCCTTCGGGGGCCTGTGGCTCCGGGGCCGTGCCGGTGGCGAGTTCGCGCTGGCGCTGGCGGATCTCGCTGACGGCGTCGCGGATCTCGGTCTCGGCGGCCCGGCCCCGGCGGCCGAGGGGCCGCGGTTGGGCGAGCTGCGAGCCGATCTCGGTCATCCGGCGCTCGATCTCCGACAGGCGATCGACAAGCTCGGACGGAGCGGCGGCGGGTTGGGCGGCGGCGCCGAGGCGCGCTTCGATCCCCGCGATGGTGCGGCTGGCCGCGTCCTGCGACGCCTGGCTCTCGCGGCGCATGCGCTCGTCGATGGCATCGAGGCGCTGCATCATCTCGGACAGGGCCAAATCGATCCCTGCGGCGGCCGGAGCCGGAGCCGGTGCCGACGTCGCCATGGGTGCGGGCTCCGCCGCTGCGGCCTGGAAAGGCGGAGCGGTGGCCCGGAGATGCGCGGCAGCGGCCTGGACAGGCGGAGCGGGTGGGATTTCCGCCGTCGTCTGCGCCATCGGAGGCGTCGGCTGACGCTGCTCTCCGGTCGCGGCGCGCGCCGCAGCCTCCGGGTCCACGATGGAGGCGATCCAGGTCTCGACGGGGATTCCGGCGCGCCGCGCCACGTCTCGGGCCGCCTCGAGCACGTCGGGGTCGAAGCCTTCGAGGTTGAGCGTGGCGGTGCGTGTCATCGTCAAACCTGACTCGGCGAAGTCCGTGGCTCGATCCGGGCAAGGCCCCCACGCCAACGCGGGTAGGCGTTAACGGCAGATCGCATGTCCCCGACATTTGGTATTCTTGGTAAACACCCGGTTAAGGTCTCTGCGTCGGACGTCGCGAACGCGCGGCGGCTCCCGCGAATCTTCTCCTTTGCGCCCGGCCAAAAATAGTTTAGATATGAACCATCAGGTGCGCCGGGGGCCGCAGGGCCTTCCAAGAACGCAACCGTTTCCGGGAGATGATGCGCGATGCCAAGCTACAAGGCACCCGTCGAGGACGTGCTGTTCCTGCTCAACGACGTGTTCGGGTTCCACCGCTACGACAACCTGCGCGGCTTCTCGGACGCCTCGCCGGACGTGATGGAGGCGGTGCTCAACGAGGGCGCCAAGCTCGCCGAGACGGTGCTCGCACCCCTGAACGCCGTCGGCGACCGGGAGGGTTGCATCCGCCATCCCGACGGCAGTGTCACGACACCGAAGGGCTTCAAGGCCGCCTACGACGCCTATGCGGGCGGCGGCTGGATGGGCCTGTCGATGCCCGAGGCATACGGCGGGCAGGCCCTGCCCCACACCCTCAACACCGCGATCCAGGAATTCGCCTCCGGCGCCAACCTCGCTCTCGGCATGTATCCGGGCCTGACCCAGGGCGCGATGGCCGCCCTCCTGGTGCACGGCTCGGAGGAGCAGAAGGCGCTCTACCTGCCCAAGATGGTGGAAGGCGCCTGGACCGGCACCATGAACCTGACCGAGCCGCATTGCGGCACGGATCTCGGCCTCCTGAAGACCAAGGCGGTGCCGAACGGCGACGGCTCCTACAGCCTCACCGGCACCAAGATCTTCATCTCGGCGGGCGAGCACGACCTCTCCGAGAACATCATTCACCTTGTCATCGCCCGCATCGAGGGCGCGCCGGCCGGGACCAAGGGCATCTCGCTCTTCGTGGTGCCGAAGTTCCTCGTGAACGACGACGGCTCGGTGGGCGCGCGCAACCCGGTCTCCTGCGGCTCCCTCGAGCACAAGATGGGCATCCACGGGAATTCCACCTGCGTGATGAACTACGACGGGGCCAAGGGCTGGCTCGTCGGCCAGGAGAATCGCGGCCTCAACGCGATGTTCGTGATGATGAACGAGGCGCGCCTCGCGGTCGGCGTCCAGGGCCTCGGCCAGTCAGAGGTCGCCTACCAGAACGCCGTCGCCTACGCGCGGGACCGGCTCCAGGGCCGCTCGCTCACCGGCGCCAAGGCGCCCGAGAAGGCCGCCGACCCGATCATCGTCCACCCCGACGTGCGCCGCACCCTGATGGGCATCCGCGCCTTCAACGAGGCCGCCCGCGCCCTCGTGCTCTGGACCGCGCTCCAGGCCGATATTGGGCATCGTTCCGACGATGCGGCCGAACGCCAGAGCGCGGATGACCACATGGGCCTGATGACGCCCGTGGTGAAGGGCGTCCTCACCGACAAGGGCTTCGCCAACGCGGTCGAGGCCCAGCAGATGTTCGGCGGCCACGGCTACATCGAGGAATGGGGCATGTCGCAGTTCGTGCGCGATGCCCGCATCGCCATGATCTACGAGGGCGCCAACGGCATCCAGGCCATGGACCTCATCGGCCGCAAGCTGCCCAAGGACGGTGGCCGCGCGATGATGAGCTTCCTCGGCGAGGTCCAGACCTTCATCAAGGACCACGGCGAGGACGACGGCATGAAGCCCTTCGTCGCCCCCCTCCAGGCCGGTCTGAACGACCTGCAGGGCGCCACCATGTGGTTCATGCAGAACGCCTTCTCGAAGCCCGACAACGCGGGTGCGGGCGCCACCGACTACATGCACCTCCTCGGCCTCGTCGCCATGGGCTACATGTGGGCGCGCATCGCCAAGGCGGCCCTCGCCCGGCAGGCCGAAGCCGCTTCCGACGCGATGGCCGCCAAGCTCGTGGTCGGCCGCTTCTACATGGAACGGATGCTGCCCGAGACCGCGACCCGGCTGGTCCGGATCAAGGCCGGATCGGAAACCACGATGGCGCTCAGCGCCGAGGCTTTCTAAGAAGGCTCCCGACCCCTCTCCCCCTTGCGGGAGAGGGTGGCCCGGCCGCGAGGCCGGGTCGGGAAAGGGGAACGCCGCCTCCGGACGGGGCGCTTCCCTCTCCCGGCTCACTGACGTTCGCCACCCTCCCCCGCGGAGGGGGGAGGGAAACAAGGAAACGCGCATGCCCGAGGCCTTCATCTACGACCACGTCCGCACCCCCCGGGGACGCGGCAAGCCGGACGGCGCCCTGCACGAGGTGACGGCGCTTCGCCTCGCCGAGGTGGCCCTACGCGCCCTGAAGGACCGCAACGCCCTCGACACGCGCCGCGTCGACGACGTCGTGCTCGGCTGCGTCGATCCGGTGGGCGAGGCCGGCGGCGACATCGCCCGCGCGGCCGCCCTGGTGGCCGATTACGGCACCCACGTGCCGGGCGTTCAGATCAACCGCTTCTGCGCGTCGGGCCTCGACGCGGTGAACTTCGCCGCCGCGCAGGTCATGGCCGGCCAGCACGACATGACGGTGGGCGGCGGCGTCGAGTCGATGAGCCGCGTGGGCCTGGGCGCCTCTGGCGGAGCCTGGCCGGTGGACCCGGCCATCGCGATCAAGTCCTGGTTCATGCCCCAGGGCGTGTCCGCCGATCTCATCGCCTCGAAATACGGCTTCTCCCGCGACGATTGCGACGCCTACGCGGTCGAATCGCAGAAGCGTTCGGCCGCCTCCTGGGCCGAGGGGCGCTTCGCCGACGCGGTGGTGCCGGTGCGCGACATCAACGGGATCACGCTGCTGGCGCACGACGAGCACATGCGGCCCTCCACCGACATGCAGTCGCTCGGGCAGCTCAAGGCCTCCTTCGTCCAGATGGGCCAGATGGGCGGCTTCGACGCCGTGGCGATCGACGCGCATCCGGACGTCGAGACCGTCAACCACGTCCACCATGCGGGCAACTCGTCGGGCATCGTCGACGGCGCCGCCGCCGTGCTGATCGGATCGCGCGAGGCCGGCGATGCCGCGGGCCTCAAGCCGCGCGCCCGCATCCGCGCCTTCGCCAATATCGGGTCGGACCCGGCCCTGATGCTCACAGGCCCCGTCGACGTGACGAAGAAGGTTTTGGCCCGCGCCGGCATGAGCCTGTCCGACATCGACCTGTTCGAGGTCAACGAGGCCTTTGCCGCCGTGGTGCTGCGCTTCCAGCAGGCCTTCGACGTCGACCCGGCCCGGATCAACGTCTGCGGCGGCGCCATCGCCATGGGCCACCCTCTGGGCGCCACGGGCGCGATGATCCTCGGCACCGTGCTTGACGAACTGGAGCGCACCGGCAAGGAGCGCGCCCTCGTCACCCTGTGCATCGGCGCCGGCATGGGCACGGCCACCATCATCGAGCGGGTGTGAGGTCGGGTCGCCTCCCCATCCCTCTGGCAATGGGGTAGACGGCGGCGCCCGCCGTCGCCCGGCGGTGGGCTCACAAGAAGACTTTCGAGGATACGCCACGATGACGCGCCTGCTCGCCACCCTCTGCCTGACCACGGCCCTGTGCCTGCCGATCGCCGCCCGCGCCGACGACATGGCCGACCGGATCGCCACGGCCAAGGACCTCGTCCAGAAGACGACGCTGAAGAACCTCGAGGTCGGGTTCACCGGCGCCCTCGAGAAGACGGTCGCGCCGATGAAGGAGGACAAGGCCGAGGCGGTGCGCAAGGAGATCCGCGCCGAGTTCGACAAGCAGCGCGAGACCATGCTCGACGGCCTGTCGAAGGCCTATGCGGAGAAGTTCAGCCTCGACGAGCTGAAGCACCTCGCCGACATCTATGGCGACAAGACCTACCAGAAGTTCCAGACGATCAACGCCGATCCGGCCTCCACCGTCACGGCGGTCTCCCAGGCCTCGGTGACCAAGCTCCTCAACATGCTGGCGATCGCGGCGGCCGGCGACTCGGTGGCCAACGGCGCTCCGGGCGCGCCCGGCGCCCCGATGCCGATGCCGGCGCGCTGAGGCGGTTCGGCGGGCGCTCCGATGGCCGTTTCAAGCCACCAGCGCGTGGTCGTACCCGCCCGCCGGGAAGCCCGTCACCGGCGGGAGCGCCTCCAGGCGCGGCTTGGCGAAGTGGTAGCCCTGGAACAGGGTCGCGCCGAGGCCGCGCAGGGTGTCCAGCTCGGCGGCCGTCTCGACCCCCTCGGCGATCACCGCGATGCCGAGCGAGCCGGCGATGCCGATGATGCCCGCCACGATGACCTGGCGGCGTTGGTCGGTGTCGATGCCGCGCAGGAGGTCCATGTCGATCTTGATGAGGTCCGGCTGGAAGTTCGCCAGCAGGCTCAAGCCCGCGAATCCCGCGCCGAAATCGTCGAGCGCCGTCAGGAAGCCCTGACGGCGATACTCGGAGACGATGCGCGAGACGTGGGCGGTGTCGCGGAACTTCTCGTTCTCGGTGAACTCGAACATGATCCGGTCGTGCGCGAAGCCTGCCTTGCGCGCCGCCTCCAGGGACGAGCGGATGCAGGCCGCCGGTTCATAGACGGCGTTCGGCATGAAGTTGATCGACAGGCGCGTCGCGTCGTCGGCGGGAAAGAGGCGTCCGGCGAGCTCGATCGCCTTCACCCGCGCCGCCTGGTCGAACCGGTAGACCGTCTCCGGGGTCACGCGCCCGAGGATGGAGGCGGCGGATTCGCCGCCCGTGCCGCGCACGAGGGCCTCGTAGCCCCAGACCCGGCTCTCGGCCAGATCGAGGATCGGCTGGAAGGCCATCGTGAAGGTGAAGTCGAGTTCGGCGCCATCGCGGCAGCCCTGGCAGCCGATCCGTCCGGTCATGGTCTTGTCCTGTCGCAGCGATGTGCTTCCTGGCAATCCGGGATGCACACGCAAGTTTTGAGATTGGCTTAAGCGCTTCCGCCGAAGCCCTAACCGCCGCCAACCCGAGGATCAGCGATGAATCTCACAAATTTCCGTCTTGAGACCGATGCCGACGGGATCGCGCTGGCGACCTGGGACATGCCGGGCCGTTCCATGAACGTCTTCACGGACGCGGTCATGGACGAGCTCGGACAAGTGGTCGACGCCGTGGTGGCGGACGCAGGCATCAAGGGCTGCGTCATCGTCTCCGGCAAGGAAAACTTTTCCGGCGGCGCCGACCTGACGATGCTTCAGGGCCTCGGCCGCGCCTACGAGTCGCTCAAGGCCGAGCGCGGCGAGGAGGAGGCGATGCGCCACTTCTTCGAGGAGTCGCGCAAGCTCACCCTGGTGTTCCGCAAGCTCGAGACCTGCGGCAAGCCCTTCGCGGCGGCCGTGCACGGCATCTGCCTCGGCGGCGCCTTCGAACTCGCGCTGTCCTGCCATTACCGGGTGCTCTCGGACGACCCGAAGACCCGCGTCGGCCTGCCCGAGATCAAGGTCGGCCTGTTCCCGGGCGGCGGCGGCACACAGCGCGTCGCGCGCCTGATGCAGACGGGCGACGCCCTGCAGATGCTGTTCAAGGGCGAGCAGATCCGCCCCATGATGGCCCGGAACATGGGCCTCGTGCACGAGGTCGCGGGCCGGGACGAGATGGTCGCCAAGGCCAAGGCCTGGATCGCGGCCGGCGGCTCGGCCGTGGCACCCTGGGACCAGCCGAAGTTCAAGGCACCGTCCGGCAAGGTCTATTCGCCGGCCGGCATGATGATCTGGCCGCCAGCCAACGCCATCTACCGGCGTGAGACGCACGACAACTACCCCGCCGCCAAGGCGATCCTGGCCTCGGTCTATGAGGGCTTGCAGCTGCCCATGGACCAGGCCCTGCGCGTCGAGAGCCGCTACTTCGCCCATATCCTGCGCACCAAGGAGGCGGCGGCGATGATCCGCACGCTGTTCCTCTCCATGGGCGAACTGAACAAGGGCGCGCGCCGGCCGAAGGACGTGCCGGCCACCAAGGTCAGCCGCGTGGGCGTCGTGGGCGCCGGCTTCATGGGCGCGGGCGTCGCCTATGTCAGCGCCAATGCGGGCATGGAGGTCGTCCTCGTCGACCAGTCCCTGGAGGCCGCCGAGAAGGGCAAGGCCTACGCCCACAAGCTCGTCACCGACCAGATCAACAAGGGCCGGGCCAAGACCGCCGACCGCGACGCCCTGCTCGCCCGCATCACCACGAGCGCCGACTACGCCGATCTCGGCGCCTGCGACCTCGTCATCGAGGCGGTGTTCGAGGATCCGAAAGTGAAGGCCGAGGTCATCGCCAAGGTCGAGGCCGTGATCCGGCCGGAGACGATCTTCGCCTCCAACACCTCCACCCTGCCGATCACGGGCTTGGCCGAGACCTCGGCCCGGCCGGAGCAGTTCGTCGGCATTCACTTCTTCTCGCCGGTGGAGAAGATGATGCTCGTCGAGATCATCAAGGGCGACCGGACCGGCGACGCGGCGCTGGCCACCGCCCTCGACTACGTCCGGGCGATCAAGAAGACCCCGATCGTGGTCAACGACGCGCGCGGCTTCTTCGCCAACCGCTGCGTCGGCGCCTACCTGCTCGAGGGCCACAAGATGCTGAACGAGGGCATCCCGGCGGCGATGATCGAGAATGCCGGCCGCCAGGCGGGCATGCCGGTCGGCCCGCTCTCGCTCACCGACGAGGTCGCGGTCGACCTCGCCCTGAAGATCGTCAAGGCGACCGAGGCGCAACTCGGTGCCGAGAGCATCGACCCGGCCCAGAAGGCGCTGCTCACCACCCTCGTCGAGGGCGAGGGCCGGCTCGGCCGCAAGAACAAGAAGGGCTTCTACGATTACCCCGAGGGTGCGCCCAAGCGCCTGTGGCCCGGCCTCGCCGGCCTCCAGGCGACCAAGGTCGATCCCGACGCGGTGGACTTCACCGAGTTGAAGCAGCGTCTCCTCGTGGTGCAGGCCCTGGAGGCCGCCCGCACCGTCGGCGAGGGCGTGGTCACCGATCCCCGCGAGGCGGATGTCGGCTCGATCCTCGGCTTCGGCTTCGCGCCCTTCACGGGCGGCGCCCTGTCGTACATCGACTTCATGGGCGCGCAGGCCTTCGTGAACCTGGCGCAAGGCCTGGAGGCCAAGCACGGCCCCCGCTTCGCCGTGCCCGATAACCTCCTCGACATGGCCGCGCGCGGGGGGACGTTCTACGGCGACGCGGCCCGCAAGGCGGCCTGACCCGGAGCGTCGATCCGACGGCGAGACCAGGGCCCCTCTCCCCCGCGCGGAGAGAGGGGCCCGATGCGTTTTCGCCGGCCTTCGTCATACGATTTCCGGGTGATGGCTTCGGCCTGCTTGAGCGCGACGCGCTCCCTCTCCTTTCAGGAGAGGGGACCCGCGCCAGAACCCGAACGATTCAGCCGGAAAACGTCTCAGGCCAGGGTCGCGCGGAAAACCTCAGCGCTCCGTCTCGGGCGGTAGCGTCGCGCCCGTGACGCCGTCGTTGCCGCCGCCCGCGCTGAAGAGCTTGCGCAGGATGCCGGGGGCGAGGGCCGAGAGCGGGTTCACGCTGACATCCGGCTTCGAGAGCCGGCCCGAGACCCGGAAGTTCAGGGCGAACAGGCCCTCGTTGCGGCCGCCCCCGAGGAGCTGGCCCAGGATCGGCAACTGCGAGACGACGTTGTTCAGGCCGTAGAGCGGCACGAAGGTGCCGTTGATGTCGGTGCGTTCTTTGGCGGTGTCGAGGAAGCCCGTCATCGTGAAACCCATGGCGGGGTTGGAGATCGCGGCGTCGCTGATGTCGATCCGGGTGCCGGTGCGGGTGAAGATCGCCCGCAGGCGGTCGAACTCGACGTCGTTGCCGGCATTCTGCACCACGTACTTGCGGCCCCGCGCGTCCACCGCCTCGCTGGTGGCCGGCCCCTGCGCCACGATGCTCGACAGGGCGGGCTCGTTGCGCAGGACGAAGTTGCGGATCTGGACGGAGCCCGGTTGCGGGCCGTCGCTGAGCGCGCTCGTCATGATGAGCTTGCCGCCATACATGCGCTTGTAGATGTCGGCGAAGCGCAGGGTCGAGCCGGCATCGAGGGTCTCGATGGTGATGGTCGCGGCGCCGCGCTCGGCGTGCGTGACCTGGGCGCTGAAGGGCGCGCCGGTAAACTTGCCCTGCAGGCGGCCGCTGCGGATGTCGCGACCGCGCAAGGACACCTTGGCGCTGGCATTGGTCAGGGCCTCGCCGTTGAAGCCCGTGAGGATGCCGAGGCTCACGTCCGCGTCGATGTCCTTCGGGTTGCCGTCCCGGCCGCCCTTGCCCTCCGGCCCGGTCAGCCCGCGCAGGAAGGGACGCGCGTCGCCCACCGCGCCCTTCACCGAGACCCGGTAGCCGTTGCCGCTGCGCTCCGCCTGCACGCGCATGTCGTCGCCGGGCGAAAGCTTCAGGGTGGTGAGATCCGCGCGCTCGAAGCCGCCCTCCCCGCTCAGGCTGGCGCTGCCGCGTACCGTGACGGGCGCGGCGTCCAGGCTGAGGTCGCGCAGGTCGAGGCCGCCATTCGCGCTCTCCACCACCGTGAAGCTCGCGCGGCCGGGCTTGCCGGCCGTCTTGGCGAAGCCGGGTAGAAGCCCGTCGCTGGCGGCGCGGACGAGGTCCGCCTCGACGCGGATCGGCGGCTTGCCCCCGCGCCCGAACGGCACGTTGATCCGGACCGGAATGATGCCGGAGAGCTGCGGCGCGACGGGCAGGCCCTTGCGCGCCCGCAGGGCCTCGTCGAGGGCCAGCGATACGTTGAGCTCGCCCGGCGCCCCGGCCTTGGGCTGGCGCAGGTCCACCGTCAGGGGCGAACCCATCACGCGCGCGTCGCCCTTCAGGGTGAACGCGCCCCGGTCGTACGAGACCGCGAAGCGGCCGGCCTCCAGGCGCTCCTTGCCGAAGGCCTTGTCCATGGCGATGTCGGTGAGCGTGCCCGAGATGACGACGGGCAGCTCGGCCAGGTCCGGGATGTGCTTGAGGTTCAGGGGAAAGTCGATGCGCAGGTCGGCGCTGCCCTTCACCGCCGCCGGATCGAGATCGACCCCGGTCAGGCTCTTGAACATCTTCGTCTGCAGCATCGAGACCAGGGCATCGGCCCCGCCGCCGAGGCGCAGGCCGATCTGGGCCACCACCGAATCCGGAGCGATCTTCGGGATCACGAAGGACCCGTCCGCGATCGAGAGGGTGCGGTTGTCCGGCATCCGCAGGTCGGCGGTGACGTTGCGGATCGTGGTGGTCTGCCCGGTGATGGTGCCGGTCACCCGGCCCTTGGTGAGGGGCGGCGCGTCGGGCGCCACCGCCAGGGTGGCGTCCGAGACCGTGAAGTCGATGCGCACGGCGTTGTCGGGCATCGGCTCGCCCCGCGTCGCGGCGGCGAGTTCGGGGCCGCTCATGTCCACCGTGATGTCGACGGTTTCTGCGATGCCGGAGCGCAGGTTGTCCACGAGGTAGTTGCGCGCGGGCGGCGCCACGTGCTCCGGCCAGAGTCGCAGGGCGAGGCGCGCCCCCGTGCGGGCGGCGACGATCCGCAGGGTGAGGCCGTCATCGTCGGCGGCGGTGCCCAGCGTGCCGGTGATCTGCCCGCTGGCGGCACCCGCCTTCACGGTGAAGTCGTCGATGACGACGCCGCCGGCCTTGCCAGTGAGATGGGCCGAGACCGCGTCGAGGGTGACGGGTTGGTCCGCCGCGTTAGCGCCGCGCAGCACCGCGTTCTCGCCCGCGAGCTGCAGCGTCCAGGCGGCGTCCGAGCCGGAGGCGCCGGCGAGCCAGGTGCCTGTCAGATGTACGGCGTTGCCGGCGCCGTGATAGTCGAGGCCGTCGAGCCGCATCGCCCGCTTGCCCTCGTCCCAACTCACCAGGGCCTTCAGGCTGTCGATGGTGACGGGGTTGAAGTCCTTTTCCTCGATGAGGACGTTGCCGCCGCCCGTGCCGATCTCGGCCGTCATGGTCTCGATGCGGCCGGCATCGATGGCGACCTCCGCCTTGGCGGAGAGCTTCAGATCGGTCTCCACCGGCAGCTTCGACTGTCCGGACAGGAGCAGCAGATCGGTGATCGGCAGGTCGTCGAGGGTGATCGTGCCGGTGCGGCGGGTGCCGCCGGCCTCGTGCAGGGTGCCGCCGAAGCGCCACTCGCCGTGGGGTCCGTCGATGCGCAGCTCGAACACCCGGGCGTCCCGGGTGGCATCGCGCCGGAACAGGCCGTTGACGTGCTCGAAGACCGCGCGCTGGCGGGCATCGTCGTCGATCAGGGTCAGGCGCCCGTTGGTGATCCGGGCCCGGTCGAGGGCTCCCACGATGCCGGCGGAATCGAGCACCACCCCGAAGATCGAGGCGACGCTCGCCGAGATCGGCGAGACCTTGCCGAGCGCCGCGTCCACGCTCGGCAGGGTGTGGGGCTGGACGGTTCCGGCCTGCTGGGTGTCGGAGGCCGCGAAGGCGATGCTGCCGTCACGGTGCACCAGGGCGGTCATCTGGAGGTCGCGGAACTCGATGGCGCGGGGCTTCACCACGAGGCGCAGGAGCCCCCAGGTGTCGAGGCTCACCACGGCCTGGGGCGCGCGCACCACGAGGGCGCCCTCCGGGTTGCGGATGTCGAGCCCGGCCACCCGGAGGGCCAGGGATTGCTCGGAGTCGATCTCGACGGCGCTGTCGCTGAGCGCGACGCGCCAGCCCGGGCCGATGCTGCCCGCGATGGCCGCGGCGACCCGCTCCGACATGCCGTCGATGCGCAAGGGCCCGGAGCTGAGGCGCGCGATGAGACCGCCGACGGCGAGGACGAGACCGAGCACGATTGCCGCCGCGATCCAGAGCAGCGGACGCCGCCGCGCGGCCGGCCGCGCGGGTCCCAAACCTGTGGCCGTTTCCTGGTCCATCAATCCTTGTGCCGCTGGATCGGAACGTCCCCTCGGGCTATCGAGCGGCTGTCCTTGAGGGTTTCAGCTTCCGGTACCGTTCGTTCGTCGCGGGCGGTCGGCCTCGCCACGGCGCACCTCCAGAGGCACACTATCAATCGGCCGAAAGGAAGGCATGATGCCCCTCGATACCGGAGATCAGGCTCCCGACTTCACCCTGGCGGGTGCCGGCGGGGAAACCATCAGCCTCGCCGCCCTGAAGGGCCGCAAGGCCGTGCTCTACTTCTACCCCAAGGACGACACGAGCGGTTGTACCCTGGAGGCGCAGGGCTTCAACGCCCTCGGCCCCGACTTCGCGGCGGCTGACGCCTTCGTGATCGGGGTCTCGCCGGATTCCGTGAAGAGCCACGACAAGTTCCGGGCGAAGTACGGTCTCACCTTCCCGCTCGCCTCCGACGAGGGCAAGGCGATGCTCGAGGCCTACGGGGTCTGGGTCGAGAAGAGCATGTACGGGCGCAAGTACATGGGCGTGGAGCGCACCACCCTGCTGCTCGACCGCGAGGGACGCATCGCCCGGATCTGGCCGAAGGTGAAGGTGCCGGGCCACGCCGAGGAGGTCCTGGCCGCCGCGCGCACTTCCCTGAAACGCGGTCGCCGGATGGTTATGGATTGAAGCCCTCCCGGCCGTTCGTTTGGCGGTTCGTTAACCCTGATCCCGGCAAGGTGGCCCGGTGGATCAGGTCACCCGTCCCATGAGAACCTCCCCTCGACCGCCCGGCGCCCGGGCGGTCCGTCCTCCGGTCCCTGCCGCATCCCTGCGCCCGCGCCTCATGGCCGGAGCGCTGGCGCTGGCCACCCTCTGGGCCGGCGGGGCGACCTACTACCTCGTCTTCCACGACGAGGTCCTGGCCCGCTTCGTCTCGCAGCAGAGCGCCCTGCAGTACGGCTACGAGGAGCGCATCGGCGCCCTGCGCCTTCAGCTCGATCGGGCCGCCCTGGAACAGGCCTCGGTCCGCGAGCGCATCGCCCAACGCCTGGCGGAACTCGGCCAGCGCCAGGCCGCCCTGGAAGCCCGGCAGGCGCAGCTCGCCGGCCTCGCGGGCGAGCCGGGCGCCGCTCCGCCGCTCACCTCGCCGGTTGCCTCGCCCGTCGCCGAGGAGGCCGCCATCGACGAGCCGGGGCCGCGCGGCGCGGGCGCAAAGCCCTTCCCGACCCCCGACACCCTGGAACTGCGCACCCGCGACGACGCGAGCCCGGGCCGCCAGTCCACCCGCAGCGTCGAGACCCGCCTGGCCGTGCTGGAGAAGCGTCTCGACGGCCTCGCCCAGGCCCAGACCTACCTCCTCGACGGCATCGGCGTGAGCGCCGGGCGGGGCGCCCAGCGCCTGCGCGGCCTCGTCGCCCGCCTCGGCCTCGATCCGGCCCGCTTCGAGCGCGGCCGGGAGCCCGGCCTTGGCGGTCCCCTCGTCCCCCTGACCGGCGACGCCTTCGGCGCCGCGATGGCCCAGGCCCAGCGCAACCTCGCCGAGACGGCGCGCCTGCGCCGTATCGCGGCCGCCCTGCCGGTCCGCCGGCCGCTTTCCGGCGAGATCACCCTGTCCAGCACTTTCGGCGCCCGCCTCGATCCGTTCACCCGCGGCTACGCCATGCACACGGGCATGGACATGCGGGCGGAGACCGGGGAGCCGGCCCGCGCCACGGCGGCCGGGCGCGTTACCCTGGCGGATTACAGCGGCGGCTACGGCAACATGGTGGAGGTCGATCACGGCCACGGCCTGATGACCCGCTACGCCCACCTCTCGGCCTTCGACGTCACGCCCGGCCAATGGGTCGAGCCCGGCACCATCGTGGGCCGCGTCGGCTCGACCGGCCGTTCGACCGGCAGCCACCTGCACTACGAGACCCGGATCGACGGCGAGCCGGTGGACCCGCAGCGCTTCCTGCGGGTCGCCGACGCGCTTTGATGGATCGGAGCGTCGGTTCCGCGTTCCCCTCTCCCCGCAAGCGGAGCGAGGGGATGTGCACCGCCCGATGCGCCGGTATCGCCGACCCGCCGCCCTACTCGATGTCTTCCACCACGTCCGCCCCGCCATAGACGCGCTGGGCCAGGGAGGCTTCCATGAACGGGTCGAGGGAGCCGTCCAGGACCGCGTCCGGGTCCGTCGATTGCGTGCCCGTGCGCAGGTCCTTGACCAGCTGGTAGGGCTGGAGGACGTAGCTTCGGATCTGGTGCCCCCAGCCGATATCGGTCTTGGCGGCGGCCTCGGCGCTGGCCTTCTCCTCCCGCTTCTTCAGCTCGGCCTCGTACATGCGGGCGCGCAGCATGTTCCAGGCGGTGGCCCGGTTCTTGTGCTGCGAGCGCTCCTGCTGGCACGCCACCACGATCCCGGTGGGGATGTGGGTGATGCGAACGGCCGAATCGGTGGTGTTCACGTGCTGGCCGCCCGCGCCCGACGACCGGTAGGTGTCGATGCGGCAATCGGATTCCTTGATCTCGATCTCGATCCGGTCGTCGATGACGGGATAGACCCAGACGGATGCGAAGCTGGTGTGGCGGCGCGCACTCGAATCGTAGGGCGAAATCCGCACCAGCCGGTGCACGCCCGACTCGGTTTTCAGCCAGCCATAGGCGTTGTGGCCCTTGATCAGGAGCGTGGCGCCCTTGATCCCGGCCTCGTCGCCGTCCGACCACTCGACGATCTCGACCTTGTACTTCCGGCGCTCGGCCCAGCGGCCGTACATGCGCTGGAGCATGTTGGCCCAGTCCTGGCTCTCGGTGCCGCCGGCGCCCGAGTGCACTTCGAGATAGGTGTCGAAGGCGTCGGCCTCGCCGGAGAGCAGGGTCTCGATCTGGCGGCGCGCGGCCTCCTTCTCGACGGCGCGGACGCCGGCCTCGCCTTCCTGAATGCTGGCCTCGTCGCCCTCCATCTCGCCGAGCTCGATCAGCGTGTGGGCGTCCTCGAGGTCCTGGGAGAGCTTCTTGATCGCGTTGACGGCGTCATCGAGCTGGGTGCGCTCGCGCATGACCTTCTGGGCCGCCTCGGCGTCGTTCCAAAGCTCGGGGTTCTCGGAAGCCGCATTCAGCTCCGCGAGGCGTTTCTCGACGGTATCCCAGTCAAAGATGCCTCCTCAGCAGTCCGATCGACTGCTTGGCGGCATCCGAGAGTTGTTCGATCTCGGCGCGCATCTGGTGTTTCGGGCTCGTGTTTTCGGGGTGTGGGACCGGGTGATACCGGGACGCCCCGGTGGTGTAAACGGCCTGAGGCCCCGCGCTCCGGATCGCTGACCCGATGACACACGACCCGCGCGCCCGGCGCCGCCTCCTCGCCCTCACGCTCGGGGTGATCGCCGCGGGCCTGAGCTTGCGCCTCCTGCCCCTCGGCCTGCCTCAGGCCGTGACGAAGTGGGGCGGATCGGTGCTCTGGGGCGCGATGGTCTACGGTCTCGTCGGGCTGGTCCTGCCGCAGCCACGCCGGCGCATCGTCGCGCTGGCGGCGTCGCTCGCACTGGCGGTGGAGGCCTTCCGGCTGGTGCATACGCCCGGCCTCGACGCCTTCCGGCTGACGCTGGCCGGCAAACTCCTGATCGGCCGGGTGTTCTCGCTCCTCAACCTCGTCGCCTACGCGGGCGGCATTCTCGCCGCGCGCCTCGCCGACCGGCGGGGGTAGACGCAGCCTACGGAAGCGCGGGACGCACGAAGTCCGGAGGGCCGATCAGGGCCGGAGCCAGCACGAATTCGCGGCGGCGGTGGCGCTTGTTGAGCGGACCCTCGGTGACGCTGTCGCTGTAATAGTCCGTGCCCGTCAGGCCGAAGCCGCCGCCGTTCATCACGTGCGGGACCGGCACGGCGCGCGGATCGTCCGGCACGGGACGGCCCGAATTCGGGCTCGTCGGCAGCACCACGGGGCCGTTGGCGCCGAGAAACATCGTCTGGGCGCTGGCCGCGCAGGTCAGCCCGAGACCGATCAGGCCGGTGGCGAGGACGGTTCGCAAGGTCATCAGCACGAAGGCACTCCGGCGGGCAGCCTGGATCGGTTGTAGCGCGCCCGGCCGCACTATGGCCGAACGCGGGGGGCTTGTCCGTGGCCGGGGCGCCGCAGGTTTGCGGCATCCACGCCTAATCGCGTCGGCGGCCGGGCGTTATCCCTTTGCGCGCACGACCACCTGGGGCTCGCGCAGCAGGGGCTCGCACGTGGTTTGGAAGGCGTTGAGCACGGTCGGACGGGAATCGCAGGCATAGCCGACGCCCGGGGCCGGTGCGGGCACCGGATCGCGGGCGACGATGGGCTTCGGGGCGCAGGCGCCGGCAGTCCCGGCCAGCGCCAGGGCGGCGGCGAGCGTCAAACCACGCATCATCGAACCACGCATACGATCCTCGGGCCTCAACCGCCGGCCACAGATGCGGCGCGGCCTCGTGCCGACCCTGCGGACCAAGCCGGCCCGTGACAAGCGCGACCGCTCAGGCCACGCCGCTTTGCGGGCGCCTGTCTCCCGGCCGCAACAACGGCCGGGTGGGGTTTCGGCTGGACGATATCGGCGCAGGGATCAGCCGGCCTTGGAGAGCGGCACGACGTTGTGCAGCGTCTTGTCCGCCGAATCGAAGAAGCGCCGGATGTTGCGGGCCGCCTGACGGATGCGCTGCTCGTTCTCCACGAGCGCGATGCGGACGTAGTTGTCGCCGTGCTCGCCGAAGCCGATGCCGGGCGCCACCGCCACGTCCGACTTCTCGAGGAGCAGCTTCGAGAATTCGAGGCTGCCGAGTTCCGCGTATTTCTCCGGGATCGGCACCCAGGCGAACATCGATGCGGAGGGGGTCGGGATCTTCCAGCCGGTCTTGCCGAAGGATTCGATCAGCGCGTCGCGGCGCTTCTTGTAGATCCCGCGCATCTCTACGATGCAGTCCTCCGGCCCGTTCAGGGCGGCGGTAGCGGCGACCTGGATCGGCGTGAAGGCCCCGTAATCGAGGTAGGATTTCACGCGCGTCAGGGCCGCGAGCAGGCGCTCGTTGCCGACCGCGAAGCCCATGCGCCAGCCGGCCATGGAGAACGTCTTCGACAGGGACGAGAATTCCACCGTGCAGTCGATCGCGCCCGGCACCTCCAGCACGGAGGGCGGCGGCTCGCCGTCGAAGTAGACCTCCGCGTAGGCGAGATCCGACAGGATGATGATCTCGTGGCGCTTGGCGAAGGCGACGAGGTCCCGGTAGAAATCGAGGCTCGCCACGTAGGCGGTCGGGTTCGAGGGGTAGCAGACCACGATCGCGACGGGCTTGGGGATCGAGTGCTGCATCGCCCGTTCCACCGCCGGGAAGAAGGCGGGCGTCGGCTCGGCCGGCACGGAGCGGATGACGCCGCCGGCCATGAGGAAGCCGAAGGCATGGATCGGGTAGCTCGGGTTCGGAACCAGCACCACGTCGCCCGGCGCCGTGATCGCCTGGGCCATGTTGGCGAAGCCCTCCTTCGAGCCCAGCGTCGCCACCACCTGGGTGTCGGGATTCAGGCTGACGCCGAAGCGGCGCTTGTAGTAGCCGGCCTGGGCACGGCGCAGGCCCGCGATGCCCTTCGAGGCCGAGTAGCGGTCCGTGCGCGGGCGGCCGGCGGTCTCCACCAGCTTGGCGATGACGTGCTTCGGCGCGTCGAGGTCCGGGTTGCCCATGCCGAGGTCGATGATGTCGGCGCCGTTGGCGCGGGCCTGGGCCTTGATCCGGTTCACCTGCTCGAACACGTAGGGGGGCAGGCGCTTGATGCGATGGAAGTCGGTCATGGCCTTCACAATATCCGGGGGATAGGAATTTCGGTCCGAGAGCACGAGGTTGGGTGCGCGTGGCGTGCCTGATCGCGCGGAACTGTCATCGACCCGAGACGGAGACGTGGTCTAGACCGGATGTCCCTCGGGTGGCATCCGGCCGTCGCCGACGGACCCGCCCCGCGAGACCGTCGATGAATTCGCACGTCGGCCCCATGTCTAGCAGTTTTGTGCCACGGCGCCGAACGATATCTGCGCGGCTCAGGGTTTGGGCAGCTGCCCGGTCTTGCCGGCGGCGCTCTCGGCGGATCGGCCCTTGGCCTCGTTGCGGCCGCGTGCGGCCATCAGCTCGTCCTCCAGGGCCTTGGTGCCCTCGGCGGACTTCGCCCGCACGGGCCGGGCCGGGGCGGAGACCCCCACGGGCATGAAGTCGTCGCCCCCGCGCCGGGACTTGGCCACGAAGTCGGGCGTCTTGGGCGGCGGCCCGGCCTCGCCGGTCCCGTACGCCATGCGCATGGGGTTGAGGTCGCCCGAACAGCCGCCGAGGAGCGCGACGGCGGCCAGGGCAGCGACAAACTGAGGGTTGTGAAGCCGGGACATGGGGGTAGTCGGCCGATTCGAGGACGGGCGCTCTGGCGGAACTGCGCGATGGCGCGTTAATTTGTCGGAAACGAGGCTCCCAGAGCCGTGTGGCAGGCGTCGCGCGGCGAAAGGACTGAGCCGGAACGGGGAGAGATGCACGCGTGACGACCGAACGGACGACGCCGCTGCCCGATATCGAGGCTCTGTCCCGCAACGCGAGCCTGCTGGTCGAGGAATTCCAGCGCGCGGCTTCCCGCTACATGAAGCCCGTCGCGACCTCCGACGCGCTCGTGGTCCAGCCCGTCGAGCCGCCGGAGGAGGTCAAGGACGTGGTCCGCACCCTCGGCAGCGTGGCCGAGACCTGGCTCTCCGACCCGAAGAAGACCGTTGAGGCCCAGACCCGGCTGAGCGAGGCCTTCATCACCCTGTGGGGCTCGACCTGGCAGCGCCTGCAGGGCGAGAACGCCCCGCCCGTGGCCCAGCCCGAGCCGAAGGACAACCGCTTCGCCCACGCGGAATGGTCCACCAACCCGATCTTCGACTTCATCAAGCAGAGCTACCTCATCACCTCCCGCTGGGCCGAGACGATGGTCGACGAGGCCGAGGGCATCGACGAGCACACCCGCCACAAGGCGCAGTTCTACCTGCGCCAGATCTCCGGCGCGCTCTCGCCCTCGAACTTCGTGATGACCAACCCGGAACTCATTCGCCACACCCTGAAGGAGAACGGCGCCAACCTCGTGCGCGGCATGAAGATGCTCGCCGAGGACATCGAAGCCGGCCAGGGCCAGCTGCGCGTGCGCCAGACCGACCCGGGCGCCGGCTTCGAGGTCGGCGTCAACGTGGCGGTGACGCCGGGCCAGGTGGTGTTCCGCAACGACCTGATGGAGCTGATCCAGTACGCGCCGACCACCGAGACGGTGCTCAAGCGCCCGTTCCTCATCGTGCCGCCCTGGATCAACAAGTTCTACATCCTCGACCTGAACCCCGCCAAGAGCCTGATCGCCTGGATGGTCTCCCAGGGCCTGACGGTGTTCTGCATCTCCTGGGTCAATCCGGACGCGCGGCACGCCGACAAGGATTTCGAGAGCTACATGCGCGAGGGCATCGAGACCGCCATCGACGCCATCGGGGTGGCCACCGGCGAGAGCGAGGTCGCGGCGGCGGGCTACTGCGTGGGCGGCACCCTACTGGCCGTGACCCTGGCGATGCAGGCGGCCACCGGCAACAAGCGCATCAAGAGCGCCACTTTCCTGACCACGCAGGTGGACTTCACCCATGCGGGCGACCTGAAGGTGTTCGCCGATGAGGAGCAGATCCGCCTGATCGAGTCGCGGATGCAGAAGCGCGGCTACCTCGAGGGCACCGGCATGGCCACCGCCTTCAACATGCTGCGTCCCAACGACCTGATCTGGTCCTACGTGGTCAACAACTACGTCAAGGGTCAGGCGCCTATGGCCTTCGACCTCCTGTACTGGAACGCCGATTCGACCCGGATGCCGGCGGCCAACCACTCGTTCTACCTGCGCAACTGCTACCTCGACAACACGCTCGCGCAGGGCAAGATGATTCTCGGGAACGTGCGCCTCGACCTGAAGAAGGTGAAGATCCCGATCTTCAACCTGGCCACGAAGGAAGACCACATCGCGCCCGCCCTGTCGGTGTTCGAGGGCTCCTCGAAGTTCGGCGGGCCGGTCGATTACGTGCTCGCGGGCTCCGGCCACATCGCCGGGGTCGTGAACCCGCCCGCCAAGCCGAAATACGGCTTCTGGACCGGCGGCCCGGCGACCGGCCGGTTCGAGGATTGGGTGGCGGCCGCCACCGAGCACAAGGGATCGTGGTGGCCCTACTGGTTCCAGTGGCTGGAGCATCAGGCGCCCGCCCGCGTGCCGGCGCGGGTCCCGGGCGACGGCGGCCTCGCCGCCATCTGCCCCGCCCCCGGCACCTACGTGCGCATGAAGGCGTGAGCGTCGGAGGCTGGACGCTCCGGCTTGAGTCGGACCCGGACCCGGCGATCCGGGCCGAGATCCTGGCGCCCCTCGTGGCCCACAACGAGGCCCAGGTGCCCAACGGCGACTGGGGCCTGCTCGCCGTCACGGTCCGGGACGAGGGCGGCGCCGTCGTCGGCGGCCTCTGGGGCCGCACCGGCTACGGCATGCTGTTCGTCGAACTCCTCGCCCTCGGTCCCGCCCGGGGGCAGGGCCTCGGACGCCGGGTGATGGCGCTGGCCGAGGACGCGGCCCGGCGGCGCGGGCTCGCCGGCATCTGGCTCGATACCTGGACCTTCCAGGCGCCGGCGTTCTACGAGCGCCTGGGTTTCTCGGAATGCGGGCGGATCACGGATTACCCGCCCGGGCACGACCGCATCTTCTACGTGAAGCGTCTGACGGGACAGGGTCCGGGGGCGTGAGACGATCTCCGGCCGGTCGCATGGGCTCCCGCGAGCGTGCGGTTCGGGGCGTCGGGTCGTCCAAGCGTTTGCCCACCCGCCCCTCGGGCGTGATCTTGAGCCGGCAAAAACAGAAAGCGCCCGCATGCCGCCCGCACCGGACCTGACATTGCCGCGCCCGTCCCTCGACCCTTCAAATCCTCCCGAGACCCGCCGCACGCTGATCGGCGTCGGCATCAATCACGCGCTGCACGACGGCTACACCGACCTGATCTACGTGCTGCTGCCGGTCTGGCAGGCGGAGTTCGGCCTCGGCTTCGCGGCGCTCGCCCTGCTGCGTAGCCTCTACAACGGGGCGCTCGCCGCCCTGCAGATGCCGGCGAGCCGCCTCGCGGAACGCCTCGGCGTGCGGACGGTGCTGATCCTCGGCACACTGCTCAGCGCCGCAGGGTACGCCCTGGCCGGCTTCTCGGGCTCGCTCCTCGGCCTCAGCGTCGCGCTCACCCTGGGGGGCACGGGGAGCAGCACCCAGCATCCCCTCGCCTCGACCCTGATCGCCCGGGCCTATGGCCGCAACGCCCGCGGGCCCCTCGGGACCTACAACTTCACGGGCGACCTCGGCAAAGCGAGCGTGCCGCCCCTCGTCGGGCTCCTGCTGACGCTCACGGATTGGCGCACCGCCCTGTGGCTGATCGCGGCGCTCGGCGTCGCGGTCGCCGTGAGCCTGCCGTGGCTCCTGCGCCGCGATCCCGGCGCGCGCTTCGAAGCGGCGGCGCGGACCTCGCCCGCCGCGGCGGCCGGGGATTCGCCCGCGGAACCGGCGCGCGGATTTCCCCTGCTGGTGGCCATCGGCATCCTCGACAACGCCGCGCGCCCGGCCTTCCTGCTCTACCTGCCGTTCCTGCTCCAACAGAAGGGCGCGGCCCTGACGACCGTGGGCTTCGCGCTCTCGGCCGTCTTCGTCGGCGGAGCGCTGGGCAAGGCGGTCTGCGGACGGCTCGGCGAGCGCCTCGGCGTGACGCGCACGGTGGTGCTCACCGAGACCGGCACGGCGCTCGCGATTCTCGCCGTGATCCTGCTGCCGCTCGCCCCCGTCCTCGCCGTGCTGCCGGTGCTCGGCGTGATGCTGAACGGGACCTCGTCCGTCCTCTACGGCACGGTGCCGGAACTCGCGCCCGGTGGGCAGGTCCAGCGGGCCTTCGCGGTCTTCTACACCTGGACGCTGGGCGGTAGCGCGCTCGCGGCCCCGCTGCTCTACGGCCCCCTCGGGGATGCGGTGGGACCACGCGGCGCGATGCTGGCGGCGGCGGCAACCGCGCTCGCCGCCGTGCCCGTCATGCTCGTCCTGTCGACTCGCCTCGGGCCGGCCGCGCCGCGACCCTGAGGGCGTGGAGGGCCCTGAGCATACTCAGAACTTGCGCACGATCGGCGCCGGGGCGGCGACCGCCGGCTCGCCGAAGACGTAGCGGAAGCCCACCGAGACGATGTCGGCGCTGCTGTCGGCGACGCCCGCGAAGGCGATGTTCTGCACGTTGTAGTCCCGCCCGACGCCCGACAGGATGCGGCCCTTCTCGACGAAGAAGTGCGAGTAGGCGGCGGTCAGAGTCAGCTTCTCGCTCCAGCGGTAGCTCGCGCCGATCGAAACGTTGACGCGGTTGTTGTCGGGCAGGCGCACCGAGCGGTTCTCGAAGTCGATGGGCGAGACCTCGTAGGCGACACCGCCCCGGACAGTGAGGGCCGGCGACCAGTCGTACTCGGCACCGACCGCGTAGGTGAAACCGTCCTTGTAGTTCAGGGGCAGCGCGGTCCCGGCGCGGCCGAGGACCAGCGGGACGACAGCGACGTTCTTCAAGCGGCTCCAGTTGTCCCACTCGAACCCGAAATTGACGCGGGTGACGGGGTTGATCGCCTGGGTCACACCCACCGTGACCTTCTCGGGCGTGTTCAGGTTGGCCGCCACCGGACCGCCGAGGGCGGCGGCGGGGCCGGGCAGCCGGAGCGAACCCTCGATATCGTGATGGACCGTGGAGCGGTAGCCGACGCCGAAGGCGGTTCCGGCGAAAGGCGTGATTAGCACGCCGGCCGTGAAGCCGACGCCCCAGGAATCGCCCGTCAGGCGCGCGCTCGCGAGGTTCGCCGGGTCGAAGGGCACCCCGGTGATCTGCGCCTGCTTCAGGGTGAGCTTGAAATATTCGATGTTGGGACCGGCGGCGATGGAGAGCCACTCGTTCACCTTGAAGCCGATCACCGGATTGAAGGCGAGGGTGAAGATCCGGTTCGAGCGGCCGTAGAGCTCGCCCGCCCAGGTGTCGCGCGGCTTCGTCACGAGGCCGAAGGGCGCGCCGGTCTGGATGCCGACCCAGAGCCGGTCGTTCAGCTGGTAGGAGGTGGCGCCCGCCGGCACGATCGCGCCCTGCCCGATGTCGCCGCTGTCGCCGAGGCGCGCGAAGGCCGGGTTGGTGCCCGCCTCCGGGGTGATCTTGCCGGACAGGTTGATCAGGCTGAGGTTCTGCTCGGTGACCCAACCCGGCCGCATGGTCACGGTGGCGGGGTTCCAGAACATCGACGAGACGCCGCCGGAGCCGGAGGCCGTGCCCGCGAAGGCCATGCCCTGTGCCTCGGTGCTCTGCTCGCGGATGCCGAAGGCACCGGCCGAGGCCTGCGTGACGCCGGCGGCGAGGAGAGCGACGGAAACGCCCGAAAGCGCCCAGTTGCGGTAAGAACGGCTCCGAATCGTGCCCGTCATGTCGCGAGACCCACCCCTATCCATGGTGCTTGGCTTGGTCCCGCCCTGTCGGACCGGGTGCTGCACCTTGGACACGACAATGACGCGGCTTTCGCGACTTCGCAATGCCTGAACGTATAAGTAAAAGCCAAGATAAATTATTGCACTGTACTGTAATTTGCGCAATATTGCATGCGGCACCTCGCTATCCGTTGGACACAGGCAGAATGGTTCACATCTAAACTTTTGCCGGCGTGAATAAGTGTCAAAGGAGAAAAATGCGCCGGTGCCGCATCGCGGGGCGGCGGTGTGACCTTTTGGTGACGAATCCGGCATCCCAGCCGGGCCCGGCAGCGGCCCTGCCGGCGATTTGCCCACCGGACCCTCTCCCGCGCCCCTTGCCCTTGGGTCTCGTCCGATCGATGTCTGCCGAAAGAATCCTGCGCGGAGGAACGAGCGATGAAATTGATCCGTCACGGCGAGAGCGGCGACGAGAAGCCCGGCCTCGTCGACGCGCGCGGCGGCTTGCGCGACCTCTCGGACCATGTCCGCGACATCGCCGGATCCGTGCTGTCGCGCGAAACCCTGGAGCGCCTGCGCCGGATCGACCCGGAGAGCCTGCCGCTCCTGCCGCCGGCGACCCGCCTCGGCCCCTGCGTCGGCGGCACCCGCAACGTCGTCGCCATCGGCTTGAACTTCACCGATCACGCCGCCGAGATCGGCGCCGACATCCCGCCCGAGCCGATCCTGTTCAACAAGGCGCCCTCGTGCCTCGCGGGCGCCAACGACCGGGTGATCCTGCCCAAGGGCTCGGCCAAGACCGACTGGGAGGTGGAACTCGCCCTCGTGATCGGTGCGCGCGCCTCCTACGTGCACGCCAACGAGGCCCTGTCCTACGTGGCGGGCGCCTGCATCTGCAACGACGTCTCCGAGCGCGAATTCCAGATGGAGCGCGGCGGCACCTGGGCGAAGGGCAAGGGCTGCCCGACCTTCGGCCCGCTGGGCCCCTGGCTCGTTACCCTCGACGAAATTCCGGACCTCAAGAATCTGGCCATGTGGCTGGACGTGAACGGCACCCGCATGCAGACGGGCTCCACCGCCACGATGATCTTCGATCCGGCGCAGCTCGTGGCCTACGTCTCGCACTTCATGATGCTGGAGCCCGGCGACGTCATCACCACCGGCACGCCCCCCGGCGTCGGCATGGCCCGCAAGCCGCCCCGCTTCCTGCGCAACGGCGACGTGATGACCCTCGGGATCGCGGGGCTCGGCGCGCAGCGCCAGGAAATCGTCGCTTTCGACGACTGGACCGCGAAGGTCGCGGCGGGCGAGCCGACGCATTGAGGGCGCACGCCCGGCTTGATTTTTAGGCCGGGATTCGCCTCATGGGGCCATGACCGAGACCCTGGCCCCCCGCGCATCCACCCCGGCCGCCGAGACCGCCGCGATCCGCCACGACTGGAGCGTGGCCGAGATCCAAGCGATCCACGACCTGCCGCTGCTCGACCTCGTCTATCGGGCGGCGGCGGTCCACCGCGCCCACAACGACCCGGCCGACATTCAGCGCGCCGCCCTCCTCTCGATCAAGACCGGCGGCTGCCCGGAGGATTGCGCGTACTGCCCGCAATCGGCCCATCACAAGGGCACCGGCATGGCCCGCGAGCGGCTGATGCCGGTCGACGCGGTGCTGCGCGAGGCCGCCGCCGCCAAGGCCAACGGGGCGCACCGCTTCTGCATGGGCGCGGCCTGGCGCCAGCCCAAGGACGGGCCGGAATTCGACGCGGTGCTCGCCATGGTGCGGGGCGTGCGCGGCCTCGGCATGGAGGCCTGCGTGACGCTGGGCATGCTCACCCCCGCGCAGGCCGGACGCCTCGCGGAGGCCGGGCTCACCTCCTACAATCACAACCTCGACACCGGCCCGGACTTCTACGGCGACATCATTTCCACGCGGACCTACGAGGACCGCCTGACCACCCTGGAGAACGTGCGCGCGGCGGGCATCGGCGTCTGCTGCGGCGGCATCGTCGGCATGGGCGAGGGCGTGAAGGACCGGGCCGGCATGCTTCAGGTGCTGGCCAACCATGCGCCCCACCCCGAGAGCGTGCCGATCAACGCCCTCGTGGCTGTGGAGGGCACGCCCTTGGAGGACCGCCCGGCGGTCGACCCCCTCGACCTCGTGCGCATGTGCGCCACGGCGCGCATCGTGATGCCGCGCGCGCGGGTACGCCTCAGCGCAGGCCGCAAGGGCCTGACCCGCGAGGCCCAGATCCTCTGCTTCCTGGCCGGCGCTAATTCGATCTTCTACGGTGAGCGCCTGCTCACGACCGCCAACAACGAGACCGATTCAGATGCCGAACTTCTGCACGACCTCGGCATCGCGGTGCCAGGCCTGACCCTGGCGGCGGCGGAGTAAGGCACGGCCCCCGGCAGCGCTTCCGGTCCGGCGGGAACCCGCCCGCTCAACCCACCGGGTCGGGGATCACGATCCGGAAGCGGGTGCCGACCGGGGTCTCGTCGAGGGACAGGGTTCCGCCGTTGAGTTGGATCAGCTCCGACGCGATGGCGAGGCCGAGCCCGGTGCCACCCGAGCGCGACGCGCCCTTGAAGGGGCTGAACAGGTGCTCGCGCGCCCGCGCCGGCAGGCCCGGGCCGTTGTCGCTGATCAGGACCATGGTGCCGGCACCGGTCCCGGTGCGCCGCGCCTCGATGGTGATCGTCGGATCGGTGCGCGTCATCGCCTCGTAGCCGGGGCCCGGCGGCGCCAGGGCCTGGACGGCGTTGCGAACGATGTTGGCGAGCGCCCGTGAGAACTGGTCCGGATCGACGCAGATTCGCAGGCCGTTCGGGCAGATCTCCCGGATCACGATGTCCGAATCGCGCTCGCGGCCCGACAGGTCCGCCTGCTCGGCGATGATGGGAGCGAGCGGCACGAGGCGCCGGTTCGGATTGCGCTCCGTGGCGCGGCCATAGGCCAGGGTCTCCTCGCAGAACCGAATCGCCCGGTCGAGGGTCGCCACGAGGCGCGGGGCGACGCGCTGGACGAGCGGGTCGGCGACCCCGTCGAGGCGGTCGCTGAGGAGCTGCGCCGTGGTCAGGAGGTTGCGCAGCTCGTCGTTGATCTTGCTCACCGAGAGCCCGAGGTCGGCGAGATGCCGCTTCTCGCGCAGTTCGCGGGCGAGGGCCGCCTCCATCTGCGCCAGCGCCACCTCGGCGTGGCCGATCTCGTCGGTGCGCCGCGAGGGCACGATGACGCCGTCCGACGCCTCCGGGTCCTGCGCGAATTCGGTGATGTTGTGCACGAGCCGGCGTACCGGTCGGACGATGGCCCGCTGCAGGACGAGGAAGATCAGGCCGGCCACCGCCGCCGCGATGGCGAGGGACGACAGGGCGAGCCGGATCGCGAAGGCCGTCACGGCGTCGCGCACCGGCAGGCAATCGATGAGGATTTCGACAAGGTCGAAACCGTCGCGGCCATGCCCGATCACGCGAATCGGCCGGGTGCCGTCCGCCATCAGCGTGCGGGCCACGCCGCGAATCGACTCGATCAGGTCCTCCTCGCGCAGGTCGATGTGGTCGGAGACCGCGTCCGGCACCGATTCGTCGGAGAGCAGCCGCCGGGTGCCGTTGCCCTGCACCACGATGGCCCGCGCGCCCACGCCCGCCAGGAGGCGCTGGGCGAGGCTCTCCGAGACGCGCTGGTCGGGGGCCGCGTCGAGCACGAGGGCGGCCACCTGCGCAGCCGCGATCCGATCGGAGAGCCACATGCGCCGGTAATTGGCGACCGTGGGCACGTAGACCAGCACCTCGATGACGGCGACGAAGGCCACGGTGAGCAGGAAGAGGCGCCCGGACAAGCCGAGGTGCCGGCCGAGGCCGCGCGCCGCCGCCACGTCGGGCGCGGCGACGTCCTGATCGAACACAACGCGTGAATTCACACCCATTTTGGTTCTTCGGGTTCCCGGTCCCCTCGGCGCGGCGGGTGTCGGCTTGAGGTCCGGCTGACGGTGACCCGACGGCGTTTCCAGAGCGTAATCTCGATGCGCGATTGCACCTCATAACGCTCATGAAGCCGTTAGGCTGCCCCGCGTCTCGAAGATTTTGATCAGACTTATGGCTAAATTCGATCAGAAAATTACGGTTCGTCGATGCTGGCGGCCTCGGCCCGCGACCGCCGCTGGAAGCGCCTGCGGAGGAATACCGAGAGCAGCGCGAAGGCCGCCAGGGCGCCGAGGCCCGCGACCATCTTGGGGGTGACCAGGGTCCGCAGGGTCAGGGCGTTCTCGCAGTCGAGACCGTCGGCGGCGAGGCACGCGGCCTTGGCGCTCTCGTGGGCGAGGACCACATCCTCGATCGCCGCCCCGGTGGAGGCGTAGATGAAGACGCCGGGCAGCAGCCCCACCAGGGTCGCGAGCACGAAGGTACTGCGCTTCACCCCGAAGGCGGCCGGCGCGAGGTTCGTCATCCAGAACGGGAAGATCGGCAGCAGCCGCAGGAAGGCGATGTAGCCGAAGGCATCCGCGCGAAACCCGGCGGCGAGCCCGGCGAGCCGGGGTCCGGCCCGGCGCAGCAGCAGATCGGCCGCCGCCCCGCGCCCGATGGTGAAGACGATGGCGGCCCCCGTCGTCGCCGAGGCCAGCGCAATGAGGGCACCCGGAACGATGCCAAACAGGAAGCCGCACAGCATCGTCAGGAACAGCGAGGCCGGCACCGAGACGACCACCGCCGAGACGTAGACGAGGTAGGCCACCACCATGGCGCGGAAGCGGTCCTCCGCGACCCAGGCGATCAGCCAGGCCCGCGACGCCAGGAGCCGGTCGAGGCTGAGGAGGTGCGAGGCGCCCGAGACCAATACGGCGAGGGAGGCCCCGACCAGGAGCAGGAGTGGGAGCCAGCGCAGGACCCGCCGCATCCGCGTGGGCCGCGCCGCCGGTGACTCCGGGGTCGACTCGGCCGAGGGGGGCGGCCGCGTGCTCACCCGGGCTTGCGCATCCGCAGGATCTTGAAGAACCCGCCGGGGAAAGTCGGCGCGACGCCGATGAACTCGACCCCGTGCGACCGGGCCCAGGCCTCGATGCGGGTCGACTTGAAGTCCGAGGACCAGCCGATCTTGGTGCAGAGCGGGGCGACGATCTCCTCGACCTTGGCCACCGGACCGGTGCTCTGTCCGAAATGGTTGGCGAGCACGATCTCGCCGCCGGGCCGGACCACGCGCAGGAACTCGGAGAGCGCGGCTTCCGGATCCGGCACCAGGGTGATGAGGAACTGGGCCACCACCGCGTCGAAGCTGGCATCGGCGTAGCCGAGCCGGCAGACGTCCATGACCTGGAGGCCGCGCACGTGGCGCAGGCCCCGCCGCAGCACCTTGGCGCGGGCGCGCTTGAGCATGTCCTCGGAGAGGTCGACGCCGCAGACGAAGCTCGTGGGCGGATAGTAGCCGAGCGACAGCCCCGTGCCGACGCCGGCCTCGAGGATGCGGGGCCCGCAGGCGACGGCGGCCTCGACCGCGTCGCGGGCGGCCGGCTCGGTGAGCTTATCGTAGACGACGTCGTAGACCGGCGCCCAGCGCGCATAGGCCTTGCGCATCAGGGCGGTGCTCGGACCGGCCTCCCGCGGCTCGCTCAGCATGACGATCTCGAAGTCCTGTGTGGGGAGAGGGTGGATGGGCCTTGTTCGGTCCGGCGGCTTGCGCGGTCAGGCGACTTGTTCGGTCAGGCGGCTTGCGCGGCGCCGCGGGCCAACGCGTCGACCCGCCGAATGGTGCCGCCGCCGAGCACGCGGGCGCGGGGGCCGTCATCGGCGTAGATCACGCAGGCCTGCCCGGGCGAGACGCCGTCCTCGGGGGTCGCGAGCTCGATCTCGGCCCCGTCGCCCTGGGGGTCGCGGAAGAGGAGTGCCGGCCGTGGATCGCGGGTCGAGCGCACGCGCACCGCCACGGGGCGCGCGGCGGCCTCGCCCGGTCCGCCGAGCCAGTTCATGTCCCCGAGGCGGATCCGGCTCGTGGCCAGGGCCGTGCGCGGGCCGACCACCACGCGGGCGGTGTCCGGCTCCAGGCGGATCACGTAGAGGGGCTCGCCCACGGCGAGGCGCAGGCCCCGGCGCTGGCCGACCGTGTAGTGGATGATCCCCTCGTGCCGCCCCAGCACCTGTCCGCCGAGGTCGACGATGTCGCCGGCACGGGCCGCGTCGGGGCGCAGGCGCGCGATCACGTCGGCGTAGCGGCCCTGCGGCACGAAGCAGATGTCCTGGCTGTCGGCCTTCTCGGCCACCGCGAGGCCGAGTTCCCGGGCGAGCCGCCGCGTCTCGTCCTTGGGCAACTCGCCCAAGGGAAAGCGGAGGAAGTCGAGTTGCTCGGCCGTGGTGGCGTAGAGGAAGTAGCTCTGGTCGCGGGCCGGATCGAGGGCCCGGTAGAGTCCGCGCCCGCCGGCCGCCTCCGGGCGGCTCGCCACGTAATGGCCCGTGGCGAGGCAATCCGCCTCGAGGTCGCGGGCGGTGCGCAGCAGGTCGCGGAACTTGATGGAGCGGTTGCACTCCACGCAGGGGATCGGGGTCTCGCCGGCCAGATAGCTCTCGGCGAAGCGGTCGATCACGGATTCGCGAAAGCGGTCCTCGTAGTCGAGGACGTAGTGCGGGATGTCGAGGGCCTCGGCCACCCGACGGGCGTCGTGGATGTCCTGCCCGGCGCAGCAGGCGCCCTTGCGGTGCGTGGCGGCGCCGTGGTCGTAGAGCTGGAGCGTGATGCCGACGACGTCGTAGCCCTGGCGCTTCAGGAGCCCGGCAACGACGGAGGAATCGACGCCGCCCGACATGGCGACGACAACGCGCGTCTCGTGCGGAGCCTTGGGAAGATCAAGGGAGTTCATTGCGCCAGGGTTTGCCGGAGAGGGCCGGTCCGACCCTTCGCGTGAGTCTATAGCGATCCTCGCCCCCGGTTTCCAGGGCAGGCGTATCGGCACCCTGCCCGGGCTCCGGGTGCGACCGCGACGCGGGACATGGGGTCAAAGCTGCCGGGTCGGGGCAGGAATTGCCGAGCCGCGCGATCCCGGCCGATACCCGATCACGAACAATCCCTGCAGAATCAGTGCCTTGTCGCGCCCCACGTCTGGCCCGCCGCTTGCGCTCCCTCGCCCAGGGAGAAACGCGGCGCATGGCCTTTCCGGCGATTGATATGGATTCCTCGACCCCGCGCCGCGCCTCGGCGATGCCCGCCCGATCCCGGGAGCCGGGCGCCCGCGCCTTCCGGATCGACCCGCCGGCCCCGGAGGCCGCGCCGCCGGTGCGCGAAGCGTCCAGGGCAACGGAGCCCAAGGCGCCCGCGCACGAACCGGACGCCTCCGCCGCGACGGACTTCCTGCCCTTGCTGGAGCGGCGATCGGCAGCGCCGGACCGGGCTTCATCGCGGGGCCCGACAGCGTCGGCGCAGGCGGCCCGCAGCCCGTCGTCCCGAACGGCGACGACACCGGCCGCACCGGATGCCGGTCCTGCGCCGGACGCCGGGTTGTCCGAGCCGGCCTCCACCGCGATGCCTGTCGCTGGGGCAACCCCGGACGCTACCGGCGCCGCGCCCGACCCGTCCACGGAGGTGGATCTCGAGAGGACGTCCGACGCACTCCAGCAGTCGGAGACCGCCCCGGCCGGTCAGACGCCCCCCCCGGTCGCGATCATGCAGCCCGCGCCCCCGGCTTCCGCCGCGATCCGGCCGTCCGAGGGGACGGCGCCGGCGATGCAAGCGGAGGCCGCCCCGGCGAATCCGATCGCACTCCCGGCCGCGCTTCCGGCCTCCGCCGGCACGCAGCCGCCAGCGGGTACGGAGCCGGCGATGCCGGGCACCGCTCCCTCCGCCGCGCAGCGCTCGGCCGCCGCGTTCGCGGCCCAGGCGGGGAAGACCGAGCCTGACGCCGAGTCCGGCGAGCCGTCATCGACGCCGCAGGATGTCGCCGATTCGGGCCAGGCCGGGGCCGGTCTTGCCGGAGTCCTGGCCGCGCTCCAGCCCGCGACCCCGGCCACGATGTCGTCGGCCAGCCCGACTCAGCCCCCACCGGCGACCCGGACAGGCGAGGTCGCCGCCTCGGTCGCCGGAGCGCAGCTTGCAAGCGCGGCCGCATCCGCCCCGCGCGGCGCGTCCCGCCCGGGCGGGGGCGAGGCCGCGACGTCGAGCGATTCGGCTGTGTCTACGAAGGACGGCGAGGCCGCGTCATTCCTGGCGGCGAATGCCGACCCCTCGGCGCTCCTCGCACAGACACCCGCCCCGGCGCCGGCAGCCCAAACGCCCGCGTCCCAGGCGGCGATGACGGTCGGGCACGAGGCCCAGACCCCGGCGCCCATCCCCCTCGGGGCGGTGCCGATGACGATCGGCCTGCGCTCGCTCTCGGGCAGCAACACTTTCGAGATCCGCCTCGATCCGAAGGATCTCGGCCGGATCGAGGTCAACCTCGCCATCGACAAGGAGACCGGCGCGGTCCAGGCCAGCCTGGTGGTCGACCGGCCCGAGACCCTGGCGCTCCTCCAGCGCGACGCCGGCAACCTGCAGCAGGCGCTGACCCAGGCCGGTCTCGACGCCCCCGACGGCAGCATCTCCCTCAGCCTGCGCGGCGACGGGACCGGCGGCGGAGCGGACGGCCAAGGCTCGAACGGGCACGGCTCGAACGGGCAAGGGTCCGGTGCGCAAGGCTCGGGCGCGCAGGGCCAGCCGCGTCGAGCCGGCCAAGAGACCCAAATCCCGCTGGATGCCGTGTTGCAGCGCCTCTACGGCGCCGGACGCGGCATCGACATCCGAATCTGAGGAAACGATCCCATGGCGTCCGGCATCAGCAGCACCACGAGCGGCACCGCCACGGGTGCGGCCACCAAGACCGCGTCGCAGGAACTGGCGGGCAACTTCACGCAGTTCCTGACGCTGCTCACCACGCAGCTGAAGAATCAGAACCCCCTCGATCCGATGGATACCAACCAGTTCACGCAGCAACTCGTGCAGTATGCAGGCGTCGAGCAGCAGCTGAAGTCGAACGACCGCCTCGATTCGATTCTGAGCAACGCGAAATCGTCGAGCGCGGCCTCGGCCACGGGGTTCATCGGCCAGACCATCACGGCGGACGGCAGGACCACCGCCCTGAAGAGCGGCGCGGCCAGCTGGACCCTGACCCCGGCCCGGGCCGCCACGCAGGCCCGAATCACGATCAGCGACGCCAAGGGCAACGTGGTCGCGACCCAGACCAAGGCGCTGGCCGCCGGCGTCCAGACCTTCGCCTGGGACGGCCGCTCCACCAGCGGCTTCACCTCCGCCGACGGCACCTACGCGATCAAGGTGGACGCGGTGGACGCGACGGGCGCCAAGGTGGCGGTCGACACCCAGGTGGCCGGGACCGTGGACGGCGTCGACCTCACCGGGACGGAACCGGTGCTCCTGCTCGGCACGACCCGGATCCCGCTCTCGGCCGTTCAGAACATCGGCGCGAAGTTGTCCACATGAACGCCGTATGATTCCAAAGCGATCGAACCGCTTCAAGATATCTTAAGCGGGCAGGACTAGCTTCCAATCTCGACAGGTCAGTCGAGTTGTAGAGCGTATCATGACCGAACCAAGCCGCCCGAGAGTGAAGTACGTGATCGGGCCTGATGGAAGTCCGTTAACCATTGCGGATCTTCCGCCGACCACCACCCGTCGATGGGTCATCCGTCGGAAGGCCGAAGTGGTCGCCGCCGTCAGGGGCGGTCTGCTCAGCCTCGAAGAAGCCTGCCAGCGCTACACCCTCACCACCGAGGAATTCCTGAGCTGGCAGTTCTCCATCGATCAGCACGGTCTGGCCGGCCTGCGCACCACGCGCATCCAGCACTACCGGCACTGAGCGCGAGCCCGCCGGGGCATCGGTCGAACAACCAGGGCCCCGTCATCGGAAGCCGCGTCCCCTCACCCGGGCGCGGCTTTCGCGTTTCCGGAGCCGGGGGCGGCGGCTTGCGTGCCATTCGTTAACCGGACGCTAACCATGGCCTGGGCAAATTTTGCCGGGCGAGCGCGGAGTGTCCGTCGCCGCGGGTCGGATGGGTGCGTGGCGTCGTGAAACCGGTCTTCGACCTCGTGGCAAAGCTCGGACCGGCGCGGCTCGCCGCCATGGCCGCCGTCACGATGACGCTGATCGGCTTCTTCGCCTTCGTGATCCTGCGCGTCTCGAAACCCGACATGGGCGTGCTCTTCGCCGACCTGTCGATGTCGGATTCCTCGGCCGTGATCCGCGACCTCGATGCGCGCGGCATCAAGTACGAGACCCGGGGCGATGCCGGCCAGACCGTGATGGCGCCCCGCGCCGACCTGCCGCGCCTGCGCATGGACCTCGCCGGCAAGGGCCTGCCGAGCCAGGCCGGCGTCGGCTACGAGATCTTCGACAAGGGCGACGCCTTCTCGTCCACCAACTTCGTCCAGAACGTGAACCACCTGCGGGCGCTGGAGGGCGAACTGTCCCGCTCGATCCGGGCGATCGGGCGCGTTCAGGCCGCCCGCGTCCACCTCGTGATCCCGGAGCGCCGCCTGTTTGAGCGCGACCGCGAGAGCCCGAGCGCCGCCATCGTGCTGAAACTGATGGGCGACCTCGACGCTTCGCAGGTGCGGGCCATCCGCCACCTCGCGGCGTCGGCGGTGGAGGGCCTCAAACCCGAGCGCGTCTCCATCGTGGACGAGCGCGGGCGGCTCCTGGCCGACGGCGCGCGGGGGGCCGAGGCCGAGACCGGGGCCGGCATGGAGGAGAAGCAGGTCGGCATCGAGCGGCGCCTGCGCTCCCAGATCGAGGAGATCATCGCGGGCATCGTCGGGGCCGGGCGCGCCCGCGTCCAGGTCAGCGCCGAGCTCGACCTCAACCGCATCGAGAGCCGCTCGGAGAGCTACGATCCCGAGAGCCGGGTCGTGCGCTCCACCCAGACCCGCAGCGAGAACGCCCTCTCGGGCGGCGCCGAGGGCGCGGTCAGCGTCGGCAACGAGTTGCCCGGCGCCAACCAGCCCGGACAGGCCCCGGCCCAGAAGGATTCGACGAACAAGAACGAGGAGACCACCAACTACGAGATCTCCCGCGTGACGAAGACCGAGGTCGCCGAGGGCGGCCGGGTCAAGCGGCTCTCGGTGGCGGTGGTGATCGACGGCGCCTACGTGGCCGGGCCCGACGGCAAGGCGGTCTATCAGCCGCGCCCGGCGGCGGAGGTCGAGCTGATTGCCGCCCTGGTTCGCACCGCCATCGGTTTCGACAAGGCGCGGGGCGATCAGGTCGAGGTGGTGAACCTGCGCTTCGCCGAATCGCCCGCGCAGGCCGCCTTCGTGGAGCCGAGCCTGGTCCAGGCGCTGCTCAGCCCCTCCAAGGAGGAGGTGATGCGCATCGTCGAACTCGCCGTCCTCACCATGCTGACGCTGATCGTGCTGATGGCGGTGGTCCGCCCGCTCCTCAAGAAGGTGCTGGCGTCCGATCCGATCCAGATCGCCCTGGTCGCCGGGGCCGGGGGCGCCGGCGCCGTCGCGGGGAGCCCGGAGGCGCTCTTGGCCCAGCCCGAGAACGCCACCGCGCGCCTCGTGGATTTCGCCCAGCTCAACGGCAAGGTCCAGGCCGAGACGGTACAGCGCGTGGTCGACATGGTCCGCGCCAGCCCGAGCGAGACCGTGGAAGTTCTCCGCAACTGGATTCACGAGAGCTGATGCCGATCCCCCCTCACGCAGCCGCGAGGCGTTGAGCCCATGTCGTCGGGACTGAACATCCAGGCCGAGCTTGCCAAGGGCAGCAACGGCGCCTTCGGGGCCATGACGGGCGCCCAGCGCGCCGCCGCGCTGCTCCTGCTGCTCGGCGAGAGCGAAGGCGCGCCGATCTGGCAGATGCTCGACGAGGACGAGGTCAAGCTCGTCTCGCACGCCATGGTTCAGCTCGGCTCCCTGGAGGCCGAGACGGTCGAGAAGCTCATCGTCGACTTCGTCTCGCGCCTGTCGTCGGGCGGCGGCATCACGTCGAACTTCGAGCGCACGGAATCGCTCCTCCTGAAGATCTTTCCGAGCGAGCAGGTCTCGGCGATCATGGCGGAGATCAAGGGCGCCTCGGGCAAGCGCGTCTGGGCGAGCCTGACCCAGATCGACCCCGAGATCCTGGCCTCGTTCCTGCGCAACGAGTACCCGCAGACCGTGGCGGTGGTGCTCTCCAAGGTGCGCTCGGACTACGCCGCCAAGGTGCTGACCATCCTGCCCGAGGAATTCGCCATCGACGTCCTCAGTCGGATGCTCCGGATGGAGACGGTCCAGAAGGAAGCCCTGCGCCACATCGAGGAGACCCTGCGGGTCGAGTTCGTGTCCACCATCGCGCAGACCACCCGGCGCGACGCCCACGAACTCATGGCCGACGTCTTCAACGCCTTCGACCGGCAGACGGAGGGACGGTTCCTCACGGCCCTCGACCAGGCCAACCGGGGCTCGGCCAAGAAGATCCGCCAGCTCATGTTCACCTTCGAGGACCTGCTCAAGCTCGATGCGGGCAGCGTCCAGACGCTGCTGCGCAAGGTCGACAACGAGACCCTGTGCCGCGCGCTCAAGGGTGCCGACGAGCGCGTGCGCGGCTTCTTCCTGAAGAACATGTCCACCCGGGCGGCCAAGAACATCACCGACGAGATGGGTTCGCTCGGGCCCATCCGCCTCAAGGACGTCGACGAGGCCCAGGCCAAGATGACCGAACTCGCCAAGGATCTGGCCGAGAAGGGCGAGATCATGATCGCCAAGTCGAGCGGCGAGGAGGAGCTGGTCTATTGAACGCGCGCCGGTTCCTCTTCGACACCGATTTCCGGCCCCGCCCGGACAATCCCGTCCACGCGCAGGAGGCGGCCGCCCAGGCGGAAGCCGTGGCGCGGGCCGAGGCCGAGGCCTATGCGCGGGGCCTGCGCGACGGCCAGGCCCTGGCCGAGCAGCAGGTCCAGGCCCGGCTCTCGGACGCCGTCACCCGCCTCGGCCTCGCCGCCGCCGGCCTCATCGGCCAGTCCGACGCCCGGGATGCGGCCCGCGAGGACGAGGCGATGGATTTCGCCATCGCGCTCGCGCGCAAGATCGCCGGCGAAGCCCTCGACGCGCATCCGCTGGCCGCCATCGGCGACGCGGCGCGGGCCGCGCTCCAGCACCTGCGCGGCGTGCCCCACCTCGTCGTCCGGGTCCACGAGAGCCTCGTCGACGAATCCGAGGCCCTGGTGAAGCGCCTGGCGCGCGAGCGCGGCTTCGAGGGCCGCCTCGTCGTCCTCGGCGAACCCGACCTCGCCCCGGGCGACGCCCGCATGGAATGGGCCGATGGCGGCGTCGTCCGCGACCGCGCCCGCATCGAGGGCGCCGTCCTGTCCGCCCTCGGCATCGTCGCCTGATCCCCGAACCCGCGAGCCCCCATGTCCGACGATTTCAGCCTGCCCCAGCTCAACGGAACGGATGCCTCCTTCGACGGGCTCGGCACCGAATCGATCCGCGAGGCCCCGACCACGCCGAAAAGCGCCGCCGACCTCGAACAGGTCTTCGACGTGCCCGTCATGGTCTCGGCGGTGCTCGGCTCCTCGCGCATGCCGATCGGCGACCTGCTCCGGCTCCAGCCCGGCGCCGTGCTGGAACTCGACCGCAAGGTCGGCGAGGCCATCGACATCTACGTGAACAACCGCCTCGTGGCCCGCGGCGAGGTCGTCCTCGTCGAGGAACGCCTCGGCGTGACCATGACCGAGATCATCAAGAGCGACCACTGAGCCCCTGCCCTTCCGGCCGCCGCGCGCCCCCCGCGCGAAGCCGACCCTGACGGAGACCCTCGGCCATGCGCCTCCTCATCATCGGACGCCTGAACGGCGAACTGATCACCGCCTCGAAGATCGCCATGAACCGGGGGGCGGCCGTCACCAACGCCGAGAGCCTCGCCCAGGGGCTCGCGGTGCTGCGCGCCAAGGGCGCGGACCTCATCATGATCGACGTCGCCCTCGCGATCCGCGACCTCGTCACGGCGCTCGCCGCCGAGCGCATCCGCACGCCCGTGATCGCCTGCGGGGTCGCCACCGACGCCAGGGCGGCGGTCGCGGCGATCGAAGCGGGCGCGCGGGAATACATTCCCCTGCCGCCGGACCCGGAGCTGATCGCCGCCGTCTTGCAGGCGGTCTCCGAGGACGGGCGCGCCTTCGTCTGGCGCGACGCCTCCATGGAGCGGGTGGTCAAGCTCGCCGAGCAGGTGGCGCGCTCTGAGGCCTCCGTTCTCATCACCGGCGAGAGCGGAACCGGCAAGGAGGTGCTGGCCCGCCACGTCCACGGCAAGTCGAACCGGGCCAACCGCCCCTTCGTCTCCGTGAACTGCGCCGCGATCCCCGAGGCGCTCCTCGAATCCGAACTGTTCGGCCACGAGAAGGGCGCCTTCACGGGGGCGGTGGCCCGCCGCATCGGCCGCTTCGAGGAGGCGCATGGCGGAACCCTGCTCCTCGACGAGATCTCCGAGATGGACGTGCGGCTGCAATCGAAGCTGCTGCGCGCCCTCCAGGAGCGGGTGATCGACCGCGTCGGCGGCACCGCGCCGGTCAAGGTCGACATCCGCGTGCTCGCCACCTCGAACCGCAACCTCGTGGAGGAGGTCCGCAAGGGCACGTTCCGCGAGGACCTGTACTACCGGCTGAACGTGGTGCACCTGCGCCTGCCGCCCTTGCGCGAGCGCCCCGGCGACATCCTCGAACTCGCGGCCCACTTCGCCCGCAAGTACGCCGAGGTGAATGGGATGCCGGTGCGGCCGCTCAGCGCCGAGGCGCAGGGGCTGGTGCGGGCCAACCCGTGGCGCGGCAACGTGCGCGAACTCGAGAACACCCTGCACCGGGCGGTGCTGCTCGCCTCGGGCCCGGAGATCGGCCCGGAGGCGATCCTGACGCCGGAGGGGGACAGCATCGCGCCGGTTTCGGCCGGGCCGGCCGAGCGCGCGGCGCGGGTGGCCGAGGCCGCCACCCGCGGCCTCGTGGGTCAGACCGTGGCGCAGGTGGAATGCGACCTCATCCTCGACACCCTCGACCACTGCCTCGGCAACCGCACGCACGCGGCCAAGATCCTCGGCATCTCGATCCGGACCCTGCGCAACAAGCTCAACGAGTACGTGGATGCCGGCCTCTCCGTGGCCGAGCCCGGCAGCGTGCGGGCCATGGCCGCCTACGGCTGACACGAAGTCTCGGCGAGCCTGACCTGGAGGTCAGCCTCCCTGAGGCCTGGCGGACGACCTCTGCCGCACCGTCGCGCGGGGGAACCTCGCTGCGTCAGCTTCGTCGAGAACCGGTCCAGGCCGGACGACAGGCCGGTCCGCGCCGCGGATCAGGCCTTCTCGGCACCCATCTGGACGGAATGCGCCCGCTCCAGCTTTTCGAAGGAGAGGAACCGCGCGATGTCGGATTCGACGTCGCGGATCGTCTCCTCGACGAGGTGCTGCTGCAGGGCGATGCGCGGATCGTCCGGGGTCAGACCGTCCCGGGTCTGGAGCCGTTCGACGGCCTGCTTCACGACGCTGTAGACCGCCTCCCGTTCGGCGCGGGACATCGCGGGGTTCACGGCGCGGGCGACGAGATCGCTGAACTCGGACATGATCGGCAGGGCTCGGTGAGGCGGTCGGGCGTGAGGGTCCGGGCGGTCGGCAATCAGAGCCGCTGGTCGTTGATGCCCGCGATGATCAGGGCGATGGAGCTCCAGACCACGAGGCAGCAGAAGAACACCACCAGGATCGCGTGCCCGCGCAGCGGATAGAGCGAATCGCCCGGCAGCGCCGGCTCCACGAAGGTCGCGAGGAAGATCTGCTGCTTGCCGGCCGCGATGCGGGCCCGGTCGACCATCAGGTTGGCCGATTCGTTGAGCTTGCCCGCGATGGTGCGCTCGACCTGGAGACCCTCGAACTCCAGGAGCGCCTTCGTCATGTTGTTGGTGATGTCCGGTCCCGTGCCCGCCTCGGTGGTGAGCTGGTCGGTGAGCTTCTTGATCTGCTGGTCGAGGGCGGTCACGAGCGAAACGAGGTTCTGGACGCTGCGCGACTTCTCGTCGAGATTCGAGCCGCGCAGCACCGCGAGGTCGGATTCCGCCTTCAGCCGCTCCTTGCGCAGGCCGCCGATCGTGGTGAGCATGGCCTCCGCGGTCTTGGCCGGATCGATGATGCCCCAGCGGTTGCGGTAGGTCTGGAGGGCCAGGTGGGCCTTGCGCAGGCGGTCCTGCGCCTTGGCCGCGTCCCCCTCGGCGTGGGCCAGCATGTCGGCCTGGGCGCGCCGGGAGATGTCGTTGATCAGCCGCTCGCTGCGGGCGACCACGTCGCGGGCGATGACGAGGGCGTCCTCCGGCGTGAAGGCCCGCACGTTGAGGGTGATGATGCCGGAGATCGGTTCGATCCGGGTGGTGACGCGATGGCGCCAGTACTTCACCAGTTCCTCGACCGGCTGGTTCGTGTCGTAGCGCTCCCAGAAGTCCACGCCCGGGCGCGAGAACATCGTCGAGACCTTCAGGCTGGCCTCCACCGCTGAGACCAGGGTCTGGCTCTGGATGTAGTCCTTGACGATGAAGCTGTCCTGGCTGTTGTGCTTCTGGGCGAGCCCCACGAAGGCCGTGGACGAACTCTCCTCCATCGGCTCGACGTTGCCGCGCACGGCGAATTGCGCCGTGGCGATGTACTGGTCGCTGGCGAAGGCGTAGAAATAGAACGCCGCCATCAGGGTCGGCAGCAGCACGAAGATCGCGAACTGCTTGATCACGCCGCCGATGATGTTCTGCGGGCGGGAGGGCGGCCGGCGGATGCCCGGCAGGCGGCGCCAGTCGAGGCGCTCGCGCGCCCGGCGCAGGAGCACGGGCAGCCGGTCGGGCGCGACGGGGGTGACCGTCTCGGCGTTGCGCCGCAGATCCGGCACGGAGCGCAGCGCGAGGTCGATCATCCCGCGTACGCGGTCCGTCGGCTTGATCTCGTCGACCTTCATGGGTTCCGGTTTCCAGGGGCTCGGCGCGGCCAGGTCACGGGTGACATCCGGGTCGCGCACCGTGCCGCGCGCGCCCCTCGACGTTGCAAATGGTCACGCCTGCGGAGCCCTCGCGACACGTTGCCGTTGTTACCGGCAATCCCGTGTTTTTCGGCCCTTTTTAAGGCGTCGCTTTCCCCGTATCGGGTCGGCGCGACGGGGTGTGCGGAGTCTGGGGGTTTCATGGACAGCAAGGACGGGACCGCGCCGAGGCCGGCACGGATCCGCATGGCCCGCGCCGGGTTCTCCGAACTCGTGCTCGTCTGCACGAAATGCGTCAAGCGCCAGGGCCTGAAGAAGGGCGCCCTGCGCTCACGCATCAAGCGCGAGTTGAAGGGCCGGGCCATGCCCGGCAAGCCGCGGGTCGTCGAGGTCGGCTGCCTCGGCCCCTGCCCGAAGCGGGCGCTTGCCGTCGCCACCGCCGACAGCTTGGCCAAGCAGCGCATCCACCTTCTCGACCCCGCCGCCACCCCGGCCCAGGCAGTCGACGCGCTCTTCCCCGATTTCGGCCCCAAAGGAAGCCTAACCGGAGACCTGACCCGCACGCGGGGGCCGTGAGGCGCCCGCGCACCGCCTGAGCGCGCCCGGCGCGCCGCCCGCTTCCCTCACCGGCGCGCCCCGCGCGCCGGACTTGCCGCGAGCCAGCCGCTTGACCGATCCCGCCCTCGACACGGACCGACCCCGTCCGGCCCGCTCCCTCGGCCGCGCGGTGCTGCGGCGGCTGCCGCTCGTCGGCACGCTGCTGGGGCTCGCCCTCGGGACGTGGCTCGTGGCCACCAACGATCTCGGCGCGATCGCGGATGCCTTCGGCCGCGTCGGCGCCCCGGGCCTCGCCGCCATCGTGCTCGTGCGCGTCCTCATCCTCCTCCTGTGCGGCATGGCCTGGGGCCAGACGATCCGGGGACTGGCGGGGATCGGACAGGCCGGGTCCGGCGCCTTCGCGCTCCTGCGCTTCGTGCGCGAGGGCATCAACGTGCTCCTGCCGGTCGCCTCCGTGGGGGGCGACGTCGTCGGCGGGCGCCTGCTGACCTTCTGGGGCGCGACGGGGGCCCTGGCGGCGGCCTCCATCATGGTCGACATGCTGTTCCAGGCCGGCACGCAGGCCGTCTTCGCGCTCCTCGGCGTCGGGCTGCTGCTCCAGGTCAACGGTGAATCGGCCCACGCCCTCGCCACCTGGGTGCTGCGGGCGCTCGCGGTCACCGCGATCCTCCTCGCCGGGTTCGTGGCGGCCCAGCGCAGCCCGGCGGCGCGGGCGGTCGCGCGGCGCGTCGTGGCCTGGGGCCGCCGGGCCCTACGTGGGCCCGAGGCCGCCGCTTCACCGGAAGGCGGCGTTTACGGCGCCCTCGACGCGATCTGGGCCCCCGCGCGCCGGGGCAACCTCGCGGCCTCGATCCTGCTCCACCTCGCGGCTTGGCTGCTCGGCGCGGTGGAGATCGGCATCGCGCTCGCCTGCATCGGCGTCCCGTCGGTCGGCGTCGCCGAGATCCTCATCATCGAGGCGCTGAGCCAGGCCATCAAGTCGGCGGCCTTTCCGGTGCCGAGCGGCCTCGGCGTGCAAGAGGGCGGCTTCGTGCTCCTCGGCGGGTTGTTCGGCATCGATGCGGGCACCGCGCTGGCGCTCTCGCTGGTCAAGCGGGTGCCGGACGTGGTTCTGGGCCTGCCCGCCCTGATCCTCTGGCAGACGCTGGAGGCGCGCCGCGGGACCATCCTGCCGCCGCGCGCCTGAACCGTTCCGCATGCGTCACCCGATGGCAGGTCAGCGGTGAGGAGCCTCATCCCGGTCGCGGCCCTCGTCGCCAGCATGGTCTCCCTCAGCGTCGGGACCTCGTTCGCCAAGCACCTGTTCGCCACGGTGGGCGCCGAGGGCACGACCGCCCTGCGGGTCGGCCTCGCGGCTCTGATCCTCGTCGCGGTCTGGCGCCCCTGGCACCTGCGGCCGAGCCGGGCGGATGCCGGCGCGCTCCTGCTCTACGGCGGCGTGCTCGGCGCGATGAACCTGCTCTTCTACCTGTCCCTGCGGACGATTCACCTGGGGCTCGCCATCGCCATCGAGTTCTCCGGCCCCCTCACCCTCGCGCTTGCCCATTCGCGCCGGCCGATCGACTTCGTCTGGATCGCCTGCGTTGTGCTCGGCCTCGGGCTCCTGCTGCCGCTCGCGGGCCTCTCCGGCGGGCTCGATCCGGTCGGTGTGGCCTGTGCTCTCGGGGCCGCCCTGTGCTGGGCGCTCTACATCGTCTTCGGCCAGCGCGTCGGCCACCTGCACGGCGGCCATTCCGTCGCCATCGGCATGTCGGTGGCCGCCCTGGTGGTGCTGCCCTTCGGGATCGCGAGCGCGGGTGCCGCCCTCCTCGATCCGGCGACCCTCGCGTTCGGCCTCGCCATCGCGGCCCTGTCGAGCGCCCTGCCCTACTCCCTGGAGATGGTGGCGCTGAAGCGCCTGACGAAGCAGAGCTTCGGTGTCCTCCTCAGCCTGGAGCCGGCCATCGGCTCGCTGGCCGGCCTCGCCATCCTCGGCGAGCGCCTGAGCGGCACGGAATGGCTCGCCATCACCTGCATCGTCGTGGCCTCGGTGGGCAATACGGTGAGCACCCAGCGGCGGCGTCCCCTGGCCACGCCGATTCTGCCGGCCTGACGCAGGCTCGCGTGCTAGATCGGGATGAAGTGGCAATCGGCCCGGGATGATCTTGCAGTCTACTTGCCTAATCAGACTGGGTCGACTGCGTACTTATCCCGGAAATTCTCTATAAACGCAGATACTTGTGGCCGAGGCGCAACATTGCGCCAGAACAATCGGATACATACCAGATATTCAGGGGTCGGCGACGCGTCGTGCATTGCCCGGCTCCCTTGAGCGCGGCATTGTCCATGTCAGGCGCAGGCATGCGACCAGAAAATTAAAGACAAAAAAATTCAGAACGGGCTCAGGGAGTCGACGATGGCGATCAACTTCAACAACACCACCTATCCGCCCGGGTTTCTCGGCATCGACGACGGTGGCGTTCCGGCACAAAGGACGTTCCAGGTCGACGCGCCGTCGACCTATACTGTGCGCGTCAACGGAATTGTGAATCAGGCCGGCGACACGGTCACGATGACCTATGGCGCCGATGCGCCTGCCGGCTACGCGAATCGCGCCGTCACCCTGACGGCCTCGCCCCTCGACAATTCGACCCAGATCCTCTTCACCAGCACCGACATCCCGCCCGGCGAGGTTGATGCGGGCACCTACCGCTACCTCCTGTCGAACACGCAGGTCTACGGCAGCCCACCCCCGGCCGGACAGACACGGACGCGCTTCACCGCCGACGGCGACAACAACCTCAACAGCTACAACGTGGCGGCCGTGCCCTGCTTTGCCAGCGGCACGCTGATCCTGACGGATCGCGGTGAGGTCGCGGTCGAGGCGCTCGCGGTCGGCGACAGCGTGGTGACGGCCTCCGGCGCGCACCGGCCCATCGTGTGGATCGGCCAGCGCAGCATCGACTGCACCCGCCACCGGATCCCCGACGCGATCTGGCCGGTGCGCGTGCTCGCCGGCGCCTTCGGCGAAGGCCTGCCCAAGCGCGACCTCTGGCTCTCTCCGGACCATGCGGTGCGTGTGAGCGTGCTCGACGCGGTCCTGATCCCGGTCAAGCACCTCGTCAATGACGCGACCATCGCCCAGGTGAAGACCGAGACGGTGACCTACTGGCACGTCGAACTCGACGCGCACGACATCCTCGTCGCCGAGGGGCTGCCGACCGAGAGCTTCCTCGACACGGGCGTGCGCAACGGCTTCGAGAATGCCGGTGCGTTCATGGCGCTGCACCCCGATTTCACCCCGCTCTCCATGGATGGGTTCTGCCTGCCGCTGGTGCAGGAAGGCCCGATCGTCGATGCGGTGCGCGTCCGCCTGCTGGCTCGGGCCGCCGCCCTCGGCTGGACCCTGACCGACACTGACGACCTGCACGTGGTGGCCGACGGCGTCGCGATCCAGCCGGAGCGTGACGGGGCGATCGCCCGCTTCACGATCCCGGCCGGTACGGTCGAGGCCCGCCTCGTCTCGCGCAGCTTCGTACCGGAGCGCGTTCGGGTGGGCGCCGGCGACGGCCGCCGCCTCGGCCTACCCCTGCGCGGCCTCTCGGCCGTCGACGGCGCCGGCGTCGTCCGCAGCCTGCCGATCGACCATGCGCTGCTGACGGACGGCTACTCCTTCGTGCAGACCGCCGAGGGCGATGCCTGGCGCTGGACGGACGGCGATGCCGCGCTCCCGGCCGCGCTCTGGGCCGGCACCACGGATGCGGTGACGCTGACCGTCACGATCGCGGCCGAGCGCGGCACCCTGTCGGCTTGGCAGGCGCCGTCCGCCGTGGACGCCGTCACCGTGGCGGTCGACGCGACCGCCGACGCGGAGTGCGCCGCCTAAACCGAACCGTCCGGACGACGGACGCAACGACCCGGGCCGTCCTTTTGGCGGCCGGGGCACAGACCCCAACGGCGCCGGCGATCCTCCGATCGCGGGCGCCGTTCCACTTGTCAGCGATGGAGCAAGGGGCCGGGCGCAGGTTCAGGTGCCGCCGAAGCGGCAACGTGCTCAGAGTCGTCGCGACATTCGAGTGAAGATGCGTCGTCGGGTCCCGGCCCAAACCGATCGATCCGAGTGACAGGGGCCAGAACGAGAGATATAACGGCGCACCGTTGGGGGAAGTTCCCTTCATGACCTGCCATCTCGACCAGGGCATCAGGCCGGATACATCCGATGCGGTGCGGCTCGACGAACTGGCCGGGCTTCAGATCCTCGATACCCCTCCGGAGCAGGCGTACGACGACGTCGTTCAACTGGCCCGGCTCCTATGCGGAGCCCCAGTCGCCCTGGTCAGCCTCGTCGACGGCAACCGGCAATGGTTCAAGGCGCGCGCCGGCTTCCCGCCCTGCGAGACGGATCTGAGCGCGTCCGTCTGCGTCTATGCCCTGAGCGAGCCCGACCTCCTCGTAATCCCCGATCTCGCGGGCGACCCCCGTACCGCGCGGAACCCCCTCGTCACGGGCGAGCCGCATATCCGCTTCTATGCCGGGGCGCCCCTCCGGATGCCGAGCGGCCAGGTTCTCGGCAGCCTGTGCGTGCTCGACCATCAGCCGCGCCCGGACGGGCTGACGGACGACCAGGCGGACGGGCTGCGCCGCCTCGGGCGCCAGGTCACGACCCTCCTCGGCGAGCGCCGCCAGATCGCCCTGGTCAAGGCCGAGGAAATCTACGCCCGCGCGGCCTCGCTGCGGCGCGCCGCCCTGATCGAACTCGGGGATTTCCTGCGCCACGAATCGTCGATCCCCGCCATGACCCACCGGGCGGCCGAGATCGTGGGCCAGACCCTGGAGGCGAACCGGACCGGCTACGGCGAACTCGACGCCACCGGCGCCATCATCACCATCCATCGCGATTGGACCACCGCCGGCTCGGAGAGTCTGGTGGGGCGCCACCGCTCCCTGAACCACGAGACCTTCGGGCCCAGCCTGTCGCGCGGCGAGACCCTCGTGGTCAACGCGATGACGAACGATCCCCGCGCCCTCGACGGCGCCACGGATGGGGCCCGCAGGCCGATCGGCGCCCTCCTCAACGTTCCGGTGCGCGAGCGCGGGCGCAGCGTCGGGCTGTTCTTCGTGCACAGCGCGGCCCCCCGCGTCTGGCGGCCCGAGGAAATCGCCTTCGTCCGCAACGTCGCGGACCGCGTCCAGGTCGGCATCGCGCGGCTGCGCGCCGAGGAGCAGCAGGCGGTGCTCAACCGCGAACTCAGCCACCGCATGAAGAACATGCTGGCCATGGTCCAGGCCATCGCCACCCAGACCCTGCGCACGGCGCCCGACCTCGAGACGGCCCGGGACGTCCTGGCCGACCGGCTGATCGCCATGAGCAAGGCCCACGACCTGCTCCTCGCCGGCACCCGCGAGAGTGCGAGCATCGAGGCCATCATCCGGGGCGCCCTCGCGATTCACGACGATGCCCGCTCGGGGCGCCTGGGTTGCGAAGGCCCCTACGTGCAGGTCGGCTCCAAGGCCGCCCTGTCGCTCGCCCTGATGATGCACGAACTCGGCACGAACGCCGCCAAGTACGGCGCCCTGTCCTGCCCCACCGGCTCCGTGACCGTCGCCTGGTCCGTCGACGAGAGCGGCGCCGAGGCGATGCTGTCCCTGTGTTGGACCGAGCGCGGCGGCCCGGCGGTCGCCGCCCCCACGCACCGGGGGTTCGGCAGCCGGCTGATCGAGCGGGGCCTGGCCGGCGCGGTGGGGGGCACGGTGCGCACCACCTACGCGGAGACGGGGGTCGTCTGTGAACTCACCACACCGCTGCGCGGGATCGGCGCGGAGGACTAGGCTGGAAACCGCCTCAGTCCGGCTCGGCCAGGAGCCCTTCCACGAAGGCGGTCAGCCCGGTGCGGCGGGCGCGCTTCAGGCGCTCGGCGATGAGGATGCCCTCCAGGGAGCGGAAGGCGTCGTCGAGGTCGTCGTTGACGATGACGTAGTCGTACTCGCTCCAGCGCTGGATCTCCATCCGGGCGTTGGCGAGGCGCTTCTCGATGGTGTCGGGCGAATCCTCGGCCCGGCGCTCCAGGCGGTGGCGCAGCTCGGCGAGGCTCGGCGGCAGGATGAACACCGTGACCACGTCGTCGGTGAGCTTGGCCCGCACCTGCCGGGTGCCCTGGTAGTCGATGTCGAAGATCATGTCGCGGCCGGCGCCCAGCACCTTTTCCACGGGCTTGCGCGGGGTGCCGTAGAAATTGCCGTGCACCTCGGCCCATTCGAGGAGGTTGTCGGCGCTGCGCAGCGCGTCGAAGGCCTCGCGGTCGATGAACTGGTAGTGCTTGCCGTCGATCTCGGAGGGGCGGCGCTGGCGGGTCGTCACCGAGATCGAGACGTCGAGGCCCCACCTGTGATCGGACGCCAGTTGGCGCGTCAGCGTGGTCTTGCCCGCACCGGAGGGGGAGGACAGGATGAGGATGAACCCGCGCCGCCCGATCGTGGCATTCTCCTTCGTGGAGGCCTGCATCTGAGAAAAACCTACTCGACGTTCTGAACCTGCTCCCGGAATTGCTCCACCACGGCCTTCAAGTCGAGTCCGATCCGCGACAGGGTGATGTCGTTGGCCTTGGCGCACAGGGTATTGGCCTCGCGCCCGAGCTCCTGGGCCAGGAAATCGAGCTTGCGGCCGATGGGTCCGCCAGCGGCCAGCAGGTCGGCGGCGCTGGCGAGATGCGCCTGCAGACGGTCGAGTTCCTCGCGCACGTCGGCCTTCGCGGCAAGCAGTACCGCCTCCTGGTGCAGGCGGTCGGGGTCGAGGCCGCCGGCTTCCACGAGGCTCGCCACGGTGGCGGCGAGACGGGCCTTCACCGCCTCGGGCTTCCGGGCCGGGCAGGCCTCGGCCAGCGCCGTCAGCCGGGCCATTTCGGCGCGCTGACCCTCGATCACCCCGAGGAGGGCACGGCCCTCGGCGCGGCGGGCCTCCACGAGGTCGGCAACCAGCCGGACCACGCCCTCGGCCAGATCCCGGGCGAGCGCCTCGGTGTCGGCGCCCGGCTCCTCGTCGGCCTCGACCACCCCTCGGACCGCCAGGAGCCCGTCGAGGGTGGCGGGCGCGATGCCCTCGGGGCGCGGCACGCGGGCGACGGCCGCGGCGAGGTCGGCCAGCAGCGCCTCGTTGATCCGCACGCGGGGCGCCGTGTCGGCGCGGGTCAGGCTGAGGTTCAGCTGGCACTGGCCCCGGCTCAGGGTCTTCTGAAGGGCGGTGCGGGCGACCTCGCCGACGGCGTCGTAGCCGGTCGGCACCCGCAGGCGCACGTCGAGGCCGCGCCCGTTCACGCTGCGGACCTCCCAGGCCCATTGCATCGGGCCGGTCGTGCCGGACGCGCGGGCGAACCCGGTCATGCTGGAGAGGATCATGGTGTCGCTCTCCCTACGGCTGCTTGAGCACCGGCACGGTTTTCGGCGAGTTCAGGTCGAAGGTCTTGTTGCGCAGGGGGTCGAGGCGGGTGCCCTCCGAGGCGTCGAAGGCCTTGGGGCGCACGGTGCCGGGCTCCGGGGTCGCGGCCATGTTGGTGCCGTCGGGCGCGTAGGCGGAAGCCGCGCCGGGCACGGCTGGGGCGCCCGGCGGGTCGGCCTTGTCGACCACCGCGTCCGGGGTCGGGGCCTGGCGGGCCTTCTCGACCTGGCGCCAGCGGGCGACGTTGCGGGAATGGCCCTCCAGGGTCTCGGCGAAGGCGTGGCCGCCGGTGCCGTCGGCCACGAAGAACAGGTCCTTGGTGCGGGAGGGGTTGGCGACGGCTTCGAGCGCCGCGCGGCCCGGATTGGCGATGGGGCCCGGGGGCAGGCCCTCGATCACGTAGGTGTTGTAGGGCGTGGCCCGCTCGATCTCGGAGCGCTGGATGCCCCGCCCGAGGGTGCCGCGCCCGCCCACCAGCCCGTACACGATGGTGGGGTCGGATTGCAGCTTCATGCGCTTGTTGAGGCGGTTGACGAACACGCCGGCTACCCGGGGCCGCTCGTCGGCCCGGCCCGTCTCCTTCTCGACGATGGAGGCCAGCGTCACCATCTCGGCCGGGGTCTTCACCGGGATCTCGGCCGAGCGGCGCAGCCAGATCTGGTTCAGGACCTCGCGCTGCTTGGCGCGCATGAGGTTGACGATCTGCTGGCGGGTGGCGCCGCGCTCGAACTTGTAGGTGTCGGGCAGGAGCGAGCCCTCGGGGGGGATCTCGTTGATGTCGCCCGTGAGCACGTCGTTGTCGTTGAGGCGCACCACGATCTGCTCGGAGGTCAGCCCCTCCGGGAAGGTGATGGCGTGCTGCACCTGCCGGCCGGAGGCCAGGGTGTCGATGGCCTCGCCGATGCTGGCATGGGCCTTGAAGGTGTACTCGCCGGCCTTCAGCGCCTTGCCGGAGAGCCGGGCCGCCCACTCGAACAGGGCGGTGTGGCTGATGACGCCCTCGCGGGAGAGCGCCTCGGCGATCTCGCTGGTGCCGCTGCGGGGCGGGATCACCACGACCTTGTCGGCGGGCAGCGGCCCCGGCTCCTTGGTCTGGCGCTCGAACAGCGTCACGCCGATCATCACGGCGATGGCCAGAACGACCGAGGCGGTGAGCAGGCCGGAGATGCGGGCGAGCAGCCCGCCGCGCTCACGGACCGGACGGTCGGGCGGCGGCGGCGCGGCGGTGGGCTTGATCGCCTCGGAGGGGCTGCGCGGCGACAGGCGGTTGGGCAGGGCCGGCTCGTCGGAGGGGATCGGCGTCGGCGCCGGATCTGGGCGTTTGCGGAAGAACATGGACATCCTGTTCGGGCCTCAGGTCCCCACCCCGGCCGCCGCCGGATTTTTTAGGGGAGTCCGTGCACCCGAGTCGAGGGGGTGGGCGCAGGGGGCCGGCATTCTGACGCGCGAACTTGGTGGGTTTTGTGGCGGAATGGGGATTGCTTCGCCGAATGGTCAAGCTAGGAATCTGCCTCATTGACGATTGAGGTCCTGGGTCAGCACGGTTTCTGGCTTGATAAATCTCTAGCGGACGTTCCCTCTAATTTTGTAAGTAGGGCAACAAATATGGCGACAGGCACAAAAAGTATTAGCGGATAGAGACTCGAGCTTTAATAGGAAAAAAAATGCCATTGTTTACTGCAGGATATGAGGGAGCAAATATAGAGGAATTTGTCAGAACGATTTGCTCACAGGGAATGGAAGTAATAATCGATGTGAGACAACTTCCGCTTTCGCGTAAGCCGGGGTTTTCAAAATCTTCTTTCAGTAAAAATATCGAAGAAGCTGGAATTGATTATGTTCATGCCCCCATTTTTGGATGTCCAAAACTTATTCGGGACAAATTTAAGATCGATAAAGATTGGGCCGCATATGAAATTGAATTCCGTAAATACTTAAATGATAATTATCAAAAAGTCATTGAGCTTGCAGGCTTTGTAGAGAACATCAACACATGCTTAGTTTGTTTCGAGAGAGATTACCGCGCCTGTCATAGGAGCATTATATCTGATTTTGTGGAAAATATATCTCAAATTCGAACTATCCATCTAACTGTCAAATAAATTTGGCTGTAAAAAAATATCAGCGGGCTTTGGCGGATATATTAGACTTATAATTAGCCATTGGCTTGGAAATCTATGGATGTTTCCAACCAAAAACATCAAATTACTGCTTGGCAAAGCCACCTCAAGTTTTTGTCGAAATGGCTGTTCCCAATTTTCTCCATGCGATCTGCGAGTATTCCAGTACAGTGCCCCCGCCTCCCAGTCGACAATTTTTATCCTGTATTCTCCAACAGAACTTGTAAAACGATAGTAAAAACTGTATGGGATTTTCTTTAGTAATCGAATGTTGCTTCGATCGGTTTGATCGAAAAGGTCGAGCCGATTCTGGAGCTGAACAAGCTTGTTTTGCTCCTCTATTGTCCAATCAGGAGTCTCGGCTTTTGAAATTTCTAGTTTTAACCGGCAGTTTGTTTTTAAAATCGCAAGAGTCGTCCCTTCCTGAGAACGACTATTTTCGATTTCATATAAATCACGAAAAACTGGAAGATGTTCAATAAACTTGAGACGGTTCATCCAATTATTTTTAGTATCAATTGGTGCGCCATTACAGAGAATCGAGTCGACATTGACCCGAAAACTCTCGTTCCGATGATCATTACGCGTCTTAGATATTTGTGCTGTAATCCACTGCCACTTTTTGAATTTTTTATCCTCAGTGATCATGCGGAACGGTACTGGGTATAGTCGGATCAAATCGCCTTTATCAGATACACCAGCCACACATGAGGTTTCGGCATACTTTGAACTAGGGGATGGATAGGTTTTACATAGTATGAGTATCCGCGCCTGTTCAAAACGCATTGCATCACCCCGTTAATAATGAACGGAGTAGAGCACACGCTAGACGTGCATGTAAGCCGAGTCGCGAAAAATACTGGGAAACCGAACTAGTTTAGAGCTGCCTCAGATCAATCCACCTGCCGCATCACCAAGCTCGCATTCGTCCCACCGAACCCAAACGAGTTCGACAGCACCGTATCCACCCGCTTGCGCTTGGCCTCGTGCGGCACGAGGTCGATCGCGGTCTCCACGGACGGATTGTCGAGGTTGAGGGTCGGCGGCAGGATGCCGTCGCGGATGGCCAGGATCGAAAAGATCGCTTCCACGGAGCCGGCGGCGCCCAGGAGGTGGCCGATTGAGGACTTGGTGGAGGACATCGAGGCGCGTGCCGCGTGGTCGCCGAGGAGGCGCTCCACGGCCTTCAGCTCCAGCTCGTCGCCCATGGGCGTCGAGGTGCCGTGGGCGTTGATGTAGTCGAGGTC